>PVWI01000071.1 GCA_003003725.1 filamentous cyanobacterium Phorm 6 | reverse complement strand
GCCCCCCCTTGTTAAGGGGGGGAGCAAGAGAGGCTGTTCCTGTCCCCCTGTTAAGGGGGGGAGCAAGAGAGGCTGTTCCTGTCCCCCTGTTAGGGGAGGTTCCTGTCCCCCCCCTTAACAAGGGGGGGCTAGGGGGGGTTCCGGTTCCCCCACTTCAGAAGGGTAAGTTGGGGCGGGTAGTTTTGTACCTGCACGGTAATGGTTCAAATGTCGGGGGAAATGTCGAACACGCTAATCGATTTCATCGGTTGGGTTTGTCGGTATTTTTGATTGATTATCGCGGTTATGGAAAAAGTCAGGGGGATTTTCCGAGCGAATCTCAGGTTTATGAGGATGCTCAACTTGCTTGGGATTATTTGGTGAAACAGCGCGGGATTCACCCGAGTCAAATTTATATTTATGGTCATTCTTTGGGAGGGGCAATTGCGATCGATCTAGCAGTGCGCCACCCGGAAGCCGCCGGGTTAATTGTGGAAGGCTCTTTTACTTCGGCGCGGGCAATGGTGGACTTCCAAGCGGGGATATATCGGGTGTTTCCAATCGATTTATTGCTGACACAGCGCTTTGATTCGATCGCTAAGGTCGATCGGCTGCAAATGCCAGTCCTATTTATTCACGGGGCCGCTGATACTGTAGTTCCCACCCAAATGAGCAAAAAACTGTTTGATGCAGCACCTGAACCCAAACAGCTTTACATAGTTCCTGATGGAGGTCACAATAATACAGCACAAATCGGCGGTGCAGAATATCTACGGGTAGTGAACCAATTTTTAGATAAGACGGCGGTTGAAACCACGCCTACACAAACAAAGACGGCGGTTGAAACCACGCCTACACAAACAAAGACGGCGGTTGAAACCGCGCCTACACAAACGAAGTCCGCCTCCGCGGACTGAAGAAAATCACGTAATTTTAATCCCCCACTTTTCAACCCGCGTCGGCGGGTTTTGTCTGTATAGATGCGGTTTCAACCACCCGGTCTTATTAATTAAACCTTAAGACATTCAACCACCAGTCATTGATAGTATGGCAGTAATTACAGTAATTATTCATGCTGATCGGTTGTTGTTTGTTAACTTCGCACCCTCGCCGAGATGTTTTTCGATTGGGCATCTTGGCGCCGCAGAGATTGGCATCTATCAGATTAGCTTTGTTCAATCTCGCATCGCTCAAATCTGCCCCTCTAAGGTCTGCGCCTCTGAGATTTGCACCACTTAAATCGGCGGCTTTGAGGTCTGCGCCTCTGAGATTTGCACCACTTAAATCAGCATTTCTCAGGTCAGTCTGACTTAGTTTAGCTGCACTCAAATTACTGCATTTTAAGTTGGCAGACTGGAGAGATGCGTCTTTCAAAAAACTCTCGCTGAGGTTGGCATTTTCTAAGTTTGCTCCTCTAATATCTGCCCTGCTCATGTCGGCTTTGCTGAGATCCGCGTCGGCCAACAAGGCGTTTTTCATATTGGCGTTGTTTAAATTAGCTTCCATTAAGTCAGCCGCAGTCAAGTCGGCATCACCTAAGTCGGCTCTGCTGAGGGTGGCGCCGCTCAAGGAAGCGCCAAACAAATCTGCACGGCTCAAGGAAGCGCCAAATAAGTCGCATCCTGGACATCCTCTGGTTGCTAGCAGTCGCTTGACTAGAGTCAGATTTTGAGCTTGTAAGGGAACTGCTACGCAAAATGGGAGTAGCAGTATCGCTGCTGCCAGAATTGCGGGTTTGATTTTGGTCATAAGCTGTTGCGCGTTTAAATTGTAGATTTTAATTCCCTATTCCCCACTCGTCTTATCTTCTCCCTGTTTCCCCCTCGAACATAACAGACAATTTTTATGTTGCTACAGCCTAGTCTGGTTAAGTCCTGTACTGCCGAAAGTACGGATTTGTCTGGTGGAACGCGCGGAGGCTAAAAACCAATTGTATGGTTGATTTTTGGCTGTCAAACCCAATATTGTTACCAGAAACCATTGTTTGCGCAAGTCCTAGTTTAGTCGATCGACGTGACTCGACGGTGCTTTTGTTCGTGTAAGCCGGGGCGTAGCCATCGCGATCGTCTTTGCGGATATTACCTACGTCTTTGGGATGAGAGCGCACACATGAAGGCTTCCTTGCAGCTTCCAACCAACGGCCGGAAACGGACGCCCAATACCGGGGATTCTGGAGCTGCCGACGGCTGTGGCAATTAGCCAGACAGCAGGTAAGTATTTTTTACTCAATGTGTTTGAATTTTGCTGTGGGAGCGATTTTTTCGGTACGGGCGATCGATAAGTAAGCCAATTGGCTTAGATTATTAAGACATATTGCTGATGCGTTGTCGTCTAGAGAAAAGATAGGATTCATGTGTAATCGCCGAGATAATACTTAGCAACCAAGTATAAAAAGTAACTTTTTGTCTGGGCGGACGCGATAATTGGGTACAGCTAATAGTTTGAGAGAAAATAAATGTCGAACAGCATCAACATAGACGAACTGGCAGAAGGCGGCAGAGGGATCAAACTCATGTGGCAGATTGCAGACGAGCTAAGTTACACCCAGACTCTTGACGGTCGAAATTGTTTATCGCTGACCAAAAGTTACGAAGTAAAAGGTCACAATCGATCGCAAAAAACCAAAAAACCTAATTTTTTAGCTGGGTTAATGAATATATTAAACTCCTGGGATTGGCAAGATCCCACAGAGCAGGAAGAAGAGCTGGAGGATGAAAATTCTATTCAACAGATTAGTCTGCAAGTTAACACAGATTTGAATGCTTTAACTGTGGTTTTGGAATGGTTTGAGCAGTTGCAAGATTTATCGATCCCCAATGAGGTTTGGTATCAGTTTCAGTTAGCTTTGGCTGAAAGTTTCACTAATGCAGTTCGCCACGCTCACAAAAATCTGCCAGTAGAAACTCCTGTTCAACTGGAAATTACAGTGTTTAACGGATGCTGGGAACTCAAAGTTTGGGATTGCGGCCCGTCTTTCGATTTTGATGCTAAGCTCCAGGAAATTATCGCAGCAGATAGAAAACCTTGCTTGGATTTAGAGGTTTTAAACGCTGATTACTTGATGCCTAGCAGATATAGAATTTTGGAACGGTCTCATTTTCTAGTTGCTGGGTAGCTTTGGAGCAACCGACAATTAACAGACTGGAGCCGTTAAAAATGTGTTATTCTAAAAACGGTGTTAGGGGACAAGTTACGGGTTTTGTCTGTGCATGAGAGGTTGTCAATATTGATGATCTATATGCTGGGGTTTTGGTTAAGAGCTATGGGCTTGGGTGAGTCTGTAGCAGTTCGATAAAAATGGGTTAATCTGTCAGGTTCAAAATTTAAAACTAAAAACTAAAAGTTAAAAATTATTCACACTAATTTTTAATTTTTTAATTTATCATAGTATTTGGTTGCTTACCAATTACTCATGATTTCCAAAGAAACTTTATTTGCTCTGTCTCTGTTTCCCTACTTGGGCTTTCTCTGGTTTTTGACTAAATCGGGAAAAACACCCCGTTTAGCCTTGATGGGATTTTACGGGACTCTGGTTTTTGTGGCTGTGACTATTCCCGCCGCAATTTATGCAAAAGTTGCCTACAACGAATCCCTAGCAAATGTGGATTGGGTACACGGTTCTGCGGAAGCATTCTTAACTATTGCCAATATTTTAGTAGTTTTAGGCTTTAGGGAAGCGGTGATTAAAGCCAAAGAATCCTCACAAAATGGTGGTGAGGAGCAAAATTAGACTTTTTGCCTTAATCTTTGATAGAGCCAGTCAACCGCAGATATAAGGCAGATCAACGCAGATCAACGCAGATATTTTCCTGATTGGAAAGCGACTCTTGCAATCTTGTCTGGTGTTAATTTCGCGGGCGTTTGTTGAGTTGGGCAAGATAGTTGAGATACTGAGAAATACGATCGACATCAGCGTCAAGTAAACGATTGGCCCAAGAATATATCTTAAGTTGCGATCGCATTTCTCGAAATATTGCAGCATCCCCGCGACTGTCGAGAGGAAAAACGATCGCATCAAATCCCGCCGACTTGAGACGGCTAACAGCGCCCTTGCCATCTTGTACCCACAATTGACGGTTGATGCGAAGCGGTTGACAGGAATATTTACCGACAACGATTCCCCCGACAGAAACGCTAGCATCCTCTCCACGATTGGAAAGTTCTTGCAAAATAGCTTTCAGGGAATTGAGATTTTTCGTATCTTGCACCTGCGGCGGTGTAAGCTTGACAATCACCATTTCTAAAACTTCCACTGGTTTTGTCGATCGTACAAAGTTAACTGGTTCCGCCGGCAAAAAGCTTTTTATTTCTGGTTCCGCCACCCAAGACTTTTGTATTTCCGGTTGCGCCACCCAAGAATTTTGTGTTTCCGGTTGGGCTACCTCAATTTCCTCTGCAACCTCAACTGTTTCTACTGGCTTCGCAGTGTCTACAATAATCTGAATTTCCTCGCCATCTTTCTCGATTTTCCCACTAATCTGTAAAATAGCATTCTCTATAATATACGGTTTCACTTGTTCATAAGCTTTGGGAAACACAACAGCTTTGATTTGATGTGTCAAATCTTCTAATTGCAAAATTGCCATCGCATCGCCTTTCTTGGTTACTACAAGTTTGATAGCGTTAACCATGACAATAACTGATACTTTCCCTTTCTTATCTGCTAACTGTGCGAGAGTCACCACATCTGGGTCTTGGTTCATTTGAAGCAGATTTTTTAGGGGATGTTCTGACACATAAAAGCCGAGCAATTCTTTTTCTAAACGCAACTTTTCTTGCTTATCAAAATCTTTGACAGTTTTAGATTTTGGTGCAGACTCATACTTATTTGCCGACTTCCCAAAGCTCGTCTCACCTAACAAATCAAAGAGATTACCTTGACCCGTTTCTCGGTCTTTTTTGCGGTCTTGGGCCCATTTCATCACCCCTTCGAGGTCGTTGACTAATTGCTGACGGTTGGTATCAATTTTGTCAAAAGCACCACATTGAATCAAGGCTTCTAGGGCGCGGCGGTTGACAGAATGTAGATTTACGCGATCGCACAAATCCGGCAATGATTTGAAATTCCCCCCTTCCTTGCGTGCCTCCAAAATATTTTCAATAGCCCCCTCACCCACATTTTTAACCGCCGAAATCCCAAACAAAATTTTATGTTTTTCGGCCTTTGTCATCTCTATAGGAAGCGGCGTAAAAGTAAGTTCAGAGCCATTAATATCAGGTGGCTCAACGTCAATCTTCAGCTTGAGACAATTAGCAATATATCTCTGTACCTTCTCCTGGTCGCCTCTGTTAGCAGTCAGCAGTGCAGCCATGTATTCTACCGGAAAATTTGCCTTTAAATAAGCAGTTTGATAAGTGATATAGGCATAGGCCATTGAATGGGATTTATTAAAACAGTTAGATGGCACTAGACTATTTTCTAGCATAAAATTATGGTCTTTTTCAACACCAATGTCATATACCTCTTGAGTTCCCAGTGATTTTCTACTAATAACTTTAACCATGTTTATAACTCCCGAGAATAGCCTCAATTTTATTTTTCTTTCGTTGCAGTCCCAGTTGGGGATATTTATACACAAAATCATAAAAAGCTTGTATGTTCTTCCGACTAAATATTCTCCAATAATAAACTTTTTTGAATACGTGCTCTTGTACAGAACCCATGCCTAGGTGCATTGCTAGTTCGCAGGCAAGTTCAAAGGAACCGACGATGCACACTAAACCACCACTTCTACCCTTGTTTGCATAAGCACAACCGTCACCATCAAAGTAGCCTAACACATAAGACCCTAAATATTTTAAGTTCGGGAAATAAGTAACTCCCGAAAAAGTTCTTCCTGTTATAATACCGTACCCGCGTAAAGACCTTGCTAGTTGTTCTGAAGAAAAATTTATTCGGTAGTGAGGAGCATAATTTTGAGGCTGAACAACTCTAATTTCACCAGAGTATTGTAGCTCTATGCTGAGCATTTCTGTCAGTTCTTTGTCGATAGATTCAAAAGCTACAGAATTAGTATTAGTAACACAGCCATCAGCAGCTATCAACCCTAATAAATAAGCTTTAGAATGAGAATCAATTACATCAAAATAGCTTTCATTTAAAGAATAGCGGTTTCGCCGCTTAGTATTAATATCAGCTTCTTTTAAAACTCTTGAAACCGCTCTCTCGCTCACACCAAGGTAGTTAGGAATTTTCCGGCATTCCATACCATCATTAAAAGCAGAAATAATCTTTTGCTTAGTTTCAGATGTTAGTTTGCGATAGTCTAAATACATTTTATATATCTAATGGAGGGTTAATTTGTTTTAATTCTAATCCTTTTTCAAAGATTTCATCAATGGGCAGCATTTGACCGTCATCAATCATAAACTTGTGATCTTTTGTGGCGCAAATTATCGAGCCATCTTCCAGGCAATACTCAAAAACCTCCTGCATTCCCCGGCGATGCCACTGTGCAATTGACTGTGTATAAATATAACCATTACTATCAACACTGTAAACAGTACATTGAATTTCTTCCTCGACAATTTTACCAATGGCCATCGGGCCATATTCCACAGTCAATATCTGCGTGTCATAGCTCAAGCAATATTCTGCGAATTGTAGCATTTGCCCGAACAACTCTTCGGCAATTCTTTGAGTGACACCATTCTTAGTTGCCCCATCAATAAATGTTTCCTTTTGCTTCTGCATTTCATCAGCCTTCTTCTTGCCCATTGCGCGGCGCAGCAAGTCAGCTTGACCTAAAGAATAGCCCGCCAAATCTTGAGCCATCCGCATAATTTGCTCTTGGAAACAAAGCGTTCCATAGGTTTCTTTTAAAATTGGTTCTAACAACGGATGGTCATATTTAACCACCTCTCTACCGTGTTTGCGATCGATAAATTGTGGAATCAAACCAGCATCCAGCGGGCCGGGACGATAAAGCGCCAGAATAGAAGAAATATCATCCAGACAGGAAGGTTTAATTTTTTTTACTACATCCAGCATCCCCGAAGATTCTAGCTGAAAAATACCTTCTAAATCTCCTTTTTCTAATAGTTGATAAGTCTTTTCTACATCTTCAGGCAACTTTTTGATTCGAGTAAATGTCTCTTGAGCTCTGCGTTCTATGTCAGAAGGTAAGGCTTCGGCATCGATAGTTTTATTTTGCGTGTGCTTAACATACTCGACTGTTTTTTGGAGAGTTGTTAAATTTTTAAGTCCCAGAAAATCCATCTTCAGCAACCCCAAAAATTCCAAATCTTCCATGAAATATTGGGTGATCACGGCACCATTGTCATTCTTTTGCAATGGTACAATTTCATCAAGGGGTTGGGAAGAAATCACCACACCCGCGGCATGAACGCCATAGGTTTTGTTAGTTCCTTCAATGCGAATTGCCATGTCAATCCACTGACGCACTGGAACTTCGGTGCCAGTTTCTGCATTGATACAAATTGTATTTTCGTAGTTGTCTTTAAATTCCTGTGCCGGTGTTCCATTGGAAATCATCACTTTGAGTTTTTCCGGTTTCCCCCGCGATACGGGAATCATTTTTGCCATTTCGTCCGCTTTTTTGTAGGGAATACCTAAAACTCTGGCAACATCTTTCAAGACAGCTTTTGATGTCATTCTGTTGAAAGTAATAATTTGTGCTACGCGGTCTGTACCATATTTATCGGTGACATATTTAATCATATCCTCGCGTCTTTCTATGCAAAAATCGCTATCGATATCTGGCATAGATTTACGTTCGGGATTGAGAAATCTCTCGAACAGCAATCCGTGGTGTACGGGGTCTATGTTGGTAATGTTGAGGACGTAAGCAACTAAAGAACCTGCCGCAGAACCGCGTCCTGGCCCGACTGGAATATTGTTGTCTCTGGCATATTTCATGTAGTCCCAAACTACTAAAAAATATTCAGAAAAACCCATCTGCTGAATCATTTTTAGCTCATATTCTAGTCTTTGTTTGTAGACTGGGGGAATTTCGTTTCTGGTGCGGCTTTTGAGGCGTTCTAATAGTCCTAGCCAAGATATTTCTTCTACATAGGTATCGGCGGTATGTTCTGGGGGAATTGGAATTGTGGGAATCCGAGCTTCTCCTGTTAGCTCGTATCTTGATACTTTGTTTGCTACTTCTAGGGTAGTTTCGATCGCCTCTTTGATCGTTTCGTCGTCCAAATGGTCTCGAAACAGTTGCGCCATCTCGTCAGCGGACTTAAGATATTCAGTACCGCTGTAGCGCATCCGCTTTTCTTCTTCAATCAGTTTGTTGGTGTTGATGCAAAGCAAAGCATCATGAGCTTCTACGTCGTTGCAGGAAATATAGTGAGAATCGTTGGTGGCAATTATTTTAATGTTGAATTCGCGGGCAATTTTGACGATTTCCACATTCACCATGCGGTCTTCTTGGGAACCGTGGTCTTGAATTTCTATATAGTAGTCATCCCCAAATACTTCTTTATACCATTTGGCAACTTCGCGGGCAGTATCTAGCTTGTTTTGGAGAATCATTTGGGGAACTTCGCCGCCCAAACAAGCACTGGTGACAATTAAACCTTCGGAGTATTGTTTGAGCAGTTCTTTGTTGATGCAGGGGCGGGCAAAAATACCTCGTTCTGGCATTCCCTGTAAGTGAGAAATTGTGGTGAGTTTGACGAGGTTTTTATAGCCTTGGGTATTTTTGGCTAAGACAACTTGATGGTATTTTCTTCTACCTCGAACTTTGACTTCGATGTCACCGTTGACGACATACATTTCGTTGCCAATAATCGGCTTAATATTTTTATTTCTACAAACTTTGATGAGTTCGATCGCACCATACATCACTCCGTGGTCTGTAAGGGCGATCGCGGGCATCCCCAATTCCACCGCCCGTTCAGCTAGCTGCTGTAGCTGAGACGCGCCGTCTAGCAGGCTGTAATCGCTGTGAATGTGCAAACCAACGAAGGACATGGCGATTTTAGATTTTAGATTTTAGATTTTAGATTGTACACTATCGGCGTGTTAAAGGGTAAATAAAAAAACAAAGCTTTATATCACTTGTGAGATAATTTGGGTAGGGGGGTATGATGCCGCAGCACATCAGTTTGCTGTGCTATTGATGATTTAATGGGTAAGTTGTTGTCGATCGCGATGGCTACGCCCCGGCTTACGCCTACGCACTTTTACAAACTTGCTTGTTCCAAATAACCTTCCAAGTCTTTAACCCGTTCTTTTGTGACTCTGGCTCTGCAATAACCGTAGATAGAAGGAGCCACACTACCACCCTCAAAGTGTCCTGATTCATAATCGCAAGTTTCATCTCGAAATTTAAGCCAACTGCGCTGTGCGACTATCAATCTCTGCTTTTGTTTGCTGTTGAGTTTTGGCAGAAGTTGCTGATATACTTGATTGAGTTTTTTGTCTGCTGCTTGAAACTCTTGGCTGGAACACATATTCTGATCCAGTGTCGTTTGAGGACTTTTACAATTGGGTTGTTGGGCGAGTTGTAAGGAAGTATTGCTAGCTTTGCTGGGGAGTAAAAATCCGGCTGTTAACAACAGTGAACTCGCTGCCAATGTTGTCAAAATAGTGCTATTTTTCAACGACTTTTCTCCTTAATTTGTTAGTAATGATTGATTTCCTATCAACTGTCAACTGTCAACTGTCAACTGTCAACTGACTGCTGAGCCGATCGCCAAATCCACCAAGCCGCAGCCCATAGAGTAAAATTGCCAATGAGAGTCATAGCGGCTTGCAGGGTAACGATCCATTCTAGGGCTGGGGAGTTGTCAAAATAGTGCCAAGTGCAGGCGCACATAGCACTAACAAGAGCGGGTAACATCCCGAAAGAAAGGGCCCACCAAGCTCGATTTTGAGTAACTTCGCCGTAAGTCCAAATTAACCAGATGGCGATCATCCACTCGACGACGCTAGAGATATGAATAATCCAGGTGGGAATTGACAAAGCGTGCATTTTTTGTATTCTAAAGCAAGATGTGTGACAGTTGACAGTTGGCAGTTGGTAGTTACACTGCTTATGGTAGCAGGTTTGCGACTCTATTCATGAGGTTATTTGTGTGAAGAGCTATCGGGCGGTTGCTATATTTTGTTGTTTAGCAAAGAATTTTTTGGTAACAATAATTAGGTATTGTAATAGTTATATTCGATTCCAAACAAAGAGTAGAAATGCGAGCAATTTTGTGCGGCTATTACGGTAAAGGGAACGGCGGCGACGAAGCGCTGTTGGCATCGCTATTGCAAATGTTACCAGATGGCGTGACGCCGATCGTCCTTTCTGGCAATCCCGTCCAGACAAATCAACGGTATGGGGTAGCTGCGCGCGATCGGATGAATGCCTTTCAAGTCCTTGAAGCACTCCGCACCTCCGACGCCCTAATCTGGGGCGGCGGTAGCTTAATCCAAGACGCTACCAGCCTTGTCAGCCCTTTCTATTATGGCGGTTTGATGGGATTAGCGCAGCAGATGGGCTTAAAAACTATCGCTTGGGCCCAGGGAATTGGGCCTTTGAAGCGGGAAATGACTCGCAAGTTATCTCAGCGCTGTTTTGCTGGATGCACCGCCGTCAGCGTGCGCGATAAAGGCTCAGCTACTTTACTTGCAGATTGGGAAATCCCCTTTACTTTAGCACCCGATCCCGTCTGGGCTTTAGAAAATGCCCCAGTTTCCGGTTTGTGGGATTTGCCAGCGCCCAGAGTTGCGGTTTGTTTGCGATCGCACTCTACACTAACTCCTGCCCGTTTGTCAATCTTAACTCAAGCTTTAGTTGACTTTCAAAAAGCCACTCGCACATTGATTTTACTACTGCCTTTTCAAGCATCTCACGACTTAGAAATTGCCCAACATTTACACGAAGCGCTGCCAAAAACTAGCCGCATCCTGAGTTTAGAAGATCCGAGGAAATTGAAAGGAGTGTTCCGGGGAGTCGAAATGGCGATCGGGATGCGTTACCATAGTTTAATTATGGCAGCATCAGAAGAATGCCGCTGTTTTGCCCTCAGCTACGATCCGAAAGTCAGTCAATTGATGGACGAGTTAGAAATGCCGGGATACTTATTATCAGAATTGCCCGAAGATCCGTATTTAATCAGCAAAACCTGGATCGAACACTACGCCAATGGCGACGCATTATCGCCAGAAAGGATAAAATTTATAGTAGGGCGATCGCTCTTTCATAAGCAAGTATTGCAAACCGCACTCCAGCAGTCTCAGTAAACAGTTGACAGTTGATAGTTGACAGTTGACAGCGCAGTTTTGATGGCGGGGATGCTGAATTTATTTTTAGTAAGAGGTAAAATACCATGACAGTCAGTACAACCGCCGACTTAAAAATTACCTGGGAAAAATTGCCAGACGATTTCATCTTAGACGAGGAACCAGTGGAAAATATCGACCAACCCCTACTCGCAGCAGCCTTGCGCGAAATCCTAGAAATCGCGGGATTAATATTACAGGGAATCTTAGTTGCCTCAAACATGGCTGTGTGCGCGACACTAGAGGGCAAGCTAGTTGTCAAAGCGCCAGATTGGTTTTATGCCCGCAACGTGCAGCCACTTCCCGCTGCGGAAGTTCGTCGCAGTTACACCCCAACCTTAGAAGGAGAAATCCCGGATATCGCGCTGGAATTTTTATCAGCTACGCCCAGCGATGAATATTCAACTAAACCAGATTTTCCACCGGGAAAATGGTTTTTTTACGAGCAAATACTGCGAGTGCCCATCTATGCTATCTTTCAGCCTGCGGCAGGATTGCTAGAAGTTAATCGGTTGAATTCATCAGGAACATATCAAGTACAGCCGCCGGATGCAAACAATCGTTATTGGATTGCAGGAGTTGGCTTGTTTCTGGGTGTTTGGTACGGCACAAAGGCGGAAAGAACCGGATATTGGTTGCGCTGGTGGGATGAAAGCGGACAAATGTTATTGTGGGGTGCAGAGATGGTGGAAAGGGAAAGAGAGCAAAGGGATCTTGCCCAACAGCAAGCCCAACAAGAACGGCAGCAAAGGGATATCGCCCAACAGCAAGCCCAACAAGAACGAGAACGATCGGAAAGATTAGCTGCACAATTAAGAGCAGCAGGCATTGAACCAGAAGCTTAAAACAGTAACAGGTAAAATACCATGACAGACCGTAAATCCGACTTAAAAATCACTTGGGAAAAAATGCCAGAGCCTTTCATTTTAGAGGAAAGACCTGCCGCAAATATCGACCAACCCCTACTCGCCGCCGCCTTGCGCGAAATCCTAGAAATTGCGGGGCTAATGTTAGAAGGAATCTTAGTCGCTCCAAATATGGGCATTTGCGCGACAATGGACAGCAAAACAGTTATGAAAGCGCCAGATTTGTTTTATGCCAGTAATGTACAACCACTTCCCGCCCCAGAGGTTCGTCGTATTTACTCCCCCAACTTAGAGGTAAAAGAAGAAATTCCCGCGATCGTCATGGAGTTTTTAGGAGCGACTGAGGGCGACGAATATTCAGCTAAGCCGACTTTTCCACCCGGAAAATTCTTTTTTTATGAGCGAATATTGCGAGTACCAGTCTATGCCATTTTTAAGCCACTAATAGGATTGCTACACGTTTATAAGTTGAATCCATCAGGATATTATGAATGGCAAAAACCCGAGGCAAACGGTCATTATTGGATAGAAGGAGTTGGATTGTTTCTGGGTATTTGGCAGGGAACAAAGGCGGAAAGAACCGGATATTGGTTGCGCTGGTGGGATGAGAGCGGACAAATGTTATTGTGGGGTGCAGAGATGGTGGAAAAGGAAAGGCAGCGAGCCGATCGACTTTCCGCACAATTAAGAGCAGCAGGCATTGAACCAGAAGCTTGATACAATAATTAGAAATTAAAAATCATCACACTGCGATTTTTCATTTCTAAATTAATCTGCGTGAATCCCCATTAATCTGCCGACATCAGCGGTTAACAATTATATTCAGGAGACATCAAAATTGGGAAGAGTTAGAGTTCGAGAACACGTCAATCCGCTGTGTCGTAAATATCAAGTATCCGCCAGCGCTCCAGATTGGACTAAAATCTATGCCGACTCAAGTTTGCCGCTGCATTTAGATATCGGCTGCGCCAGGGGACGGTTTTTGTGGCACATGGCGCAAATTCAAACTGATTGGAATTTTCTCGGATTAGAAATTCGGGAACCTTTGGTAGAGGAGGCGAATCTTTGGCGGGACGAAAAAGGCTTGACAAATTTACACTATTTGTTTTGCAATGCGAATAGTTCCCTAAAGCCAATTTTAGAAACTTTGCCTGCTGGTACTTTGCAGCGAGTTAGCATTCAATTTCCCGATCCGTGGTTCAAGAAAAAGCACCACAAACGGCGGGTGGTACAGCAGGAATTAGTCGGCGAGTTGGCGACTTATCTGGCAATTGGTGGTGAAGTCTTTATTCAATCGGATATTGAGGAAGTAGAAGTCGAAATGTGCGATCGTTTTTCATCTAATTCTACTTTTGAGCGCCAAAATAATGGCGAATGGTTAGCAGAAAATCCCCTGCCTGTTGCTACTGAAAGAGAAATTGCTACTCTCAAACGAGGCGAACCAGTTTATCGAGCACTGTATCACAAATAATCCTATCTTATCTCATCGCTAAGTAATCTACTTGATGAAAATCGTAAAGTGCGCACTGCGCACTTTACAAAGTAGAATCTGTGGGTAAATCCTATTAAACCCAAGAAGGCAGCCACATTCTAATTTTCCATTCCATTTGCGACAAAGGCAGTCCCAAATAGATCGGCATCCAGAAAATAAACGCACCCAAAACGAGAAAAATAATTGTTACTCCCATCCCTCGGAGGCGAGTTTGAGGGCTGTGCAGCCACCTGTCTGTCCACCAAGCAAGGGCTAAGGTTGCATACACAGAACAGCCCATATAATGATACAAAAATACGCAGCGAGTTACCTTGACCCAGGGTAGTAAATTAGCGGCCCAGTTAACTACTAAATATAAGGCCATCCACATTTCAGCAGTTGGCGGAAACAAAATCGGCCGCTGTTGTTCTATTGCATCAACAGAAGTCTGACTGCGCGTTTGCAGCCACACCCAAATCCGGTGAACTAAAACTCCGATTACTAGCACTAAAGCTAAGGTTGACAGCCACCACAGGAAAGGATTTCCCATCGCGTGAACGTCAAAAATTACCTGATTTACACCCGCTGGTAAAGCTGGCAAAACCGGATCTGGTTGTCCATTGTTGGTAGCAGTTTTGTAGAAGTAAACTATGGGGCGGAGCATCAATGGCCAACCGTACCACGCAGAACAGTAAGGATGCACGTCTGGCCCGCTTTTAATCCGTTGATGATAGGTCAAAATTTCTGTTTGCATCTGCCAAAAATTGGGAGTTGGATTAAGATGCAGGTGAGGAATCCAAGATATGCTGTAAACTAAGATAGGAATCACAGCTAGACTTAACGATACTTCTATAAAACTGAGTTGAGTCAATTTTTGTAGCGGACTTTCGGCAGGAATTAGAGCTGAATTTATCTCGCGGCTCTGTTCTTCATCTCCTTTGTTTCCCTGAATAAAACTAACTGCCCAACCGCAGATTAAAATGAGATAAGTACCGAAAAGAAACCACAATCCATTCCATTTGATAGCAGCAGAAGCGCCGAAGCCTATCCCGGCTAGTATCAGCCAAAGCCAGCGCTTTTTGCCTTCAGCTTCTACGGATTTTAAAATAAATAATTGACCTAAGATTCCAAACAAAACTAAATAAATATTGTTGAGGGCGTAGCGAGACTCAACTAAAAACAAACCGTCGCAGGCCGCAAACAAAGCGGCAAGAAAAGCGTAACTATGGCGCCGAAGGAGCTGATAAGCTAGGGCTCCGACAACTAGCGGAATGAAGGAGCCTGTGAGAGCGTTGAGCCAGCGGTAATCCCACGGGGAAAGCAGGGAGCCAGCCATACTGTTGACGGCGGTTTTGCCGAAGGGAAGGTGAGTACCGATCGCAATCCCGATCGCAATTATGTATTGACTCAGCGGCGGGTGAGCGTTGAAAAAAGGAGTTTTTGTCAGATAATCGTTGGCAAATTTAGCGTAGTAAACTTCGTCAAATACTAAGGTGTTAAATCGCTCTAATTCCCAAAACCGCAGACTTAAGGACATGAGGAAAACGCCGAGCATTCCTAGGCAAAAAACCAATGTTGATTTGTTGAATTGTTTTTTCTTTGCTTTCATAAAGGTGCACTAAAAAGATAGTAGATAGTAGATTTGAGAGCGCTCGCTAATTTTAAAATACTGAGTTGAGAATAGCGTAAACATTACAATTCTGACTTTTAACCTTTGCTGCGGCCAACCCTGGGGCGATCGCCCACAAAAACTAATCTAACATTATACCAAAAAAAAGCGGCTCCGCTTCCCGCAGAACCGCCGTAACAGAGGATGAAAAATCAAAATTTAACGGACTGCGCCTTCAACAGAAGGCGACTCGATCGTCTTCATGAAGTACAGTTTCACCAACTGCCAACCGTTGGACAAATACAGAGGCAATTTTTGGAACAATTGCAAGAATTTCGGAGTTTCAGAAGCGACAATTGCGGTCAACTTCTGATTGTTTTGGAGGCAAACATCCAGCCGTTCATAAAATTCTGGATTGTTCACGTCTAGCATGACGGGGAATACGCGGCCTGCTGTTTCGTTGGTTTTTTTGATGACTTCAATGTCGTATTCGCGAGGATCGAGTCCGAGCGATCGATAAAAACCACCGCGCTGGATATCATTGAGATACATTGTCGCGAATACCGACAGCAAGAAGAAGCGGCACCACAGCTTAGCGCGCCAATCATTCAACATCTGAGGCTGAGCTCTCATCACCGCGTCAAAGAAATCTCCGTGGCGATTTTCATCCTGACACCAATTTTCAAAGAATCGGAAAATCGGATAAATCTGATCTTCAGGATGCTCTTTCAAGTGCTGGTAAATCGTGATGTAGCGCCAATAACCGATTTTTTCGGATAAGTAAGTGGCGTAGAAAATAAACTTCGGCTTGAAGAATGTGTAACTGCGGCTCTTTGTCAAGAAACCCAAATCCAGGGACAAACCAAAGTCCGACAGCGCTTTGTTGAGGAATCCGGCGTGTCGCGCTTCGTCGCGGGACATCAGCAAGAAACCTTCGGCGAGCACTGGGTTTTTGCCCTTGAGCTTGCGTGCCAATTCTTTGTAGAGCAAGAAGCCAGAAAACTCAGCGGTGCAAGAGCGTTCGAGGAATTCAATGAACAACTTGCGCTTTTCGCCGTCGATGTGTTCCCAAGATTGATCGAACTCGGCATCGCGCACGAAGTGGGTTTTGTTGTAGTCAACGCGGAACTCTTTGATGATTGCTTCGAGTTCGGCTTCGTTGATCGAGATGTCCATTTTGGCCATCTCGTCAAAGTCGGTTGTGTAAAATCTCGGCGTGAGAATAGTTTCTTTGGCTGGGGTTTTCGCTTCTTGCTGTTCTGCAAAAGCGGGTTTTTTGAGGGAATCTACCATATCTTTATTGGATTTTTGCTTATAATTGCTCGCTCGTTTGATGTGTCGGGTACTGGGGGCGATCGCGCCTATGTATGTCCGACCAGCGCTGTGCGGCGCACGGAGGGCGCTTGGTGTCAAATTCAGGTCAATGCTGAAATTTCCACGCCTTCCAGTTTACCAAGCTCTCGCCCCTGCAAATATGTTGCTGGCGTTAAGAATTGCTACGCACAATTACTTATGGGCTTTGAGACAGAAGATAGAAGCAAAGAAAATTCTGCTTTTTGTCACTTGATATGATAAAGCACAAATAAATTCCCGTGTCAAGCTTTTGAAACACCCGATCGCCAACTACAAAATATATATTGAAGGAGTGCAATAGTTAGAATAACCAGGCAGGACGGTCATAAAATGAGCAATTTAGGTGTTAGTTACCTGTTATGGGCTGCTTGTTTTTTCGGCCCCTTCGGACTCCACCGTCTTTACAACGGCAAGATTGCCACGGGTTTGCTGTGGCTGTGTACCTTTGGGTTGTTTGGGTTCGGGCAATTGTTTGACTTGCTGCTGCTGACGAACATGGTGGATGAACACAATGCTAGTTTCAGGGGCAAACTTGGGGTATCTCCTGAAGGTATGGCGCTGTATCCCGTCAGCGGGGCGATCGCCTCGACATACCCAAAGCAAACCCCGGAACAGTTAGGGCTTAAACTGCTGAAGGCAGCTTATACCAAGAACGGCAGATTGTCTGTCACCCAAGGGGTGATGGCAACCGGCGCAACTTTTGCCGAAGTGGAAGAGGCTTTCACAGCAATGCTCAAAACGGGTTATCTCAGTATTGAGAACGATTCAGTGACTGGCGTCGTGATCTACCACTTTCACGAACTCTAAGCTGCGGCGAGTGGGAGAGTCGGACAATCTTCTTCTCCCTGATGACGAATACCTTTTGAGGAATGCCATTTTTCTCCTTCAGCATTGCTGGCAAAATCGGCTAGAATATTTGTTTGTCTATACAATCCGAAAGTATTTAGCGTCATGGCAGTTCCTAAGAAGAAAACCTCCAAATCCAAGAAGAATATGCGCAAGGCCACATGGAAGCGCAAAGCTGTAGTGGCAGCTCAGAAAGCTCTGTCTCTGGGCAAATCTGTTCTGACTGGGCGTTCCAACAGTTTCGTGTATCCCGGAAATGAAGAAGAGGAGGAAGAATAGAAACCGAATACTGGGCATTGGGCGAACCCGATGCCCGACGATCGGTCAATTGATTTTTGCGGCTGGTAAAATCAGCATGGCATCGCCAAAGGAATAAAAGCGGTACTGATGCTCGATCGCCTCTCGGTAAAGTTCCAACAGCCGAGACCTTCCAATCATCGCACTTAACATCATCATTAAAGTAGAGCGAGGCAAGTGAAAATTGGTAATCATCCCCTCTACAACCCGCCACTTGTAGCCCGGATAAATAAACAAATTTGTCGGGCCACAAAAAGGCTGCAAAGAAAAATCGTCACTCGCGGCTGCGGCTCCCTCTAAAGCTCGCACTGATGTTGTACCCACGGCAATAATCCGCCCGCCTCTGGCTTGAGTTTCGCGGATTTTCTCCACAGTGGCCAGAGGTACTTCTACCCATTCGCCGTGCATTTGGTGAGTCGTCACGTCTGCCACTTCCACCGGGCGAAATGTCCCTACTCCGACGTGTAGGGTGACAAAAGCTTTTTCGATTCCCCGCTGCTCCAAGCGGCTGAACAATTCTTCGGTGAAATGCAGGCCCGCTGTCGGGGCCGCCACCGCCCCAACCTTTTCGGCATAAACAGTCTGGTACTGTTCCGGCGCAGCTTGGGACTTATCTATGTAGGGTGGGAGGGGTATGTGACCATATTCGTCCAAAAACGGTATGAGAGACATCTCTGTCGGTAAGTCAAACTCCAACAGTCGCCCTCCTGTGGCGTCGTCCCTGGCGATAACTGTGGCAGTCAATCGATGATGCTCTGGCGCCTGGGCCTCGGGAACGCAACAGCAAGGGGCTACGGGGGAGTCATCACAGGCGGGGGCGATGGGATCAAACTCAATTTTTGCTCCCAACTTTAAACGTTTTCCCGGCTTGACCAAAGCCAGCCAGCAGTTGTGCTGGCGTTCTTCCATCAACAATATCTCCACAGCCGGGCCGTTCGGTTTGTGTCCGAAAAGCCTCGCTGGCAGCACGCGGGTGTTGTTTAGTATCAGCAAGTCTCCGGGTTCCAGCAAGTCTGGTAAATCTCGGAAAATCCGGTGTTGGTGGCTGCTGGGAGAATCTACAGTCAGCAAGCGAGAACTATCCCTCGGCACTGCGGGATTTTGGGCAATGTATTCGGGGGAAAGTTCGTAGTCGTAACCGTCCAAAGACCAGTCAATTTCTGTCATTGAGTGAATTCCTGTACGATCGATCTGTCAACTGGGTAACAAATTGGGTAAAAACCCCCATCCAAAGTCGGGTGCTTTTCCCCTTGTGTTATCGGGTATAGCCCGCGACTATAGAGGTATAGCATCAGCTTTGCTCATAAGGATCGTTATGGAATACCTCTACTACATCGCCAATACTAGCCTTACTCTGAGAGTCGTGGATTACCTACGTGCGGCTCATCATCTTCCCTTGCAATTTATCACTGTTATTCACCAAATTGACGGCTGGGTCGTGAAGGTGAAAATGAGCCAATATTTAACTCCAGAAATGCACGGGGACTTTCGAGCTTTTATGAACGAACTCGGGATTCCTTACGATCCTGAAATTCGCTTGCAAATGGCACTTTGGAGTTTGGAAACGGGACAATCGCCGCTAAGCGTGATGCGCCGTTACCAGGTGGCCGTGGTTTGTCACGGCAGCCCCGATCGCCAGGAAATTGAAGCATTTCGCCAGCAATTTGTCAAGGGTCTCGGATATTGCCCGGAAACTCTGGCCTAGATTGCTATGCAGATCAACTAACTTTTATAGCAGAAACTCAAAAGCACAACGTGTCCGAGTAAGCTATTCTGCATTTAAACTGTATGTTAAAAAACACGTTAAATAAACAATAAAACTCTTGTGGGGTGGGCCGTATAGCCCGCCTTAAATATACAATTTAAGTCCACAACAGCTTATCCGAAATGAATAATTTTTATTATACTTGATAATTGCTGCGTTCGGATGATTTTCCCAAATTTTTTTTAATTAGATATCTTTAATTGCTAAAAGCCGATCGAATGTATTCTTGCAGGGTGAGCAGGTAATTTTCGGCAGTGGCGGATTGAGACTTTGTTGCTGTTAACGGTGGTAATATTTGCTTAGTCTTTTGTCCTAAAGGTTCGCACCTGACTAGGGCGACATCAAAGCGACAAGAATTATTTGCTAAATCTGGACGATTGCTTAAAAATATTTCGGCGGTTTGCCAGATTTTGGCTTGTTTTGCAGCACTAACAGCCAGGATTCCACCAGCGTCCCAATTTCCCCGGCTGCGAGTTTTTACCTCGACAAATGCTAATGTTTGGCAATGGGAAATGGGGCATGGGGAATTTTCGTTACCTCTGTTGATTTCGGTTTCTCTATCTATTCCGAGTGCGATGATGTCAATCTCCCCCCAGCGACAATGCCACTGGCGGTGCAGGATTTCCCAACCTTGCTGCTGTAACCACTCGGCGACTAAGTTTTCTCCCAATGTACCCAAAGCCCGAGAGTTTGGGGATTTGGGTACATTGTGATCAGTGGTGGCGCTCCTCTTTGAGGGCTGCGCTAACGGTCGATCGCACTTTCTGGTAAGATTCGATTCTGAACTGTCATGGCTGCTCATTAGCTTTAACTTGTATGAATTCTGGAATTCGCCAATATATTTATAGTTTCTTGCTGAGTTTTGTGATCTTAGCAGTAATTGTCGCTGGGGCGATCGGTATCAATCCCGCACCTGCTTTCGCTTTGGATCACGACAAAGAAATCCTAGTCGGCGCTGATTTTACTGGGAAAGTTTTGACTGACGACAGCTTTAATAAAGCCAATCTTCGCAACAGCAATTTTACCAATGCAGATTTGCGCGGCGTCAGCTTTTTTGCAGCCAATCTGGAAGAAGCGAATTTAGAAGGTGCTAACTTCAGTGGCGCTACTTTGGATTTAGCTCGCATGATGAAGGCAAATTTAACTAATGCTATCCTTGAGGGTGCTTTTGCTTACAATACCAGACTCGAAGGAGCAGTCATTGACGGTGCTGATTTTACAGAAGCACTGCTGCGAGATGATATGATCAAAAAACTTTGTCTGGTGGCAAAAGGTACTAATCCTGTGACAGGTAGAGACACTCGCGAAACTCTGTTTTGCGATTATTAAAAGGTTGGTTTTAGAAAGGACTGAATTCCGAAGATCGAACCTGGAAGGACTGAAGTCCTCACTACGAACCTGGCTTTTAGTGAGGACTTTAGTCCTTTTATCCCGGTTTGTAGTGAGGACTTTAGTCCTCAAGCCCAAGGTACGGAAGTTAAATCGTAAAAATTAACTTGACGCAGCCGCTCTAATTCCTCTATCCATTCTTGTTCGGCGCAGAGTTGTTGGTAATGTTCTATAGCAGCATCTGTTTTCTGCCACATATCTAGTGCAATCCGGCGCCGCTTCATGCTAATTATTTGCTCGATACAGGCGATCGCCGATCTAATTACTAAAGGTGCGCGATAAACGTTTCTTTGCGAAAACTCGTTTAAGTAAAATAAATGCGAGATTTGATTGAGTTGAGTGGGATATTCAATGAAACTATCTTGCAACTTCAATATTAACTCAGAAGGCTTTACTTGTAAAGACATTTTGTGTAATATTTCTGCATTCAAAATCAGGTGCCACAAAAATCTGTGGTGAGAAAGACTAAACTGCACGTCTCTAGCTTCTATTGCTTCTCTGACATCTTGGCGGTATTCGGGACAATGCAAGTAAATCTGCAATAATTGCGCTTCTGCTTCTTCTAAAAGACTGCGGGCTACGGCAGAAAAGCCTTGTTGTGAGCTTTTGTTTTCACCACCACTTGCACGCTGTTTTTTCTGTTGTTTGCTTGGTTTCAGCTTGTTTCTAATTAACAGGGGCATTGTCAAAGATTCGTCTTGACTTTGCCGCTTAGCCCAATCGCTAACTACTTGATTCAGCAAGTTTTCTACTAGCATTTTTGTGAGTCGAGAATCTCCTTTGCTGAGAATTTCCGCACACTTTTGTAGGTAATGTGCTAGCTGATTGTCGTCAGTGATATTGGTTAATAATTTAATAATTTTTTTCGTAACTTGCTGGGAAGTATCGGCTTGCTTCAAATCTTGATTGACGAGCATTTGTTGCAGTTGCCAATCTATCCATAAAGGAGCATTTTCGAGCAATTCTCGATATTGTTCTGGGGAGTATGTTTTGAGGTATTCGTCGGCGTCTTTGCCGTCGGGAATGTTGAGTACCCGCAGTTGTACTTCTCCTTGATAAGCGAGTTTTTCGATTTCTCCGATCGCTCTTTCTGCTGCTTGAGTGCCTGCTTTGTCTGCGTCAAAGTTGAGGATAATTTGTTTAGAATCGGTGTAGCGCAATAACTGCCGCACTTGGTTTAAACTTAAGGCTGTGCCGAGGGAAGCGACGGCGTTCGAGATGCCCGCTGCCTGAAGTGCGATCGCGTCAAAGTACCCCTCTACGACGACTGCGCGATCGGCTTTACCAATCGCTGTTTTGGCTGTATCTAAGCCATATAAAGTCTTGCCTTTATCGAAAAGTTCTGTTTCGGGAGAATTGAGGTATTTTGGTTGTTCGTCGCCGAGAGCTCTGCCGCCGAAACCGATGACTCTACCTTGGGTGTCGCGAATGGGAATCATAATGCGGTTGCGGAAGCGATCGTAATAACCGCTGCCGCCTGATTTTCGCGGTACAATTAATCCTGCTTGTTCTACTAATTGCGCTGGATAGTTTTTTTGTTCTACTAAATAACTATAAAGTGCTTCCCAACCTTGGGGTGCATAACCTAGTTGAAATTGTTGGATAGTTTCTTCGCTTAGTTGGCGATCGGATTTGAGATATGCTAATGGTTCTTCTCCTTGGGTTTGCCGCAAAGCGTGTTCGTAAAACTTGGCTGTTAGTGCTGAGATTTCATACAGTTGTTCCCGCAGAGAAATTTGGCGCTGCAATTCTTGTCGCTGTTCAGGTTCGACTGTTTTGACGGGGACTTGATAATTTTTAGCTAGTTCTAATACTACTTCGCTGAAAGGGCGTTTCTCCAATTCCATGAGGAACTTAAAAGCATTTCCGCCTGCACCGCAACCGAAACAATAGTACATTTGTTTGGCTGGGCTGACGGTAAAGCTGGGAGATTTTTCGTCGTGAAAGGGACACAATCCGACGAATTCTTTGCCGCGTTTCTTCAAGATTACTCGGCCGGAAATAACGTCTACTATGTCGGCTCTTTGTTTGACTTCTTCGATTGTTTCTGGGTGCAGCCGGGGAATTTGCATAGGGCTTTTTTAGGGGTTTCAAAGTATGTTTATTTCGGGCGATCGCACAATCGGAGTTAGTCACAGGCGCAGAAACCGGATTTTTCGGGAAAATATAGAGGTGGTGGCTCGGATCTTCGGTTTAAAAACTGGCTTTCTTTGGCTTAGATGCGATCGCGAACTGCTAGTAAAGCAAGATACTGATTTTATTGTAAAATATTTGAACTAACTGTAAGGAGCATCGGAAATAATGCGAATTTTGATGATGGGCGGTACTCGGTTTATTGGGGTTTATCTTACTAAGATTTTAGCAGCACAAGGGCATGAGGTGGTGTTGTTTAACCGGGGCAATAAGCCTGTGCCGGTTTCGGGCGTGCAACAGATTTTGGGCGATCGCACCAATGTCGAACAATTGAAAGAAAAGTTATCGGCGCTTGAGTTTGATGCGGTTTTTGACAACAACGGTCGGGAACTGAGCGATACAAAGCCTTTAGCTGAGATATTTAAAGGGCGGGTGCAGCACTTTGTTTACATGAGCTCTGCGGGGGTTTATTTGAAGTCGGATCAAATGCCTCATGTGGAAGGGGACGCTACCGATCCCAAAAGCCGACATTTGGGTAAGTGCGAAACGGAAAATTATTTGGCCGAGTCCGGTTTGCCTTGGACTTCGATTCGTCCGACTTACATTTATGGGCCTCAAAATTATAACGATTTGGAGGCTTGGTTTTTCGATCGCATTGCGCGCGATCGCCCGATTCCGATTCCAGGTAACGGTATGCACTTCACGCAGTTGGGGCACTGTCAGGATTTGGCGAGGGCGATGGCTGCGGTTTTGGGGAATGAAAGGGCGATCGGGCAAATTTACAACGTTTCGGGCGATCGATTTGTCACCTTTGACGGTTTAGCCCGCGCCTGCATTCAGGCGATCGGCAAATCGCCCGATGCTATCAAAATTGTACACTACGATCCGAAACAATTTGACTTCGGCAAAAAGAAAGCTTTCCCGATGCGAGTGCAGCACTTTTTTGCCTCAGTTAATAAAGCTGTTACCGAGCTTAACTGGCAACCGGAATTTGACTTAGTTTCGGGATTGAAAGATTCTTTTCAGAATGATTATGTAGTTTCGGGAAGGGACAAAGCCGAGATAGATTTTTCGGTTGATGATGAAATTTTGAAAGCTGTTTAAAGTTAAGTTATAGTGGGAGCATCCCAATGCCCAAAAAAATCTAGAACCCCACCCTAACCCTCCCCTTACTAAGGGGAGGGAACAATAAAGATAGCAAACAGACTGTCACAATCAGGTTGGCAGGTTGGTCACTTACAAATATTTAGGAGAAACATAACATGAGATTTATCAATCCAAAAATTGATTTTGCATTCAAGAAAATATTTGGCTCCGCTCAGAGTAACGACATTTTGATTAGTTTTTTAAATGCTTTGCTCTATGAAGGGCGATCCATCATTGAAAGCTTAGAAATCCTTGACCCTTATCTTGCCCCTCAAATAGCCGGAGTTAAAAACAGCTACTTAGATGTCAAAGCGCTACTTAACGATGGCACATTTGTGATTATCGAAATGCAAGTTTTGAAGGTGCAGGCATTTGGGAAGCGAGTTTTGTACAATGCAGCAAAAACTTATGCACTGCAACTAACAAGGGGAGAATTATACCAGCAACTGCGACCTGTGATTGCTTTGACTATCACAGATTTTGAAATGTTTGCTGAGCATCAAGATGTGACTTCCCATTTTGTCTTTAAAGAAAGAACTCGTCTGTCAGATTATATACAAAATGACATTGAGTTAGTATTTGTAGAGTTGCCCAAATTCCAGAAAGAATTGGAGCACTTGGAAAATATTACGGACAAGTGGATTTACTTTATCAAAACCACTGGTACTTTGGATGAAGTGCCTCAAACAATGGCTACAGTTCCGCAAATTCAGAAAGCTTTTGAAATTGCCAACGAAGTTAGTTTGACACAGGATGAATTGAACACGTTACAGCAGCAAGAGTTCTTTGCTCAAGATCAGGAAAGTTCAGTGGCTGTAGGCCGGGAAGAAGGCCGGGAAGAAGGCAGACAAGAAGGCAGACAAGAAGGCAGACAAGAAGCGCAAATAGAGTTAATTATGCTTTCGCTGAATCGCCTTGTTGGTCAACTAAACCCCGATCTTGAAA
>PVWI01000326.1 GCA_003003725.1 filamentous cyanobacterium Phorm 6 | reverse complement strand
GCCATTCTATCTTCATTAAACGAATAAGTACCATAAACAGCCGCTCTTAATAATCTTCTGATCTGCATCTTAGTCTCATTACTAGGATCGAAATCAAACGCAGACCTCTTTGACCAGTGAGCTTCTAAAGACTTTAACCAACATGATTTATTACGCACGGTTAAGATAAACTTACTATCAGGAAATAATTTATCTAACTGAGAATAAAAAGGAGCTACCGTTATATCTGTAATCCCATCATAATCATTGAGAATCGAAAAGTCATACTTAGCAGCCATCAGGTCTTGTAAAATTGTCTCATCATCAGGATAATGAACAACATTAATCCCTAGCATATTTAATGCCATTGTTAAGCTTTTAGTTCCCGTGCGACTCAAACCAATTCCAAAAACTTTCATCTTTTTACTTATCATGGGTCTTTGAATAATAATTTTACTTGAAAATTCTATAGTTTCGGCTAACGTCAAAGGAGCTTTTTCCAAAATATTCATTTGCTTAAGTTCGCGGAGAGCAATAATTGGTAAATTCTCAATAAACCTAGCAATTTCGGGCTGACTTGCCTGCTTGGAAATATATTTTCTTGCATAATTTACACCATATTTAGCAACCAAAAAATCTAAATCTTTTTCTTGTCTTCCCCAATCTTCCTGACAAATAGTTAATTTAGCTTGATGATAATCTTGGCGACTTCTCAGTTCTCTCAAAGCGCATTTGGCAAAAATATGGTGATAGAATTGAAAAAAATCATGGATAATGTTAAATTTCTTAAATGCTTTTTTTAGCTTCAGTTTTTTTAGTGCCAGTGCACGAGTTCTTGATTCAGGTCTTAACACATATTTAGCATCATTATCAGGTACTTTAATTGCTTGCATTTCTCTGATTACATCAATTCTAGTAATATGTACACCACAATGAATATGACCTCTGAATTTATCAAGAACATAACAGTCTACGTATGGCAAACTATTGCTGGTAAGGAAAGGAGACATATTCTCCATAATTAAACAATCAGCATCCATGAAGACAACAAAATCACAATCGTAATTCATCTTCAGCATTTGCTGAACAGCGTGGGCAAAAGGTTTAACATTTTCAATAATATGAACTTGACGAGGCTGAATATTTTTGATAGCTAGGTCTAAGGCTATTTGGGATGTTCTTTCGCCAACAGTTCTAAAAACTAAATCGATTTTTTTCATGGTATTTTAATTCCAAGCCTGAGTTTTTAACTTGGAAAGGTGATAAAATATACTATCACCAGAAAAATCAGAAGTCAAGTGCTTGATTTTTCTGTAAATTTATGATAATGGTGTGAACTTGTACCAATTCTTAAAAGTTATGTAACAAGCGACATATTAGACCTCTTGCATAAGTCTTTTTAATCAAATTTTCGGACGGGCTAGAAGCCCATCCCACAAGAAAAAAAAATTGTGGGATGGGCTCTGAGCATCGTCCTAATTATTAGACCTATTGCAAAATAATTTTATGCTATAATAAAGGGTTTGGCTTAAGTGAAGCAGATTGCAGGTTATATCAGCACTTTACAATTATGAGTTAGCTCTGGGGTCTAAAACTCAAAACCTTTAATTATAAAATATATTTTTTTTGCAAGAGGTCTATTTTTGCAAGAGGTCTATTAAGTGCAGATTCATAGTGAATTGCTATGAGCCGCCTCCTTGTGGAGGGTGAACGCTTAATAGCAGAATTTTCATAGCAAATTTACAATACTCCGAACAATTTTGAGTTGAGAAGAGGTCTGAGAAATATCAAAAGTTGGTTCGATGCTACACCTCCCATTTCAATTCTTCGTTTTCTTTATCGGCAATTTGTTCAAATAAACGCTCCACAGTAGGGTCAAGTTCTTGACACCAACGCAAATCTAAAGTAATTTCTAAACCATGATTTTGGTAATAATCTGAGCAACGCTTTGATACATTAGGTAAAAATTCTTCTGTATTTTTGTGTTGAGCCTTTACTATTAAAAACTTCGTTCCGTTGTTTCCTCCTACTGGATGATGTTCGTGCTGGTAATATTTAACCATTTGGGGTTGATAGTCTATTTCCAAAAAATCGCAAAGCGTTCTGATGACACTTTCTACATTTGTGGCAAGATGTTCATATTTTATCTTAATTTTATTACCCTTAAAATGACGGTACAATTCTTGGGTTTCATTAATGAGTTCCTTCCAATCATTAATTATTTCTTTGACATTTTTTTGAGGATATTTTCTGGTGCGGGAATTGATAACTGCCCGCCCATCTCTTTGGAGAAATATCAAAAAAGGTTGGGAAGATGTTTTTTGAATAGTGGCTATTTGCTCTTCTAGCCAAGAAGTGTTTTTTGTAGAATCAATTACAATTGGCTTTTGTGTTTTGAGCGATATTTGTTCGTATAAGTCTAGGTGAGTGCTAGTAATAAAATCTTTCCAAACTGGACAATTGATACCACAAATGTTGCAAGTTTTTTTTATGGGGTAGTTTGTATTTTGCATGAATCTGGCTTTCCTTGCCTCTCCCGAGTAGAAACAATCCTGATGACTTCCCAGTATAAGTCCTAGAAGCGTAGAGCCAGAGTGACCAGCGCCACAGATAAAACAAACCTTTTGATTGATTCTTGATCCAGAATTTAGCACCATATCGCTGTAAGAAATAAATTGCTTTGGGAAAATATTTTATAACTTTAATTAACACACAATTTCACTGACGGAATATCAAAACACTGAGTTGTTAATCCTTCACACTGCTGTTTTGACCATTACGGCATCAATTGGCCAAGCTTGTAGTCATACTCAGGAGGCTCAAATTTTTCCATGCCAGAACTAGGATTAAGGGTTAGCTCACCAAAGATATGACGGCCAATATCCTAAAAATCGACGCGTAAAAATGGCTGCTCGCTTGCTAAGGTTTCAGCCATATCAATTATAACAGTAAAGTTTGTAGGTTTCATCAGTTCTCCCCGAGAGCGGGGGTATTCTTCACCTAGAGCTAAGTCGAGAATCTTAAAATTGTTTTTATACTCGGACTTATCCCCAGGCTTCTTGAACTTTTTGGCTAACATTTTTTAATTGCTTTGGTTCTTGTTTAGCCCAGTCTTTGATTTGGGCTTTCTGCGAAGAGTTAAATAGTGCCTCTTCACCTCTTCCTGGTTTATTATAAAGTCCTATCATTCCCTCTAATTCCCACCGAGTGAACCAGTTATAGAGTGTCTTATAACTTATTCTGAAAATATTCATTAACTCTCTTTTTTTTACTCCTTGCGAAGCTAATATGAGGCAATGTGCTCTTTGACGTACCTGATGATGTCGGCTTTGGCGATGAATTCGCTGTAGCAATTTAGACAAAAGAGGATTTATTTTCCTGATAAACATCATAGGAAATTCTAATTAACTCATAATTTTGCCTGGAATATCCTTCTACTATGTATTTGTGTAATTAATTCTGTCTAATACCAATTCACCATGAAGGTACACGCTCATATAGGCTAAAGTAGAGGAGATCCAATATGGCCAACAAATTTCAGGTAGAAATTCAGGAAACGGTTGAGGAACTAGAGCATCGACTCGAACGGGCTATAACCGCAGTAAGTAAAGAAAAATTACTGCTATTATACTTGATTGCCACCCAAAAAATCGGTGTTGCTTAATCATGGTATGAAAAAAATAAGTTGAAAATCCAAACGCTTTGTGAATACTGGTTTCTATGACGGGCATATTTAGCCTTTCATACCGTAAATCAGCAACGCCCATTATTCCTTCTACTGAAGTTATTGGTTAATTGATATCCGGATTAAAGCAGATTAGTGGGATTGGGATTTTTTAACCGCAGATATCAGCAGATGAACACAGATGCACGCTGATGGGATTTCTGAAGTGTTTCAACTCTGACTTAATTAGCTATTCATCCGCCGGATAAACTCTAAGGGTAAACCGTCTGTATCGGCAATAAAAGCTACTTCGTAAACATTTTGCCCGATCGCCTGTTGAGTCGGTTCTAATAAAACTTTCAGCAGTTGCAACTGGCTTGATTCCTCAGAGGCTGCTGCTTTAAACCGCTCTTTTAGAGAATTTAACCAAGTAGGCAAGTCAGTTGTCACCTCAGTTAAATCAAAAGATAGATGATAGTATCCAACATAATGTTCGTCACCAAAAGCATCCGGTGCAGGTTTTGGTTCCGGGATTTGGATGAGTTCGATGCGTCCGTTGAGACCTTCCATCCAACAGGCTAAGGTGTAACCTGTGGTAAAGCGATCGCTCACAGTAAATCCTAACTGTTCGTAAAAGGCGATCGCTTTGTGAATGTTAGCAGTGCGAATCGAGGCGTGGTGCATTTGACAGTTGACAGTTGACAGTTGATAGTTGATAGTTGACAGTTGATAGTTGATAGTTAACAGTTAACAGTTAACAGTTGTCAATTGTTACCTATGACCAATGACTACTGACTATTCAAACAACCGAAAATAGGGATATCGAATCGGAACTCCCGGCTCTTTTTCTAAATCAAAATTAATCACTTCCCAGCAAGGTTTCTCTTGAGGATCGGGGCTAAAATCGACAGGTAAACCATAAAGCTTTGGCTGTGACAATTCCGATTGACCTCGCCAAGGCGTGCTCCGTTCCAAATAAGTGCTGATTAATTCTCGATATCGTTGGGCAATAATGACACGAGTTGCTTTATAACCTTGAGTATAAAGTCGATCGAGCGCTTCGTGAATTTCAAACCGAATTCCATCGGGATGAGTGTGCTGGCGATACCATTCATCCTCCCAGCAGCGCCAGTGTCGTCCAGACTGAAGGTGAACTAAATCCCCCGTTTTTGGATCTGCCTCAAATGCCCCGTGACGCGGACACAAATAGGCATCCGTGAGGGTTAAAGCCGGAATCGTTTGGCGACAGTGGGGACACTGAATTTCCGGGCCAAACATCGGGTATTGCAAGACTACTTCGATCATGTATGGCAGTCCTAAATCAGTACAAATATGTAGGGTAGTGCTCCGTACCTACCCCCACGGATCTGGGCAATGGTTCGACTTAGGGCGACGCTTCGCGGTTCCTGATCCCAACCACCACGGGGAAGAGCCCCTACAACAATTACACAATTTATTTAGGATCGCTATAGTGCGTCCCAAAATTTTTTCTCTGCAAAAGTGCCAAATGGTTTTATTATATCGCGTATTGACAATTGATTAATCTGTTAAAAGTAAATCGATCGACAAACAAATGAGTAATCTCAACGAATCTCTGACTAAACTCCCTTCCTATTGGCCGATTCCCAATGTCTCCCAAGCTGCTTTTGTGGCCCAAAACGCTGTTGTCATCGGTAGGGTAGAAGTGGCTGCGGGGGCGAGTATTTGGTACGGGGCGGTGGTGCGAGGGGATGTGGAGTGCATTGCGATCGGCTGTAGCACTAATATCCAAGATGGAGCTATTTTACACGGCGATCCGGGGAAACCGACGGTTTTGGAAGATTTTGTGACGATCGGACACCGAGCCGTGATTCACTCAGCTTACATTGAACGGGGTTGTTTGATCGGCATTGGGGCGATCGTCCTAGATGGCGTTAGGGTAGGAACAGGCTCGATCGTCGGTGCAGGGGCGGTTGTGACGAAGGACGTTGCCCCTCACACGCTGGTTGCTGGAGTGCCTGCCAAGCGGCTGCGAGACTTGTCTGAAGAGGAATCTGCGGAGTTAGTGGAACACGCCAAGCGTTACGAAAAGTTGGCTTTGGTGCACGCGGGGAAAGGGACTGATTTGGGATTTGCTGAGGTGAGGGAATAAGATTTTTAGCAAAAAACTATTTGTTTCCAATGGCTTACACCGCATCAAAAATCCTCACCTTTGAAGCATTTCTCGATATGCAAATCTCGGAATTTCTGTCAGGAAACGGCACTGCCGTATCCTCTATTTCATCGGTACGGAAACGGGATTGTGCGGTACTGTATTTCATCGGTAGGGAAACGGCACTGCCGTGTCCTCTATTTCTTAAATAAAAAATGATTGTTGATTTCGATCGCGCGCTAAGATTAATCCCATGAATAACGATCGCACATCCAATCCAAACATCCCTCCACACACCTGGAAACGTCCCATCGGCCTTGGTTGGGAGAATCCCTATACAGTCCGGTACGCAAGCAATCTTGACGACGGCCCTTGGCACGGAATGCCCTTGGGCGGCTTTGGGGCTGGCTGCATCGGGCGATCGCCCCGTGGAGACTTCAACCTCTGGCATATCGACGGTGGTGAACACGTTTTTAATAGTTTGCCCGCTTGTCAATTCAGTGTTTTTGAAGAATCGGGTGGTAAAAAACAAGCTTTCGCACTGTGTGCTGAACCGCCCGCAGATGGCATTTTATCTACTTGGAAATGGTATCCGATGC
>PVWI01000005.1 GCA_003003725.1 filamentous cyanobacterium Phorm 6 | reverse complement strand
AAGGGGGATTTAGGGGGATCTCCGGGGCCTAAATATGTTAAGTAAACCGTATTGGTGCATAACCTGCGTTATTTTGAAACGGATGTCGTGACTGTTCGACAAGCAGGAAACGCTAGAATATTCGATCGAGGATATATTAGCGCATTTGCGATCGTTGAAAATCGGGCTGTTTTGATTGTCAACCGGCGCGATTTCTTTCAACTGCACAAGCTGGAACCTAAGCGCTGCGGTATTGTTCCCTGTGCGCGAAATAACGGTATTGTTAGACAGACTGCTAATATGAATGATGCGATATCTACTGCTGAGACTCTGAGGGGAAAATTGATTCGAGTCGATCGCACAGTAGCCGCGATCTATATCTTAAGTCGATCGGCACACCGTAATGCAAAGCAATCTCAATCCGAAAATTACTGCATCGGTTTGATTATTTGCTAAAAGCCATCGCCGATATTTCCCGCTGAAAAAATCTAAGACGCGACTAAAACTGGACACTGTGAAATTTGGCAACTATTGGACACACTTGGCTGCTGCGAAACGACTAGCAGTTCGTGAGGATACCGGGGACGGGGGTCATTTTCTAACCAGATGGGCGGTACCATCATCACTTCATAGTAAGCGATCTTATGCAAAACCCCTGGCTGGGACTTCAATTCCACTGTCAAGCCCGCTCGGTACTCAAATGCTTCTTCCCAATCTAGGTTTTCATTGATACTCATAGCGATCGCGCCTCTTTTCTTGTTTCGTTTCTCTATTGTAGGGACGTACATAAAACATTTGGTACTTTCTGTTGTTTTTGATACATTTTTTAACTTTTATGTGATATCCCTGACAATTTAACAGAGAAGAGCAATTGTCAATAAGTAAATAGGCTGATTTTGCCGGCTGGTGACAAGCCAGCCCAAAAGCTAGGCTTGACAAGGGTTTGAGTTGATATGTCTCAAAAATGTCGGGGCGGGCGATCGAACCGCCCCGATATTTTTGACAAAAAATAAGATAATTTAAAGCAATGAAATCCTAACGATCGAACCTATTTTTGCAAATCTATCTAGTCTTGTATCAATCAATAAATTAGGTATTTTTTAATGAATTCGGTTTCTGTATAAGTGAAGAATTTACTAAATTAATAGTTGCTTTATTGCTTTAATTTTCTTTTTAAAAGTTGTTTTTCTTCACCGTAGTTTGATTTTAAATTCGGTGCATCTGTGTTTTGCATTTGTAGTACCCACCCTAAACTCGCGTGCTTTACACAGCAGATTTGGGGTGGACAGCACGCTCAAAAAAAATATCCTTTTTGCGATGTTCCAAATGCTCCTAATGCTAAAGTGTCCTACAGAATATGCAAAAAACAACTGTAGCAGAAGTCAGCGGCGACAGACGACCGCAGACTATTCGCGATCGCTTCTATTGCGTCCGCTGCACCCTATTGTGAGGTTGCAGGTAAGTCGAGGATTCCTGCGGTGACTCGAAGCTATGACGATTCTGCACCAAGACAAATGCAGCAACTACCAAGAGAAAGTAACCAAATCCTTTTTGAAGTTGTTGCGCGGAGACAAACTGTGCCAAATAGGATCCTATTAAAGTCCCACATCCAGCCAAAAATGTAAATGAAACTATGAGATTCCAGTCTAAGGAAATATGCCCTAAATAACCGAGTATACCCGCTAGGGAATTGCAGGCAATAATTAGCAAAGACGTGCCGATGGCTTTTTTCATAGGGACATTTCCCAACAAAACCAACGCAGGTACGATCGCAAACCCGCCACCAACACCGACTAACCCAGTCAAAATTCCTACCCCAAGCCCTTCAGTCATCAACCACAACCAGCAGTATTTGCAAACAGGTTTTATGTACTGAATGGAATTTAATTCATCCGTCGTACTTAATGCAGGCTCTGCTCTAGATGTCCGATAAATCATCAAACCAGCAGCCAGCAGCATCGACAGTGCAAATAGAGTCATCTGCAATGCACTCGTAACCAATGGTAGCGTAGCAATCCGCGCCCCCAGATATGCCCCTAGCATCGTCGCAGAACCAAATATCGCCCCCTGTTTGAGAGCGAGATTGCCGCGTCTAGCATGGGGAATCACCCCCACCAAGCTAACAGTGCCAACAATAATTAAAGTCATGGCGATCGCAGGCTTGGGCGCAACCCCCATCACATAAACCAGCACGGGCAATGCTAGCACAGAACCTCCACCGCCGAGTAACCCCAAGCTGATGCCGATCGCAATTGCCAGCAAATAACCTAGTATCCAAATCATACAGTTATCCCTAGGATTTTCCCGCTTGTTGGTTATAGGGCAACTTTGACAATAACATTCCCATTGCACAAGTGTTTGTAGCTCCGGCAAACACTAGCCCAGCCCCTACAAATCCGCTCAATAGTAGAAAATTAGCAGAAACAAATGTTCCTAAAACTGTGCCGACCAAAACCAAAGATCCAGCAACAATCTGTACTTGACGAAACAGACTAATCGGTGCATTTTCATTTTTTTCGATGGGATAGCTGGCTTTTTTCCACGTAGGAATCCCCCCCCGTAGATGGCTAACCGAATCGAATCCTGCCTCTAGTAACTGCCTGCTGGCTTTGGCGGAACGATTTCCCGATTGACAGTACAGTACAAGTTTTTGTCCTGTTTCAGGAATGATTTGCTGCGGGTCAAATTTTGAGAGCGGGTGTAATTTTGCACCGGGAATATGTTCGGTGGCATATTCAGCAGGTTCTCGAACATCTACTAGCATTACTGAGTTTTCTTCTAGCCACTGTTTTAAAGTTTGGGCATCAATTTCTTGAAGTTGCAAGTTGTTAGATAGTGTCATGGTTGTTCTCTAAGTATTATGAAAAAATTAGGCAGAAAGTTGGCTTGAGTTTCCACACTGTCTGTTGGCTGGTACTGCTTCCATCATTTTTTGAGGATTAGGCAAATTCAACTCATTCATGAATTTAATAAACTCGTCGCGGCTTCGCCCTGTAAACCGAGGGTTCCAGTGTTTCTCTTCCTCAATTGAAGATATGGTTTGCCCGCGATAGTCGTGTCCCGGATAAATCAATGTTGAATCGGGCAAGGTAAACAATTGCTGAGTGACTGAATCGAACAATGTTCCCGCATCACCGCCTTGAAAATCAGTGCGTCCGCAGCCTCGAATGAATAGAGCATCACCGGTTAGCAGGTGAGTGTTGTTCGCGAGATATGCCATGTGGCTGTCTGTGTGTCCGGGAGTGGCGATCGCTCGGACTACCACCGCCCCAACTTTGAGCGTTTCGCTGTCGTGAATAAACTCGTCAGCACAGCCTACCTGTGCCGGGTACGGCACCACACTCAAGCACCCTGTCGCCTCCCGCAGCTTTGAGGCGCTCGTAATGTGATCGGCATGAACGTGCGTTTCTACGCAATAGCGCAAGGTTAAGCCCAATTCTTTGAGCAGCTTCAGGTCTCGTTCCACCTGCTCCAGAACTGGATCGACCAATAGGGCTTCTTTGGAAATGCGATCGGCAATCAGATAAGTATAGGTACTGGTTTCCCGATCGAACAACTGACGAAACAGCATGGCTGATAGCCTCCTTTTTCAATAACTTCATGATATCACGATATAGTAGTATAGTCAAGCAAAGGCAGTCCTGGACGCATCAAGACCAAAGAAACCGAGTTTTTTACCTAATCTGCGTTGCTCCAGCGAAAGATTTTCGTAAAAAAAAACCGGTTTCTGACAAAAATAATGCAACTGTAGGAAAGACCCAAACCCATATCTAGCAAGTCATTCCTAACCTCAAGTCTCAAATCTCAAATCTCAAATCTCAAATAGTATTAAGTAAATCCACCTAATTAAACGTAAAATACGGCTCGCTCAAAGGCTTGCTGTGTATCTCTTCTTCCCTCTTCCATCTTCCCTCTTCCATCTTCCCTCTTCCATCTACTTACTTCCACCTATGTCTCAAATTCCCGTTTCCGCTCTTGCTCAGGTCGCTGACTATTTCAAAGTTCTATCAGAACTGAGTCGGCTACAAGTGCTGTGTGCGCTTAAAAATGGTGCCAAAAATGTCACTGAAATTATTGAAGAGACAGGGCTAGGACAAGCCAATGTGTCCAAACACCTGAAGGTTTTGACGCAAGCAGGTATTGTGCAACGACAGCCCCAAGGAATCAGTGTTTACTATGAAATTATCGATCCAATGATTTTCAATTTATGCGAACTTGTTTGCCAGAGTCTGGAAATTCGATTGCAAGAACAGTCGCAACAGTTGAAAGAATTGGACGGATTGCGTAAATCCTAATTGCAGTGCTGGTAAGGTTTTAGTAATTTATCAGCAAATGGGGTTGAAAACCCCGTCCTTTGAGGACGGCTTTTTTCCATTTTTAAGTAAAATAACAAATCCATTTTCACAAATAAATATGGTAGAATAGATAAATCAGACAAGATGTAAAAACCTACCTCCGGACTGGGGGAAAGTCTACGCCCAAAACATTTTTGAGGAGATATGACTACGCAGCTACGCTGCAAACGTAGTCAGCGAAAGGAACCCACACTTGCATGGGATATTAAGACCAAAATGTCTTAAGAATCCTCGTGCCTTTAGGCCGAGGAGTGTCAAACACCAATACCGTTCACTTAAGTCAGCGTAGGGTGCGCCACCCTGAACAACTCTCGCCCTGCAACGCCAGATTAAACGAGCGACGCACCCTACAATTCCCCCTACATATGTACAAATCCTCCAAGGATTGTTATATACATTTAGACATCTATTAAAGACAGTCTACTCCTTACCATGAAGAGCAGAAAAATCCGTCATTGAAACTGATGAGCGGATTGCTATATATACATTTAGACATCTATTAAAGACAGTTGAATAAAGCTTGTATCCACTTGTTCGAGTCTCACCTCTTTCTGAGAAACATTAACATCAGAATCTTCAATATACCGAGCAAGACAACGAGCGACATACTCAGCAAGTTTAACAGGCACAGCATTACCAATCAACTGTTCGAGAGCGGTTTTAGAACCTTGAAATAAAAAATTATCTGGAAAAGTTTGTAGATAACTTCTTTCAATAGTAGTTAAAGGACGTACATTTGATGAGACCAAAGCTGAATCGCCCGGATGAGGTTGATAAGTCTTGGAAATCGGTCTGTTAACTCCTCTAACTGTTGGGCTAGGCTCGTCAACACTAAACACGCCACGCCTTTGATAACTTCTCGGATGTCTGTAATAATGATCGACATTTAAAGCCTTACCTATACTATTAAAATATTGCCTGATAGTCATAGGTTCACTTGCCAGATTATTTTCCAAATAAGGCTCTATTTTTTTATCTTCCCCATCAAGTTCACCTATCCAAAAAAATCTTTTTCTACTTTGCGGAACACCACATAAACTAGCCCGAAGTATTTTTTCACTGAGGCCGTAGTTAGCAGATTGAAATATTTTTTGGCTTCTTTATATTTCGTGCTTTTTACAAATCTATCTACATTTTCCATGATAAAAAATCTAGGCTTGACAAACGCAACAATCTCAGCAAAAGAAATAGTTAAATCTGCTCTACCTAGATTTTCATCTCTTTTTCCCGCACTCGAAAAATCTTGACAGGGTGGGCCTCCAGCTATGATGTCTGGATTAAACCTTTTAATAATGTTAAACTGGCCTTGAAGATTGCTCAGGTCAATCAAAAATGCTTGGTGTTTAAAGTTTTGCTGATAAACATTAATAGCTAACTCCCAGTTGTCAAAACCTGCAATCACATCAAAACCAGCGTTTTGAATTCCGAGTGACAACCCACCACAGCCTGAAAAAAGATCTACAACTGTAAGATTTTTTGGTTTAGTTTCCATAAATAACAAAGACTCCTTAAGGAGCCTTCGCCAAAATTTATATTTTGGTATTCAGAACGTCTTTACCGGAATTCCTCGACCCTCGTTGGTAACGGGATGTCATGATTAGATCGTGTCTGCTGCATCCATAGGTCTAATATAATTCATGGTTTGGATCTGTGTCAACTTTTACGGAATAAAAGTATTAAAAATTTTCAGTGTGGGCGATTTGCGGTATTGTACGCTTTCTACTTCTGGATTGTGGCAGTTTTGTCGTGAAAGCCGATCGCCCGTATCGCTTTTTTGGCGGCTGAGGAGATTTTACACGCGAGGTTATTGATTGGGGGTTTGTGCGATCGCGCAAACGCGCATTAAGTTGTTTAATCCGCACACTCAAAAATGGTCACAATATTTTGCTTGGAGTAAAGACGATTCAACCCGACGGTTGAATGAATATTAACCTGCTTTTGCCAAAGAACGAACTGTTAAGATTTCATCGGGGCGTAGAACTTCTACAGTAGAGATTGGGACGACAATGACTGCAATAGACTCACCAACAGCATTAAATACTTCCAACAGACAGCCCTCTTCACCACCACTAGGATGAGCAACAAAATCAACCAATGTTGCAATATCTCCTGCTCTGAGTTGATATTCTGGTAAGTCACGGGTTAAAGCAACTTCCTGATATAGCTCTAGGGTCATATCAATTCTCCTTAAGAGGTTTGAGCGTCACAAACTGAAATTTTCCATCAATCCGTCGTTGTAGCCAAATTGTAACAACAAATAGGTTTATGCCATTTGTACCAACGAGTTCTCCTATAACTTGATAAAAGACTCCATACTCGTTGTTCCTGTCTTCAACAGCCTCACCTACTCCCATAACTGACTGGATGGCTGCTCTGAGTGCTTCTGGGTTTTCTGAGGTAAATCCAGCCCGTGCCAAGAATTTTGACTTATCATTTCTGGCTTTCTGCACAAGTAGGTAGCCGGTTATCTTGTCGTCTGGGATGAGCGCATCTTCTGGAATCTTCACCCTGAAACCTCTCCATCCTTTTTATCTTGATTGTGCCATACAGAAGCCCAAGGGTTTGTATCGTTCTGGATTGTGGCAGTTTTGTCGTGAAAGCCGATCGCACATATGGCCTTTTTGGCTGCCCAGGAGATTTTAGACCAACGCGAGGTCATTGATAGGGTGCGTGGTGCGATCTATCTTGGGGGCGTGAGATCAGCATATTTAGCATTTTACATCTTTAATATTTTCTTGAATTCCTCCAAAGTTGGCGTTGGCTTAATTCGATGGATCATGCGATGACAGTTGGAGCAAAGAACCGTAAAGTCTTGTATTGGATCTAATTTAATTTTCGCCTTGCTTAAGCTTGATATTGGAACAGTATGATGCGCCTCTATAAATTGCTTGCCTACTTCTCCATATCGAGCTTCAAAGTTGAAATCGCAAGCTTTGCATATATAACCTTGCAACTGCTTGACTTTTTTAGATAAACTTTGGTTTCTTTCAGTAACTCTATGTATTCTATATTTTGTCAAATCTTCAAACCAGTCGTCTTCTTTTTGAGCGGAGTTCTGAATATCATTTATTAAAAAAAGTTTTTCAAAAAGAGTAAAGTAAATTTCTAGGAGTTTATTGAGGTCGTCAGTCAATACCTCATCATCAGGTATCTCATTTCTAGGGTAAAATTTGGATGCAATGTTACCTGCTTCATAAGCCTGCCCCAATCTTCTAGCGTCTTTTTTAGAAATGAAAGTTAGCTTTAAGTCTAGTGAATCAGAAAAATCTTTAATCGCTTCTTCTCCAAGGGTATCTCTAAAAAATTTTGCTTGATTTCTAACCATATTTCTTGATCCAGGAAGCCCACACTCATCGCGTATATCTGCAATACCCTGATTTAAAGAAAGATAAACACCAGAGCCATCCACAGGAAAAAAGTAAACACAGTAAAATCCTGAAGTTACAGTCTCAGTGACTAATTTATTAAATATTGCAATCCAAGGAACTTTAGCCCAACCACCCTTACCGGCCGAAGCTTCAATGCTGTACATATCGGGGAGATGTAAGAATGACTCTATACATTTTGGGATCGTCTTTCTGAAATAGCTAGCAAATGGGTGTCCTGTAAAGCTATCTTTGCTAGCTTCTGGATACTCAAGAACTACTTTCTCCAGCAAATGTTTAAGCACCATATGATACTGCCTCAATATTGATAGTGAGATTGATTGGTTTGCCTCCAGAAGATAGAGGAATTCTTAGGTCAAAGAACATGAACTCATTTGTATATTTTTCCATATATTCCCGAAATTGACTCCTGTTTTTTTACGATAAAATTCTATTATAATATGGAGCGATCGCCCAAACAGCTCTTTGTTGAAAAACTCCGATCGCCCTACGACACTCTAACCCAATTTTAAGGACTGAAGTCCTTACTACAAACCTAAATTTGTGCAGTATTTTACCAAAAAAAAACCGGGCGGGCACGGGGGCACCGCCCCTACACCGTCCGGGTTTCTCGATGAGTGAAAACTACACTAAACTCAAGTTGTCTTCTTCTTAGTCGCAGTCGCAGTCGCAGCCTTCTTAGTCGTGGTTTTCTTCGCCGCAGTCGTCTTCTTAGCAGTGGTTTTCTTCGCCGCAGTCTTCTCAGTTGCAGTCTCAGACTTCGCCGCCGCAGTCTTACTAGACTTCTTCGACTTGCTAGATTTTCCGCCGCCGGCTGCTTCCTTCGCTGCTAACAAATCCAGTGCTTTTTGTAAGGTGAAATTCTCCACAGATTCATCCTTAGACAAGGAAGCATTGATATCCCCGTGTTTGACGTAGGGCCCATAACGGCCATCGTAAACATTGAGGAGTTCTCCCGATTCTGGATGCGCGCCCAATTCCTTCAAAGGTGTGGCTGTTTTGCTGCTACCCCGAACGGCTTTTGGTTGCGCTAATAGTTCCAATGCCCGATCGAGCGTTATAGTCAAAACATCATCAGGAACCTTGATCGATCGATAATCCTTACCAACCTTACCCTGGTCGTGCACCACATAAGGCCCGTACATCCCCAAAGCAGCCTGCACCTTCGCTCCCGTATCCGGGTGAGTGCCCAACAGGCGCGGCAGAGTCAGCAAGCTCACAGCCATCTCTAACGTCATGCTATCCTTGTCCGTCCCCTTCGGCAAAGAACTCCGCTTCGGTTTCTTGTTAGTTTCAGTAATTTCCCCTAACTGAACGTAAGGCCCATAACTACCAATCAGCACAAAAATCGGTTCCCCAGTTTCCGGGTGGAGTCCCAATTGTTCCGGGCCTTCAGTCTTTTGCTTTAACAGAAACTCGACTTGTTCCGGGTCTAAATCCGCCGGAGTCAAATCTTGCGGAATCGATGCTTTTACCGGCCCATCTTCGCTTTCAGCTTCCAGGTAAGCGCCGTATTTGCCGATGCAAACTTTCGCCGCAATATTCTCCAATACCACAGTTCGGGCAACTTTCGCGTCAATCTGACTTTCCTGTTCCTTAACTTGGGTAGCAAGTCCCATTTCCCCGATATAAAACTTTTGCAAATACGGCAGCCATTTCGCCTCACCGGTGGCAATTTCATCGAGGGTTTGTTCCATGCGCGAAGTAAAACCGGTGTCTACTAAGTCGGGGAAATGCGTTTCTAATAAAGTAGTGACGGCGAAAGCCGTGAATGTGGGAATTAGGGCGTTAGCTATTAATTTCGCGTAACCCCGATCGACAATTGTACCGATAATACTCGCGTATGTACTCGGACGGCCCACCCCCTCGCTTTCGAGCATTTTGACCAGCGAAGCCTCGGTATAGCGGGCGGGAGGTTGAGTTTCGTGCCCCACAGCCTGCAAATCCTTGCAATTAGGTTTATCCCCCACCTTCAGCGCCGGCAAAATCACCTCTTGGTCTTCCAGCGCCGCATCTGGGTCGTCGGAACCTTCGACGTAGGCGCGCAAAAAGCCGGGAAAATCAATGCGTTTCCCGCTGGAACGGAAACCGGCATCTTCTACCTGAGTTTGTAGCGTGACGTGAGTTTGGCGGGAATCGGCCATTTGAGAAGCGACTGTCCGCTTCCAAATTAAATCGTAGAGGCGGAAGTCCACGCCATCCAATCCCGTTTGCTGCGGAGTCCGAAAAGTGCTGCCGGCCGGGCGGATAGCTTCGTGGGCTTCCTGGGCGCCTTTGCTTTTGGTCGTGTATTTGCGCGGTTGGGGGCTGAGATATTCGCTGCCGTAAAGTTCTTGCACACAACTGCGGGCGGCCGTAATCGCCTGTTCGGATAAATGCACCGAATCCGTTCGCATATAGGTGATAAAACCGCGTTCGTACAAACTTTGGGCAATTCGCATGGTTTCCCGCGCACCCAGCCTCAGCTTGCGGTTAGCCTCCTGCTGTAAAGTCGAGGTCGTAAACGGCGGCGAGGGTTTGCGGGTGACTGGCCGTTCTTCGAGATTGCTAACAGTCCAGGGTTTGTTTTGAATGCGCGAGAGTAAAGCCCTGGCTTGGTCTTCGTTGAGCAAAAGTACGCGGCGACCTGCGATAATTTGTCCGGTATTTTCATCAAAATCGCTGCCGTTGGCAACTTTTACGTTCCCGACTGTGACGAGTTTGGCATCGAAGGCACCCCCCTGTCCCCCCTTACCAAGGGGGGGATTGGGGGGGGTCAAAACGGCTTTCAAATCCCAGTAGCTACCTTGGCGGAAGGCGCGGCGTTCCCGTTCCCGGCACACCAAAAGGCGTACAGCGACTGACTGGACTCGCCCTGCGGACAAACCCCAGGCGATTTTCTTCCACAGTAGCGGAGAGAGGGTGTATCCGACGAGTCGATCGAGAATTCGGCGAGTTTCCTGGGCCTGTACAACTCGATTGTCGATATCGCGGCAGTGGGTGAGGGCGTCGCGGATGGCTTCGCGGGTGATTTCGTGAAATACCATCCGCTTGATGGGGACTTTGGGTTTGAGGATTTGCAGCAAATGCCAGGAAATGCTTTCGCCTTCTCGGTCTTCGTCAGTGGCTAGAATCAGTTCTGTGGCGTCTTTGAGGGCGTCTTTGAGTTCTTTAACAATTTTCTTTTTATCTTTCGGGATGACGTAAAGCGGTTCAAAGTCTGCTTCCACGTTGACGCCTAGTTGCGCCCATTTTTCTCCTTTAACGGCTTCTGGTATTTCTTCGGCTGAGGATGGGAGGTCGCGGACGTGGCCCATAGATGCCTCTACACGGTAGGTGGAGGGCAGGAAGTTGCGAATGGTACGGGCTTTGGTGGGAGATTCGACGATGACTAAAGTTGACATGGCATCTTTTTATCTATGGATGGCGGCGCAGTTAGAGTGTCTAATTTACAGAGTGTAGGTCGGATGTCAAGGCCTATGGGTACTTTAGGGGGTTATTTTCAAACTACCTTAATTTTTAAGTTATTGCCGATCGGGTTGCAGGTGACAAGCTGATGGGATTTTACTGCAGTCGGCGCAGAGGCTGGGAACCCTTGTCTCTGGAAGATGCACGGGGATGTCATGACTGACTGTAGCAGAATTGCAGGTAACTGGATGCTGAGACTGTTGGATGCGGGCGGATGGTTCCTCAATTTTAGATTTTAAGTTTTAGATTTTAGATTGGGATAGATTTGATGGTTTCCCTGCAAAAAGACTAGAAGCGCGATCGACTATTTGACCGATTGGCGATCGCACTCGCCAGCTAACATCAGATATTGTGGGACTAATTTTTGATACGATAGACCTCCCCACAATGAATCAATCGATCGAAACTGGGGAGGCGAACATCGAACCCGCCAAGGCGAGATTAAATTTATTTTGTTGGAGATGCTTTCCAATGGCCCGAGTTATGGTAACAACCCGATCGGAGAAATGGAAAGCTGCTATGGTGAATTCCGTCGTCTCAGTCTTGGTTCCGTCTATCCCACACTTCAAATGTTAGAAGAAGAGGGCTATTTAACCACTCAGCAATTAAACGGCAAGCGCGTTTATACCATTACTGATACTGGTAGGGAACTCCTAGCAGACCGTTCCGAGCAAAGCCCATCTGATTCTGCTCAAGAGATCCGCAATCTGCCTCCAGAAATCAGTGAAAATACTGTAACTGACCTATCTGCTTCGGTGATGCTGATAGGTTGCAGCCGCAACACAGCCCGAATGAGTCAAGTGGGCGAACTGTTAGAGCAACTCAAACGAGATATTCACGGAATGTTGGCAGAAAAATCAATTGAGGATGATGTATAGTTTCCATTCCTCAATAATATAGACATCAGTCTCCAAGAGAGGGACATTGTTTGTACTGACGCGGTTTCAAGCGCCGAATCGGGTCAACTCCCGCCGACTCCCAGGCAACAAACACCGGCCCAAGTGGGATCGCGAAGCTGTAATCCGCTACAATCGGTGTTTGGTAAAGAATTTTTACGAATTCGCTGCCCCTTACAGCCGTTTCGGCCTTGTACTACCCAACTTGTCTGAAAATATGGATTTTGCTACTCTTGCCGCCCAGCTAAATGCTGGAACTATCTTGCCGGAGGGAATTATCATTGTCACCCTCTTGGTGGTTCTCGTCGGCGATTTAATCGTAGGCCGCAGTTCCTCTAGTTGGACTCCCTACGTTGCCGTTGCGGGTTTGCTAGCCGCCGTTGGTGCTTTGTGTTTGCAGTGGGATAACGTTAATACCATCTCGTTTCTGGGCGGTTTTAACAGCGATGCCTTGAGTTTGGTATTTCGCGGAATTATCGCTTTGACGACGGCTGTCACTATTTTGATATCCGTCCGCTACGTACTGCAAACGGGTACTGCTTTAGCGGAATTTATCTGCATTTTGCTCAGCGCTACTTTGGGGGGAATGTTCCTTTCCGGCGCTAATGAATTGGTGATGATTTTTATTTCGTTGGAAACTCTGAGTATCTCGTCTTATTTGCTGACGGGTTACACAAAACGCGATCCGCGTTCCAATGAAGCTGCTTTGAAATATTTGTTAATTGGTGCATCTTCTTCGGCGGTATTTCTCTACGGTTTGTCGCTGCTATACGGGTTGTCTGGTGGTGAAACTACGCTAAGCGCGATCGCAGTTAACCTTTCTACAGTTAATAACGGTCAATCTCTCGGTTTGGTGATTGCATTGGTTTTTGCGATCGCCGGAATCGCCTTCAAAATCTCCGCAGTTCCCTTCCACCAATGGACTCCAGACGTTTACGAAGGTTCGCCAACACCCGTTGTCGCCTTCCTTTCCGTCGGTTCCAAAGCAGCCGGTTTTGCCCTAGCCATCCGGTTGTTAACAAGTGCATTCCCCGCACTTATCGAACAGTGGCACTTCGTATTTACAGCCCTAGCCATACTCAGCATGGTGTTGGGCAATGTAGTTGCCCTCGCCCAGACTAGCATGAAGCGGCTTTTGGCTTATTCGTCGATCGCCCAAGCCGGATTTGTGATGATTGGTTTAGTCGCAGGAACCGAAGCCGGTTACTCCAGCATGATATTTTATATGTTGGTTTATCTGTTCATGAACCTAGGCGCATTCGCCTGCATCATCCTCTTCTCGCTGCGGACTGGAACAGACCAAATCAGCGAATACTCCGGTTTGTACCAAAAAGACCCATTGCTAACTCTAGCATTGAGTATTTGTTTACTTTCTCTCGGTGGAATTCCGCCGCTAGCTGGATTCTTCGGAAAAATCTATCTATTCTGGGCTGGCTGGCAAGCTGGGCTTTACGGCTTAGTTATCTTGGCATTAGTTACCAGCGTAATTTCGATTTACTACTACATCCGTGTCGTCAAGATGATGGTAGTCAAGGAACCTCAAGAGATGTCAGATGTTGTCAAAAATTATCCCGAAGTTCGCTGGAATCTTCAGGGAATGCGACCTTTGCAAGTCAGCGTCGTACTCACTTTGGTTGCGACAACATTGGCTGGTATTTTGTCTAATCCTTTGTTTAACTTAGCAAACGATTCTGTCACCAAAACTCCCATGTTGCAGTCTGCCACGAGTCACGTGCAACCTGTTGTAGCTGCGAAAATCGAATCGAATTTGTTGTCTCGCCGGGATTAAGTTTACCTAGTTTTGAAATCTTGAAAAACGCCTGACTCTTTACAGTTAGGCGTTTCTTTTTGGTTGTGATATACTGTTAATTATAATTTTTAACCGCAGATGCAGGCAGATTAACGCAGATTAACGCAGATAAGAGTTTGTATGGAGGTAAAAATGTTACTACAAAATCAGCAAAAGTTTTATAGTCTAGATGAGTACCGGGAGTTAGAGGAAACCGCTGAGTTTAGAAATGAATACCGCGATGGAGAAATTGTACAAATGGCTGGTGGTAGTATTAATCACAGCCAGATAATCGGTAATATTTATGCGTTCTTAAAATCTGCTTTGCGGGGAAAGAATGCAAGACCATTTATGAGCGATTTGCGGTTGTGGATTCCTCGGTATCGACGCGGAACTTATCCAGATGTGATGGTAGTTGAAGGAGAATTAGTTTGTACAGAGGGACGGAAAGATGAAATACTCAATCCGGTGCTGATTGTGGAAGTGCTTTCTAAGTCTACCAAGGATTTTGATAAAGAGGACAAGTTTCGGTTTTATCGATCGATTCCTGAATTCCGCGAGTATGTATTAGTCAATCAATCTGAGTTTTTAGTGACACAATATATTAAAACCGAATCTAATGATTGGTTATTTCGGGAATATGAAGGAGAATCGGCAATAGTTTCCTTCGCTTCGGTGGAAGTGCAAATGTCGATGAGCGATATTTATGAGTTGGTTGTATTTGAAACGGAGGAGACTGATTAAATTATCTTTTTTAACCGCAGATGTAGGCAGATTAACACAGATTAACGCAGATAAAAGTTTGTACAGAGGTAAAAATGTTAGTACAAAGTAAGCAAAAAATTTATACTCTAGATGAGTACCGGGAGTTAGAGGAAACTGCTGAGTTTAGAAATGAATACCGCGATGGAGAAATTGTACAAATGACTGGTGGTAGTATTAATCACAGCCGGATTATCCGCAATTTGAGTAGAGTCTTGGGAAACTTGCTTGAGGGGCAGCCCTATGAGCTTTTTCACAACGATTTGCGGTTGTGGATTCCTCGGTATCGACGGGGAACTTACCCCGATGTAATGGTGATTGAAGGAGAACCCATTTTCAACGACGCACGCAGTGATGAGATACTCAATCCTGTCCTGATTGTGGAAGTGCTTTCTAAGTCTACCAAGAATTTCGATCAGGAGGATAAGTTTCGGTTTTATCGCTCGATTCCTGAATTCCGCGAGTATATATTAGTCAATCAATCCGAATTCTTAGTCGCACAGTATATTAAAAATGAATCGAATCAATGGTTGTTTCAGGAATATGAGGGAGAAGCGGCAACAGTTTCTTTCGCTGCGATGGGAGTGCAAATGTCGATGAATGAGATTTACAATAAAGTAGTGTTTGAAACAGACGAGACTGAATTACATCAGTAATTTGGTTCGTAGTGAGGACTTTAGTCCGCATCAGTAATTTGGTTCGTAGTGAGGACTTTAGTCCGCAGTAATTTGGTTCGTAGTGAGGACTTTAGTCCGCAGTAATTTGGTTCGTAGTGAGGACTTTAGTCCGCATCCCATGAGAGAGGACTGAAGTCCTCACTACGAACACTTATTCAACTCAAAGTAAAATCGCATGAATGTAATCTGGCTACTGTTAAAAGCTTCTTGGTTAAATGTTTCTATTGCTATATTCACAGGCTTAATCAGCGGCGGTTCCAGTGCTATGTTAATTGCCCTAATTAACCGGGCAATCAGCGACAATTCTAATGGTAATTTAGTCTGGTATTTTGCGGGATTGGCAATTTTGGCTCTCTTGAGTGGCTTTGTCTCTCAATTTTTGTTAATCTATCTTTCTCAAGAAGCAGTTTATAATCTGCGACTGAGTTTGAGTCGTGGCATTTTGTCTACTCCGCTGCGAAATTTGGAAGAGTTGGGCGCTAACCGCTTGCTGGCAACTCTGACTGATGATGTGGGAACTCTTTCTAATACTATATTTTTGATTCCTTTTCTCTGCGTAGATATCGCCGTTGTTGTCGGGTGTTTAACTTATTTAAGCACGATTTCTGGCACGGTTTTTGTGGTGGTATTTGGTTTTTTGGTGCTGATGATTGGCACTGTACAACTGCTGCTCAATAAAATGCGGAAATTCTTCGATTTAGCCAGAGAAGAACAAGATGTATTATTTAAGCATTTTCGCAGTATTACTGACGGAATTAAGGAACTAAAACTGCACTCTTTGCGCCGCCAAGAGTTTTTTACGGAAGAATTGCAGGTAAGCGCTGATGCTTCCCGCGATTATAACGTGACTGCTTTGAATACGGGTGCTGTGGCGATTGGAGTGGGGCAATTGTTGTTTTTTATGCTGATGGGTTTGCTGTTATTTGCTTTGCCCAAATTTGTGCCGGTTTCTACTCCGGTTTTATCTGCGTATATTCTGACAAGCACCTATTTAATGTCTCCGTTTCAGAATATTTTGCAAAGGTTGCCGGCGATTTTTCGGGCTAATACTTCGGTGGAGAAGATAGAAAAAATGGGACTGGCTTTGGCAAGTCAAACTGAGACAAGTTCTGTGGTAAAAAGGGTAGAAACTTCTGATTGGCAGACTCTGGAATTGAAGGAAGCTACTCACCGCTATCCGGGAGAAAAAGAAGACAGCAATTTTATTTTGGGTGAGTTAAGTTTGAAGTTTCATGCGGGTGATTTGGTGTTTATCATTGGTGGGAATGGCAGTGGTAAGTCTACTTTGGCTAAGTTAATTACGGGTTTGTATATTCCTGAATCAGGAGAAATCCTCTTAGATGGACAGCCGATTACTGAGCAGAATCGAGAGTGGTATAGGCAACATTTTTCGGTTATTTTTTCTGATTTCTATTTGTTTGAAAGGTTGTTAGGGATGACTAATCACGATTTGGACAAGCAGGCGGCTGAATATCTGCGAGAGTTTCATTTGGACAAGAAAGTTGAGGTGAAAGATGGCGTTTTGTCAACTACGGCTTTGTCTCAGGGACAGCGAAAACGGCTGGCTTTGCTGACGGCTTATTTGGAAGATAGGCCGATTTATTTGTTTGATGAGTGGGCTTCGGATCAAGACCCGTTTTTTCGGGATATTTTTTATAAGCAGTTGTTACCGGAGTTGAAGCAGCGGGGAAAAACTGTGTTTGTGATTAGCCATGATGACCGCTATTTTGATTTAGCCGATCGCGCAATTAAACTAGATTACGGTAAAATAGAGTATGACCGACAAAATGAATCAATATCGGATTGTTGAAACTCTGACGGAAAATCAGGTTTCCGACTTGATGGATTTGCACAAAAACGAATTCTGAGCTTCATTATATCTGCTATGTGAGTGATTTTCATTCGCGTTCAAAAGCCCCCACAAAAACGGAATACTCCTCTCTGTCATTGCGAGGAACGAAGCAATCCTAGAGACTAAGCGATTGCTTCGTTCCTCGCAATGACAAGTTATATAAAATCCGACGGATTTTATATAACTTCTAAATTCCCAACTTTTCCCGCATCACATCTGGTGTGTCTCTAAAACCTACTAAAACCGCCGTTTTATCCTTCACAAACAGAGGACGCTTCAGCAGCATCGCATCCTTAGCAAAAGCCTCAATCCACTCTTTGTTTGTCCAATTATTCCGAACTTCGCCCAAATCGCGGTAAGATTGACCGGAAGTATTTCGCATTGGTTGAAAACCTAAAGAATTTACCCAGTTTTCAATCATCTCGCGAGTCGGTGGATTTTCTTTGGTGTTGATAAATTCATAGGTGACTCCACTATCTTCTAGCCATTTGAAGGCTTTTTTGCAGGTTCCGCAGTTGGGGATTCCATAGACTTGAATTGACATAATATTTGTTGACTGTTGACTGTTGACTGTTGACTGTTGACTGGTACTAATAACAAATAACTAATAACTAATAACTAATGACCAATAACTAATGACTAATGACTAATTTTGCTTCTTCAATCCATTTTTGCACGCGATCGACTGAAGGAGTTAAGTCGTTGCGCTGCATCATCGCTACGTGCATTCTCAAGATTTGTTCGTGCAATCTTCCCACCGGCATTTGCGCCAATTGAGCCGGAGAAGCGACGCCGGCGTGAAGCAGTAGCCCGCAATATTGGCAGCCTACACTCGGAATGCGAGCCAATAAGGCCAGAGCCACCCATTTTTTGACATATTGAGGATTAACCTGCAACTGATGCGCCAGCAGCGCCTTAGCCTCTACTGTTTTAGTCATGCGAATTAGTTGTTGAGTTGTCGTAATTCCGCATTCTTCCAGTTGAGACTGATTCTCATTGCTCAATCCTGGCAATTGTGCGATCGGCCAATCCCGTACTTGTACAGAATTTCGAGCAGATTTTTGAGGAGTTTTCATCGCTATGTCCGTGAATTTACTTATACTCTAAAGTCTAGAATAGAAAATAGTCAAGAAAAAAGACTGAAGTCCTTACTACAAACAAAACTTTTCATGAAAATTACCAAAAATTACGATTTGTTAAGAAATGCTTTGCACCAACGCAGGCAAAAACTGGCTAGTTTAATTAATTTTCCGGCAATTCTTTGGTCTGGGCGCAGTATTCCTCGCAATTATCCAGCACTTACTTATCCATTTCGCGCCAGCAGTCACTTTCTATATTTTGCGGGCTTGCCGTTAGAAAATGCGGCGATTCGCTTAGAATCTGGCAAATTAGAACTGTTCTTAGATGACGCAGATCCTAGTAGCACACTTTGGCACGGGGAAATGCCGAAAAGAGCAGAAATTGCTGAACTAATTGGCGCTGATGCTGCTTTCCCAATGAGTGAGTTGAAGTCGCGGGGAATGGGTGCGGCAACGATCGCCCTTCAGGATAGCTTAATTCGGTTGCAACAGTCGGATATTCTCGTAGCTTGCGGGGCGGGACGCGATCGGCCTTTAGCACCGTCCAAATCGCCAACAGGTATCGATTTAGAGTTAACTCACGCAGTCGTATCTCTGCGCCTGAGCCACGATGCAGCCAGTTTGGTCGAATTGCGTCAAGCTGCGGCTGTCACCGTAGCAGCTCACAAAGCGGGAATGGCTGCAACTCGAACAGCTAAGATTGAAGCGGGCATTCGCGCTGCAATGGAAAGTGTGATTATCTCGGAAAATATGACCTGTGCTTATCCCAGCATCGTTACAGTACATGGCGAAGTTCTGCACAGCGAACATTATCATCATCCGCTACAAACAGGAGATTTGCTGTTAGCAGATGTCGGTGCAGAAACTTCAATGGGATGGGCGGCTGATGTGACTCGCACTTGGCCTGTGTCTGGTAAGTTTTCGCCTACTCAAAGAGCGATTTATGATGTGGTTTTGGCAGCCCATGATACTTGTATTGATAAAATTAGTCCTGGTGTGGAATATCAAGACATTCACCTGTTAGCTGCTCGGATTATGGCGGAAGGATTGGTTGATTTGGGTATTTTGCGGGGCAATGTTGACGAGTTGGTAGAAATGGATGCTCACGCCCTATTTTTTGTACACGGTATCGGACATTTAATCGGTTTGGATGTTCACGATATGGAAGATTTAGGAGATTTGGCTGGCTATGAAGAAGGAAGAACAAGAAGCAGTCGGTTTGGGTTGGGATTTTTGCGGCTGAATCGTGTTTTGCGTCCGGGAATGCTGGTATCGATCGAACCTGGATTTTATCAGGTTCCAGCAATCTTAAATAACCCAGAAACTCGTGCCAAATATAAAGATTTTGTAAAGTGGGACGAGTTGGAAAAATTTGCCGATGTGCGAGGAATACGCATTGAAGATGATATACTTGTCACTGAAGGGGGTAGAGAAGTATTGACAGGGGAATTGCCAACGAAAGCTCTGGAGATTGAGGAGTTAGTTGCGGTAAGTGCATAGGTATCGATCGCACTAATTGCGATCGTCCGCAGTTCCATCAGGTTTGACAAATATAAAAAAATATGAATAAAGCTTGGCAAGTAAGTTTTTTTGTGCTAGTTGAAAAACTAGCGACGCAAGTCCAAAAATTCGCAGCACGGAGACTTGCACGCATTTTTAGGAAACGTATAGTCGCACCGCCGCCGATGCAGGCTGCGCCTTTGCCTAGCAACGAAGAAGAGAGGCTAAAAGCACTTCACCGGTACAACATTCTAGATACAGATGCTGATGAAGCTTTTGATGACCTAACAGCTTTAGCATCTTATATTTGCGGTACTCCTATTGCTTTAGTCAGCTTAGTAGATTCTAACCGACAGTGGTTTAAATCAAAAGTCGGTTTGGATGCGCCGGAAACTCCGAGAGAGTTAGCTTTTTGTGCTCATGCTATTTTAAATCCCAATGAATTGTTAGTTATACCAAATGCTTTAGAAGACGATCGCTTTGCCGGGAATCCGCTAGTAACTTCCAATCCAAATATTCGGTTTTATGCTGGAGCACCGTTAGTAACTCCTGACGGTTTCCCCATTGGCACTTTGTGCGCGATAGATACAGTTCCGCGCCATCTCACCCCAGAACAACTCGAAGCGCTGCGGACTTTAGGACGGCAAATTATCAGCCAAATGGAGTTGCGAATTAATTATGCTAAATTAAAGCGCGCCCAGAGCCGGCAACAACAAATTGAAGCAAAACTCCGTTCTACTGACGAGCAAATTGTCAATTTTTTAGAAGGAATGAGCGATGCTTTTTTTGCTCTAGACCCCCAGTGGCAATTTACTTACGTCAATTATAAAGCATCGCAATTTTTGCAGCGTGCGCCGGAAGAACTTTTTGGTAAAATTTTTTGGGAAGAGTTTCCCAATTTAATAAGTTCGGTATTTTATGAAGAGTGTCATGAAGCTGTAGCCAAACAAGTGGGAATAAGTTTTGATAAATATTATCGTCCCTTAAAAGTGTGGTTGGAAGTCCGGGCTTTTCCCAGTCACGACGGCATTTCTGTATTTTTTCATGACATAAGCAAGCGCAAAAAGATGGAATGTGCACTCAGGAAAGAACAAAAAAAAACTGAGGGTTTACTGCTAAATATTTTGCCCGAACCGATCGCAAACAGGTTGAAGAACGAACCGGGGGTAATTGCAGACAAGTTTGAAAAAGCAACTATTCTTTTTGCTGATTTGGTGAATTTTACCCAAATTTCTACCACCATGTCTGCGACTAAATTGGTATACTTGCTGAATGAAATTTTCTCAATTTTCGACAAACTCAGCGAGAAGCACGGATTAGAGAAAATCAAGACGATCGGGGACGCTTATATGGTAGCGGGCGGTATTCCGATTGAACGCCCAGATCACGCAGAGGCGATCGCCGAAATGGCACTGGATATGCTAGTAGCAATTCAGGAATTGAATTTGAAGCTAGACGCGAAATTTGACCTCCGGATCGGGATTAATAGCGGCCCGGTGGTGGCGGGGGTAATCGGTACTAAGAAATTTATTTATGATTTGTGGGGAAATGCAGTAAATACAGCCAGTCGGATGGAATCTCATGGCATACCAGGCCGCATTCAAGTCAGCCACTATACTTACGATTTGCTGCAATATAAATATGAATTTGAAGAGCGCGGCGAGATCGAGATTAAGGGTAAAGGGGAAATGCTGACTTATTTCCTGACGGGTAGGAAAGAACCAAATGAACTCGAAATCGGAGATTAAGTAGGGAGAATCCCGATTGTATAAAAAGTGTTTTTTTCAGGGTGTTCGCTGTGAAATTTCGTCATATCAATTTTGGTTGCACGTGCCCTTGGACTACACGAGATTAATTGTAGGGACTAAGGCACTCGCGGTGTCCTGATTTCGGGTAATATTAATTTCGATGCAACTGGAGTTGATTTACGATCGCTTCGGAGATGCCAGATTGCGAAATGAGGTAAATTGGGCATCGAATAATAGTTTGATGATTCCTGTGGGGCCGTTTCGGTGTTTGGTGATGATGACTTCGGCAATTCCGCGATCGGGCGAATCGGGGTTATAATATTCATCTCGGTAGAGCATAATGACTAAATCGGCGTCCTGCTCGATCGATCCAGAGTTATGACTGACAATGCCATCAGCTAACCAAGATTCGACACCAGGAACAGTCAAGTCAAAGACTTCTTCTTCTCCCGCTGCTGAGATATTAATCACTTCATCCCAGAACAAGTCAGAAGATGCTTTTTGAACCAAGGAATCACTATCCAGAAGTTTGGCATAGTCTAAAACCGTTTCTCGTGAAGGAGCAAAATTGAAGTGGGCAGAACCACCGTAGGCTGTTTCTCTCAATATAGACATCTGGCGTGTCGTAACATTACATTCCCGCATACGCTCACGAATAGTCTGAAATACTTCTTTAGGCAAAGTATCTCGGTTAGGATTAGCCACCTTTCCAGCAAGTCTCATCTTCAAGCGCCCAGCATCTGCTACTTTGCAGCCTACGGAACCAATTTGTTCCAGGAAATTGTCCTGCATGGCTTTGCCAGAAATATCTACGTGGTAAACACAACGATGACTTTTTTGTTGCACAGTCCTAATTCTGGCTACTATGTTGAACCTGAGTAACAGCGCAGCCACTTCTTGTGCTAGATAAATGCTGCAAGTCGCAAGGCTGATTTTCGTGGCGTTTTTCTCAGATTTAGGGACGTGGTAAGTGCCATCAGTAGCCCACAGGTGGGCAAGAAAACTCGCAACTTGCTGATTATCAAGTTGAAATACTTCTGGGGGAATATGTTTCTCATGGGATCGTTGGTCAAAAATACCCAGATTTCGCAGCCATAAATTGATTCCTTTGGGTTCCCAACGGTTTCCATTGCCACTGAAAACTAACTGATGCCAGTTACCTTTACTTTCGTGTCGATTGACCTGGACACCAAAATACTCAGCAGCGGTCTTGACGATTTCACTATTTTCCTCGGATGCAGTAGTATACCTGAGTGGCTGACCTTTCAGATAGCTACCATCTCCCATCAAGTGAGCTAGGAAAGAAATTTCATGTTCCTGCCAATTAATTGGCTTCTGAGGCTCAGGAATAAATCTGGCGATCGCCACCCGACTTCCCACTTGAACCGACTTTAACTCTTGCCAACCTTGCTCTGTATAGATTCGATGTTGAGCCGTAGCCTTGAGGCTTCTGCCACTAGCTAACTTAAGGATAAAGACAGGCTTGACTCCTACTCGCCAAACCTTGTCACTTTTCGCCACCGCAATCTTTTCTAGGTGATTCATCGCCAACACCATTGGCTCTTGATCCACTAGGTCACGAATTGGAACTCGGCGACCATCCGCTAACAGCACGGGCGTATCACCAGTAACACATTCACGTAAATCCGACATCATCGGCCGCTTGTTTGTCCTTGCTTCCACACTTCGACTCAACTGAGACAAAGCAATAATCGGCACGTTGAGCTCGCGGGCTAAACCTTTGAGGCCTCTAGTAATTCGAGATAATTCTTGGACGCGATTGTCGCTGCTACCTTCCATTAATTGCAGATAATCTAGCAAGATTAATCCTAATGCTCCGCCTTGTTCTGCTTGGAGGCGGCGGGCTTTCGATCGAATCTCCATCACGGTAATATTGGGAGTATCGTCAATAAATAGGGGCAATTCTGATAAGTTACCAATGGCTGTACTGATTGGTTCCCATTCGTTTTGGCTGATTCTGCCCGATCGCAAGCGGTTACTTTCGATTTTGGCTTCACTGGAAAGAATACGCTGCACTAGCTGTTCTTTCGACATTTCTAGACTAAACATGGCAACGGGCAATTTCTGCTGTCCAGTGGCGATGTGGTGGGCGATGTTGGTACAAAAAGCAGTATTGTGAACGCAAATATCATTAGCTACAAAATTATGCGTCTCTGGGATAGTTAGGTCGTATACTTGCTTATTTCCCATCGGTTCGATCGAAACTATTTCATCCCAATAAACCTCGCTATCTGCCAGTTGTTTCAGCCACGAATTATCTAAAGCAGTTGCTAAAACTAAAAGTCTTTCCCTGGACAGCGCGCGTTTACCAACGTGAATATTTGAATAACCTTTGATGCCTGCGCGTTTTGCTAAGGATACCCAAGATTCGTTTCCTTTGGCTAATGCTATGTATTCCCAAGCTTCCACTGGAATCAAATCACGGTTATTGTGAGATATTTTATTTTCTAGTGCTTCTGCTACTTTCGATAATGCTGCCTCTTTGCCAAAAATGCCAATTTCTGATATGAAGATTTTGATAGATTTTGCATCAGTAATATCAATATACCAAGCTGGTCTGCGAGTATTTTTGTATTTGACGAAACGCTTTTTGAGGGCGGCAATGATGCCAAATCTCAGTAGTAAATGCTGTACTTGTCTGGCTAGTCCTTCGCTGACAGAACAGTAGCCTAGTTGAGATTGACCGCTAGTAAGTAGGGTTGCCCAGCCGTCAGTTGAAAAGAGGCGGTTGAGGAAAAGGGCAACTTGCGATCGCTCCAATTTAAAAACTATGTCTGGTACTGTTTTATAATGAGCACTTTTCCCCATCAGACCTAATTCTTCTAACCAGAATCTCAGTGGGTTTTTGTGTGTGGTATGAACAGCATCCATTCCGGGCCCGGCTAGCTGTTTTGGATCTACTTCTAAAATTTCACAGGTGCGAGTAAATAATTCTTGATTGGGGAATGCAATTCCTTGTACCCAAGACGAGACTAACATCGGTGAGACTCCCAATTTTTGAGCAAATTCTTGGATATACAAATCTTGTTCTTCGAGGACTCTGTGTAGATTCCAACCAAAGAGGTCTATTTTCTTTATGTAATCTTCTCGATCGCCGATAACACGATATTCGGGTGCGCGCCTCCCTTTATCGTTGTATCGGAGCGTAAGGCCTCCAAAGCTAGTAGCAGCTTCAGCAAAGTCTTTTAGTATAGCAGTATTGCCATTGGTGAAGTGCGGCGCGCTCTGTGTCAAACATCCATCGCCAATTAGATAAGCCAATAACTTAACCTCACAGTCGCGGATGGTTTCTTTACCAAAAACATTCATCTTTCGGGGTACAGCAATTTTATCGCCTACTCCTATTTGCGCCAACTCTCGCCATCCCTTAATTGTTAAAAATGGGTGGGTAATTGTAGTTTCTATAAAGCGTCCCAGTCTTGTTGTGACGCGGAATACAGGCTTAATTCCATCATCTATAAAAGCTGATGGTCTAGTTAGGTGAAACTTCCAATCTTCTCCTAATGTTAGTAATTCAGCTTGACGTTTTTGATAGATTTCTTCAATGGTAACAAGGCTTCCATCGCTTTGTAGTACAACGGACTCATCTATACAGCACTTCCCCATAGACGGCCTCCCAGCAACTATGATTAAATCCGATCGCTGAAAGCCTCCTGTCATAGCATCTAAATCATAAAAACCGCACGGAATACCGGGAAGCGTCAGCCCTTCATTGCGATTTTCGAGGTCTTGAAATGTTTGGTTTAGTGTTTCGCCGATCGATACTAAATCTTGTTGCGGACGTTCTTGAGTAATGCTAAAAATTTGTTGTTCGGCGCGGTCTAAGACTGTTTCTAGTGGCGCTGATGTCTCGTAACCCAATTGCACTATATTGTTGCCAGCTTCGATTAGTTTGCGGCGCTGATATTTGTCTTCAACTAAAGCTGCATATTGGTCGATGTTGACTGCTGAAACTGTACGATCGACTAATTGTGCTAATTTAGTTAGTCCTCCGACTTGTTCTAACTGATTGCGATCCGTTAGCCAAGTCGTTACCGTCATTAAATCCGTAGGTTCCCCCTGCAAAAATAGCCCTAATGCCGATCGATAAATGACTTGATGAGCGGTGATCGCAAAAAATTCGGGCCGCAAAATTTCGGCAATTCGGGAAATCGCTTCGGGGTCAATTAAAATCCCGCCCAAAATTGCTTCCTCTGCCTCTATGTTTGTCGGCATCAAGTCGCTCATTAGTTATTAGTTATGGGTTATTAGTTATGGGTTATTAGTTATGGGTTATGGGTTATGGGTTATGGGTTATGGGTTATTAGTTATTAGAAAAACAAATCACAATGCCCAATTCCCAATTCCCAATTCCCAATTCCCAATTCCCAATTCCCAATTACATCGGAACAACTTGAATATCAACTTCGGCGGTAACTTCGGCGTGAAGTTTGATTTCAGCTTTGTATGTACCAGTTTCGCGAATTTCGGGTAGGGTGATGCCGCGCCGATCGACTTCTTGACTGGTAGAGTTGAAAATCAGTTCTGCTACTTCTTGGTTGGTGACAGTACCAAAAATCGCGTCTCCTTCGCCGACTTGCTTGGAGATGATGAAAGGCCCGGCTGCTTCCAGGGCGGTTTTACGGACTTCGGCTTGCTGCTTGAGCTCTAACTGGCGCAGTCTTTCTTCTTCGCGGCGGCGCGCTGCTTGCTTGAGAATGCCTGGAGTGGCTTTAAATCCCATTCCTTGGGGTACTAGGTAGTTGCGGGCGTAGCCTGGGGCTACTTCTACTACGTCGCCAGCTTTGCCGAGTTTGCTGACATCTTTGTTTAAAACTAATTGGACGCGCTTGGCCATGATCTTTGCTTGTGGGTTTTGACTGCAACTTTTTATAATAGCGAAGTTTGAGGGGCGATCGCAAGGGAGAAGGAAGAGGGAAGAAGCATGAGGGAAGAAGGATGAGGGATGAGATATCATTTTTGGTGGGTTCATCCGTCTTAAGCGAAGGTGGTGAAGGAATTGGAGAGGACTGAAGTCCTGACTACGAACCTGATTAAGAAGGACTGAAGTCCTGACTACGAACCTGATTAAGAAGGACTGAAGTCCTTACTACGAACCTGTTATGGGTTTTTTAGCTTTTGGCCGATCGCACGCAATACAGTCGCAACTAACTCAGTCGGATCGATCGGCTTAGATAGGTGTTTGTCAAATCCGGCTTGCAAAACTTGGCGCTCGTTCGCTTCTCCAGCATAGGCCGTTAGGGCGATCGCCACCAAATCTCGATACTCTGGTGCAAGCTGAGTGCGGATGTGCTGGATCAGCATATACCCGTCCATCTCCGGCATTCCGATGTCGCTGACGATCAAATCCGGTGCAGTTTGGGCGATCGACTGCAACGCCTCAGCAGCAGATGACAGGGAAATCACCTCCGCACCCGATTCCTGTAGCACGAAGGCGACAAAATCTCGCGAGTCTGGCTCATCATCTACTACCAAAATTCTCAATCGGGCCAGCGGCAAAGATGACATATCGGGACTCAGAGACGAATTGACGGCTGCCTCATCCTGCCTGCTAGAATCATCATTTAATAGCGGCAATCTCACCGTAAACGTCGCTCCTAGTCCTTCTCCGGGGCTTTCTGCAAACGCGGTTCCGCCGTGCAGTTCGATCAGTTGGCGGACGATCGCCAATCCCAATCCCAAACCGCCAAATTTGCGAGTAGTCGCGCCGTCTTCTTGTCGGAAATGCTCGAAAACATAAGGCAAGAAATCGGGAACAATGCCTTTACCCGTGTCTATCACTTGAATTTGAACTTGGCGATCGATTTGCGTTAATCTAACTTCAACTCCACCGCCTTCTGGCGTAAATTTTACCGCGTTTGATAACAAATTCCACACAACTTGCTGCAAGCGACCTGTATCGCCGACAACTTGACAGACATCGGGATTTAAGATTGTTTGAATTTGAATTTTTTTAGCTTCCGCTGATAATTGCACGGTTTCCAAAGCAGACAAAATAATGGTTGCCACATTCACCGGAGCAACAGTTAATCTGAGTTTCCCTTGCAGAATCCGAGACACATCTAGCAAGTCTTCGATTAATTGAGATTGCAGTCTGGCGTTGCGCTCGATTGTCTCCAATGCTTTGGCGGTTTTATCCGCGCTCAGCTTGCCACCTCTGAGCAGTTGTGACCAGCCTAAAATCGGATTTAAGGGCGATCGCAACTCGTGAGAAAGCACCGCCAGAAACTCGTCTTTAATCCGGTTAGCTCGCTCCGCTTCCGCGCGGGCAGTTTGTTCCAATTGCAGAACCATATCGCGCTCGATTTCCACTTGTTTGCGCTCTGTAATGTCGATTACAGAGCCGATATAACCCTCAAATTGTCCGCTTTCGGACAATCTGGGAGCAGTCGCATCTATCGCCCAAGAATATCCGCCATCCAGGCGTCGGACGCGATATTCCATGCGGAAAGGTTCCTGGCGTTGGTTGGCCATCAAAAATGCGTTTTTGGCCTGTTCTCGGTCTTCTGGATGCAAAGCATTTATCCAACCAAATCCCAAACCTGTTTCCTCAGTTTGACCGGTGAATTCATACCAACTTTCGCTGAGGAAAGTGCAGTAGCCTGTGGAGTCTGTTACCCAGACCATAAATGGAGCGTTGTTCGCCATATTGCGGAATCGTACTTCACTCTCAAGCAGCGCTGCTTCTGATTGTTTGCGTTCTGTGATATCGCGACAGACAACCACTCCGCCTTGGATTTCGTTGCTAGTATCAACCACCGGATAACCGCTGATACTGATCCAGCGATCTTCGCAATTTTCGCGGCAGACAAATACTTCTACATCATTGACATATTCACCTTTGATTGCTCTGGCTAGAGGTAGTTCATTTTCGGGGAAAAGAGTTTTTTGGTCGGCCAAAAATAGTCCGTAGGTGCTCGACCATTCCCGAGGGGATTTTTCATTTGTTAGCTGACCGAATATCCCCACAGCGGCTCGGTTAAACAGCACAAACTCCCCTTGTTGGTTGGCAAGAATTAAACCATCACCAATGCTGTCAATAATTACTTGCAGTAACTTTGTTTGTTCTTGCAGCTCGATTTCTGCTCGCTTGCGATTTGTGATGTCGTTGGAGATGCCAATCAAGCCGATTACTTCTCCAGCTTCGTTGCGGTAGGGAGCTTTCATTCCCAGAAATGTCCGAATGCCATCGGGAGATTCTTCGACAACTTCTGTTTTGCCGGATTCCATAACCCGCCGATCGTTTTCGCTGACTTCTGCTCCTAGTTCTGCTATTGGGTATAAATCGCGATCGCGCCAGCCAATTACTTCACCAGCAGTTTTTCCCAGGGCCTCCAGGGTGGCTGGATTGGCATAAATAATCCGCCCTTCTCGATCTTTGACAAAAATTGGTGTGGGGGCTGACTCGTTGATCGCGTTCAAAATTGCATTCTTTTGTCGCAGTTCTTCTTCTGTCCGGCGGCGATCGCTAATATCGCTCCAATAAGCCGTAAGTCCATCGGCTGCTGGATAGGCGCTCACTTCTATATATATTTGAAGCGAGGGCGAAAACTCTTCAAACTTGACAGAAACTTGCTCGTTAACGACTCGATGAAATTCTTGATATACCATCGAATTGGATTCTCCCTCGGCGGGGAATAGCTCCCAGATCGATCGACCTAATAAGTCGTTTCTCGATCGCGCCAGCAATTTTTCAGCAGTGGCATTAACGTAGGTATAGCGCCACTGCGAATCGATCGCGATAAAAGCATCGGTAATACTTTCGATAATATTGCTGACTTGCTGTTTTGCCTCGGCGATGGCGAGTTCGGCGTTTTTGCGCTCGGTGATTACTTCCGAAAAAATCATGATCCCGCCAATCTCACCGCTGTTGGTTCGCCAAGGGTGAATTTCCCAGCGCACCCAGTCTACGCAGCCATCAGCGCGGGGAAACGGTTCTTCTGGGCAGATTTCGACTGCTCCCGCCAGACAGCGCTGGTGGATTTGTTTCCAACGATCGGGCAATTCCGGAAAGATATCGTAATGCGATCGGCCGACAATATTTTGAGCGCCGAGCCCGTAACTGGCCAGCCAGCGGTCGCTCACCAGCATATAGCACATTTGGCGGTCAAACATCGCCACCCCCACAGGCGAATGTTTGACAAACAGCCGCAACTTGCTGTAGTGTTCGCGCAAGAGATTTTCTGAATGCTTGCGATCGCTGATTTCTTTGAAAAGTATGCCGACTTTGCGGCTGTGCGGCTCAGGAGTGCGGAAGGCCGAAACCTCAAACCAGCGGTTCATGACTTCCGAGCCTTGCTCAAAGTGCACTGGTTCCCCTGTCAGCGCGACTTTGCCGTAAATCTCAAACCAATAATCTTCGAGCCCTGGAATGAGCTCTCGCGCCGTTTTCCCCGCCGCTTGTACGAGTCCGGTTTGTCTCTCGAAGGCCGGATTGACTTCCAAAAAGCGGTAATCGATCGGCTTGTGGTTGTCGTCAAACAGCATTTCGATGACGCAAAAACCTTCGTCTAGGGACTCAAACAAAGTGCGGTAGCGTTCCTCGGAGCGGCGCAAAGCTTCTTCTGCTTGTTTGCGATCGCTAATATCCACAAACGCCGCCACACAGCCGCGAACTGCGCCCTGTGCATCAAATAACGGAACTGCATTCACCAACCAATCTAATACCATCCCGTCCGATCGCACAATTTGAATTTCCACATCCCGCACTTCGGTGCCCGAAGCCGCAGCCCGCTGCATTGGGAGTTCTTCTAGGGGGCTTTCCTGTCCGTCGATCAGTTGTCTGAAGGGCAGAAGTTCGGCTTGATCTCCGGTTGCAGAAACATTGACATCCGGCGCCACTGCGAGCATTGACTGAGCAAACAGGTTAGCGCGAATTACTTTACAATGCGGGTCGTCTGCGATCGCCATCCCGACAGGTAAAGCATTAAATATTAATTGCAGTTCGTTAACTCGGCGCTCTAGTTCCTGATTGAGCCGTTGAATTTCTTTCTTGGAAGCTTTGCGTTCGGTAATTTCGTACACCGTCACATTCACGCCCTGTACGCGATCGTCCGGGGCTAGCGGATAGAGACTGAACAGCCAAGCGCGTTCTACACCGGGCTGTGCTGAGTTTTTTCCGGTAACTTCGAGCTGTGCGATCGGAATTTTAGTTTCAATAACTTGTCTGTAAAGCGGCTCTAAATCATCTGCCATTTCTGGCAAGATTTCGCGCAATGTTTTACCGATGTGGGCGGCGGCTGGAACTCCGTTGATTTCTGCTAGGCGCGAGTTGATGCGGACAAACCGCAACTCGGTATCGATAAAGCAAAGTCCGATCGGCGCGCTAGCATAAATCGCCTCAATTTCTGCAAGTTGTTGCCGCGCAGTTTGGGCTTGTTGAATAAAAGCAGCGCGAGCCGCTTTGGGCTCGGTGACATCTTGAAAATAAACCGCAATTCCCGAGGCGATCGGATAAGCTCGTACCGCATACCAACTATTCAGCGGCTCATAAAAAGATTCAAAACTAACTGTAACTTGCTCCGCAGCGCAGCGGCGAAATTTCTGCTCAAACAAACTGCCCGCAGATTCGGGAAACTCTTCCCAAACGTTGTTGCCGATCAAATCTGTCGCAGTTCGATTCAGCCACCGCGCCGCTTGGGAATTAACGTAAGTAAATCGCCAGTCTCGATCCAAAGCAAAAAAACCGTCGGAAATACTTTCGAGGGTGTCTGAAAGTTGCGTAGCGGGCGCGTGAGTGACTGCTTGTGGCTGAGGTTGAGCGATCGCCGTGAAGGTTGTAACTACTGCGTAGGGAGTCGATCGATCTCCCTGAAATAAAGGTTGAGAATTGAGCCTCAACCAAATCAATTCTCCCTGCGGCTGATAGAATCCCATGATGATATTTGAGCATGGCTGCCCAGTTTGCAGCGCCACCATTGCCGGATGCGTCTCGCCGGGAAAATCCGAGCCATCTTCGCGCACAGTCTGCCAGGGACAGTTTATTGAACTGTTACCGTGCATTTGTTCTGCTGTGATCCCCAAGAGTTCCTCAGCATAAGAATTGCACCCCTGAATGCTGCCGTCTGCCAATTGCAGAACCATCCCTAAATCTGTTGGCAATAACGCGTTTGGATACAGCACTTTGTTAGAATCCTCTGAAACAGAGGTGTCGATTTTCGGTTGCGGTTCTATATTGCCTTGATTTTTCATCGATTTCTAACAACGGTTTTAGTTTTGCCCAAGCCGATCGCGCTCATAAATTATACGGACATAATTCAGAAGAAATTTTAATTTAAACAGGGTAACAATTCAATCTCAGAGAGATGTCAAAGCCTGTACAATTATTCTATCGTCGCCCTTGGTACTGGTCAAAATCGGTCTTTCATGCCGCGCAATCGAGCGAAGGTTTGGACGGGATCGTGAGTGTTGGCGGCTGATTGGAGGTTGGGAAAATCCCAGCGCAAAAATGGGTTGGTCTTTTTCTCGATGCCGATCGATGATGGTATGGTAGGTTGCGATCGACTGCGAGCCTCTTTGACTTCGCCCAAGCGTCGCTGCAAATCAGGATTGTCGCCATCTACGCCGATCGCAAATTGCAAGTTTTTCAGTGTATATTCGTGGGCGCACCAAACTCTGGTATTGTCCGGCAAGTTTCGCAATTGTTCCAGAGAAGCTACCATTTGAGCGGGAGTGCCTTCAAACAGTCTGCCACAGCCTCCAGCAAATAAAGTGTCCCCACAGAACAATTCGCCAGTTTCCCCTGGGTTGCGCGCGGGGAAATAGTAGGCTATGTGAGCTTTTGTATGGCCGGGTACGAACAAGATTTCGGCGGTTCTGCCGGCAAATTCTACCCGATCGCCCGATCGCAAAAACACTTGCTGTCCGGGAATTCTGCCTCGGTCTTGTGCGCCGCCGTAAACTGTAAGTTGGGGAAAGCGATCGATCAGTTGCTGGTTGCCGCCTACGTGGTCGCTGTGGTGGTGCGTGTTGAAAATTGCTGTTAATTCGGCTCCGAGCGATCGCACGTGCTGCAAGACTGGTTCTGCTTGGGCTGGATCGACGACTGCTGCTATGTTGCGATCGGGGTCGTGCAGCAAGAAAATATAGTTGTCGGATAGTACGGGAAGCCGATAAACTTGCATAGAAAACTGCCTCTGTTGGAAAATTACTATAGAATTGGATGAGTCTGAACGCTATCCGAAGGCAGAATGCTGAATTATCTACTCCGCGCATCTATCTTTCGGAGTAAAACTCTGATACCTGATGTTTGCTGTGCTACAAATTGATTTGTGATCTGGTATCGACAATTTTTGGGTCAATAACTGCAAGCAGCTTTAACTATTCTGACATAAAGGCGATCGAATAAATGCCAACATCTCCCAAAAAATCGAACTTAACCATTTCTCAAGTGGTCGATCGGATTGTCGCATCTGGCAAGATTGCTCGCCGGGAACATTTAGTTTTGACTTCCGCCATCCTCTCTGATGATAAAATCTCAGAGGAGGATCGACATCAAATCAATCGGGTATTTGATTACCTCCAAATTAGTCGGCTTAAGTTTATCGATTGAACTTGTAAACTCCCCACATAAGTAGGGACACTCCCAGAACCTTTCGGAGTATCAACTTAAGCCGAAAGCCTTGAGAAATCTCGTTTTTACCCCAGTCTAGATCCCCCTAAATCCCCCTTAAGAAGGGGGACTTTGAGAAGATTCTTGTTCCCCCCTTCTTAAGGGGGGTTAGGGGGGATCTGAGTTTAATGGTCAAACAGCAATCTCTGACTACGTTTTAGTCTTAAGTTGACACTCCGAAAGGCTCTTGGAGCGTCCCTACCAAACTTCTTGCAGTTACAAAAAGAAAGCAAAATAAAATGAGTACAGAAAAACCAACAATTTTGGTAACAGGTGGAGCTGGATATATTGGCTCTCACGCAGTATTAGCACTGAAAAACGCGGGTTACGGTGTGATAATTTTAGATAATTTAGTTTACGGACACCAAGATTTAGTAGAGCAGGTTTTGGAAGTGGGGTTGGTAGTTGGCGATACAAACGATCGCGCTCTACTCGACAACCTATTCGCCACCCACAAAATTGATGCAGTAATGCACTTTTCTGCCTACGCTTACGTCGGCGAATCTGTCACAGATCCAGCTAAATATTACCGCAACAACGTCATCGGCACGATTACACTTTTGGAAGCAATGATCGCTGCTGACATCAAGAAATTTGTGTTTTCTTCTACTTGCGCGACTTACGGCATACCTGAGCAAATCCCGCTCACAGAAGACCATCCACAAAATCCGATCAATCCCTACGGTGCTACTAAGTTAATGGTAGAACGGATTTTGTCTGATTTTGACCCTGCGTACGATTTCAAGTCTGTTTGTTTCCGCTATTTTAACGCGGCTGGAGCCGATCCGAACGGGTTGTTAGGAGAGGATCACTATCCAGAAACTCACCTAATCCCGCTGGTGTTGTTCGCTGCTTTGGGGAAACGAGATTCGATCGCAATTTTCGGCACCGATTACGATACTCCTGACGGTACTTGCATCCGCGATTACATCCATGTTAACGATTTAGCATCGGCTCACATTTTGGGATTGGAATATTTGCTCAATGGCGGCAAATCTGATTTCTTTAATTTGGGAAACGGCGGCGGGTTTTCGGTAAAAGAGGTGATAGAAACGGCTCGCCAAGTGACAGGAAAAGAAATTAAGGCCGTTGAGTGCGATCGGCGTCCGGGAGACCCGCCTGCTTTGGTTGGCAGCAGCGAGAAAGCCATAAAAATCTTGGGTTGGTCTCCAGAATATCCCGACATTAAGGATATTATAACTCACGCTTGGCAATGGCATCAAAAACGTCACAGTTAGCATAAACTCAAATAAAACAAGTGCAAAAATTGAGTCGAAAATAATGTTAAACAGTCACAAAGATTTTTGTTTTTGCACCTTAGCTTTTCGGAAAAAGTATCGCGAATTAGCCAAACAACTAGCAGCAGACTTAGAAACTCATTCTCTAGGGACGATGCTAGTTGTTTGTACTGACAACCCAAATGACTTTCAGAATTTGACGAATGTTTTCGCCTTTAAAAAAAGTCGCGAAGGTGTAGATTATTGTTATAATGATAAACGATTTGCACTAAAAAAAGCCTTAGAATTATGTCGAGTGACAATCTTTGTCGATGCAGATACAAGAATCATCGGAAAAGTGCCGGAGAGAGAATGGATGTCAGGAATTACTTGTAAAGGGTTTATGCCCATTCTAGAACATCCACCAAATCAATCATTTCCGGGGAGAAAAGAGGCAATTCATAAATTAGCAAAAAAGCTAGAACTACCATTGAAAAAGGTAAGTTTTGTTCAAGAAAATTTGTTCGTAATTGCGAGAGACAATGGGAGAGAAATTCAGTTTATTCAAGAATGGGGAAAGATTGGAAGATTTTTTGAAGTGCAAAAAGTCAAAACAAAAGACGGTAATCCAATTGGGTTAGCGACTGCTAAAGTTGGGTGGAATATTCGTAATGAGGGGTGGCAGGAACTCGCTCAAGTTATGGAGCATTCTTTTGCTCATTGGGACTGGCAAAAAAATCAAGTAAGAACCTTTTGGGATAAAGTTGGGGATAAATTGCAGTTTGAGCATTGGCAATATCTCTATCGGTTATTAAAAACACAGTTGATTGCCTTATTAAATTTCAATTTTTACTATCGTTAGATAAAAGATATGGATAGAGGATTTATCACCATTTTAATTGGATTGTACTCATTTCAAGACTGCATACATTTTCTAGCTTCAGTCAGGAAGTTTCACCGCGAACCAATTATTATTTTAATAGATAGAGTACCGCGATTTTTATATCCCTTACTTTTGGTGTTCGGAAATGTGAGATTGCAGGCCGCACCGAAACACGAAAATCCTGTTTTAGCATCGCGACAAGCTAAGCTGGCTTTGTATCAACAATCTCCTTTTGAGAAGACTATTTATCTGGATTGCGATATTTGTTTGCTGTCGCCAATAGATGAGGTTTTCGACTATCTTGACGCGGTGGATTTTTTGGTGACGGAAGATGTGCAGCCTGCGATCGCCAAAGCTGCTAATTTATTAAGAGTCAAGCAAGATATCCTCTCAACTTTGCAGTCTGTCGGATTGCCGCTAACTGAAAATAGTATTCAATACAACGGCGGATTTATCGCTTTTACCAAAAGCAGTAAAAATCGCGAATTTTTCCAAAAATTTAAGAAATATTTCGACATAGTAACTGCCAACCAAAATGTGCTACTCTTAAAAGACCAAGGTGCTTTTGCTGCTGCTATTGAATCTGTGAAACCAAAAATGACAACTTTGTCCCCTGTTTACAACTATTTGGATAAGTGGAAAGATGTTTATGCGATCGACAAACCGATAAAAGTCATGCACTGCACCTACCCCTACCGCCCGCAGTACGCCAAGAACATCACCCGATCGCCCTTTACTCGAATAGTCGATCGTACAGCTAAAATATTTTTACCAAATCAAATTAACAATCCCTGGCGCTTAAAATAAACTTTCTCCTCCTCTGCGCCCTCTGCGCCCTCTGCGGTTCAATAAAAAAGATCATTTCATAACAAGTAAAATATAATTACTCTAGCTGCTGTGCAACATTACACTGAAGAATTATATCAAGAACAATAATATGTTAAGTAAGAAAATAAAGCAACTTTTTGAGCAAAAAATTATCAAGTGAAAGTTTCATTAGTGGTGAGCGATTTGTCGGGAGGAGGTGCAATTCGTGCTTTTCTCCTAGCTCAAGTCCTGATTGAGCTTAAATATGATGTAGAAGTTGTCGGATTTCAGTTTGGCAAGGAATTGTATGCTATTCCTCCGAAAAATATCCCAGTCTTTGCAATACCTGGGAAAAACTATCCAGGTTTTTTGATCGATGCTCAAAAAGTCTTGCAAAAAATAGATGGGGATATTATTTATGCAGTCAAACCTAAACCTACAAGCTTTGGTTTATCGCTGCTAAAAAAACTAGATACTCGCCGCCCTCTCATTTTAGATATAGATGACTGGGAACTTAGCTGGTTCGGTGGAGATGAATGGAAATATAGCCCTGATTTTAAACAACTTTATCGAGATATTTTCAAACAAAACGGTGAATTGAGAAAACCAGATCATCCGCTATATGTCAAGTGGATGGAAAGTTTAGTTTCCCGTGCTGATGCCGTCACCGTCGATACTGAGTTTCTAAAACAGCGTTTTGGTGGTGTATATTTGCCCAACGGTAAGGATACTGAAATGTTTGACCCTGCTAAATATAATCCAGAATTGAGCCGACAGCGTTACGGCTTGTCTGGGTATAGAATTCTGATGTTTCCCGGTGCGCCGCGACCTCACAAAGGTGTTGAGGATGTTTTGATGGCCCTCGAACAGTTAAATGAGCCAGATTTAAAATTAGCGATCGTCGGCGGAAGTCCTTATGATGACTATGATGATAGACTTATGCAACGATGGGAGCGTTGGATTGTTAAACTGCCCAGGTTTCCAGTCGAAACGATGCCTGAAGTTGTAGCGGCGGCTCACATTGTCGTTGTTCCTCAGCGAGAGACTCTGACAGCCGTGGCTCAGTTTCCGCTCAAGCTGACAGATGGCATGGCAATGGCTAAGCCTGTTTTGTCCACGCGAGTGGGAGATATTCCAGCAATTTTAGGCGGAACTGGTTATTTAGTCGAGCCAAGTTCTCCCGCTCAAATTTCCGAAAAAATTCAATGGATATTTGAAAATTTGACAGCCGCGAATTTGCAAGGCATGAAAGCTCGGGAAAGATGCGTAAAAAAATATAGCATTCAAGCAATGGCGCTAATACTTTCAGATATAATTTCACGTAAATCTAAGTAACTTTAAAGCGACTGAATGGAGGAAGAAACACTGGCTGTAATTAAAGAATATTTTGAGATACCGTACTGTTTAGCTGGGAATGCTTCATGTCTGCTAATAAGCTACTCCTAAAATTTGCCAGACGATATCCGGGCAGGATTCTGTTAACTGTGATCCTCGGCTTTTCTGGGGCTTTATTCAACGGTATCAGCACTACTCTGATTGTACCAGTGCTTTTGAGTTTTTTAGAGGAAGCTGTCGAGTTACGAGGCGCTCCACCTTTAATTAAAACTTTAATGTATCCCTTTGAAGGAATGCCTCAAAACCAGCGGTTGATTTTAATGACCGTGGCGATTGTTTTGGCAATTATCTTAAAAAATATTGCCAGTTATATCAATACTTTATTGGCTACTTCTCTGACGCGCTCTTTGACTTTTGATTTGCGAGAAACGGGTGTGCGGTTGTTGTTAGAAGTAGATTTAGATTTTTATTCTAAAACTAAAGTTGGGGATTTAATTAATAGATTGGGCGGAGAGATTGGCCGGACTGCTAGTGCAGTTGGTACCGCGATCGGAATGTTTACTACCTCAATTACCGTTTTGGTATTTGTGGGTCTGCTACTTTCTATATCATGGAAACTGACGGTGACAGCTACAGTTTTGTTGGGGTTAGTCGCTTGGGCAAATCAACATATTATTAACCGTTCCAAGCATTTTGGCCACTTGCTTTCTGAAATGTCGAAAGATTATTCGGTTAGGGTTCTCGAAACCATGACTGGGATTAGGCTAGTTAAGTCAACGGGGAACGAGGAAAGGGAGTATCAACGGATCAAGAATTTAATTCAAAGGCGAGAACAAGCTGATTTTCAGGCTCAGGTAAACTATGCGGCGATCGCTCCAATTAACGAAGTTGTTAATTTGATAGTGATTATTTTGATTGTGTTTATAGGGCGCACAATTTTTGCGAATGAACTAGAGTCTATAGCTACAGTTTTATTGACCTATTTGTTGGTACTTTTTCGGCTAATTCCTTTGATTTCTCAGTTAAATGGTGGGCGCAGTCAATTCGCTACTACGTCGGCTAGTGTAGAGGTTGTGAATGATTTTTTAAGTTGTGATGACAAGCCATTTATGCTGAATGGGTCAGTGCCATATACTCATTTGCGATCGGGAATTCATTTTAATAAAATATCTTTTAGTTATCCAAGTCACAAAAATTTAGTTCTGCAAGGAATCGATTTATTTCTACCTCACGGTACTACTTTAGCATTGGTAGGAACTTCGGGTTCTGGTAAGTCAACTTTGGCAGATTTACTGCCGAGATTTTACGATCCTACTGAAGGTTATATCTCGATCGATGGCATTGATTTGCGCAAATTTGAGCTAAAAAGTCTCAGAAAAGCGATGGGTATTGTGAGTCAAGATACGTTTTTGTTTAATGCTTCTGTGCGCGAGAATATTGCTTATGCTAAGCCTGAAGCGACTGAGGCAGAAATTGTGGAAGCGGCGAAGGGAGCAAATGCTTACGAGTTTATCGAACAGTTGCCGGAGGGATTGGATACTCAAATTGGCGATCGGGGTGTGATACTATCGGGAGGGCAGCGTCAGAGAATTTCGATTGCTAGAGCGCTGTTGCAAAACCCGGAAATCTTAATCTTAGATGAAGCAACGAGTTCGCTGGATACGGTTTCGGAAAGGTATGTGCAATCGGCGATCGAGAAACTGAGTTGCGATCGTACAACCCTAGTAATCGCCCACCGCCTCTCCACAGTCCAAAAAGCCGACAAAATCGCTGTGATCGATCGCGGACAAGTCGTAGAAATTGGCTCCCACGAAGAATTGTTAGCCAAAGGAGGTTACTATACTCGCTTGTATTCAGTGCAATTTGCCGAAGAAACCGCTCGCGATGAAGCCCTAATTAGAGGTTCTTACGAAATTCGGACGCGCCTGACTCCGATGATTGCTTACCTCAAATTGCTAGTAGATGAAATGGTAGATTCTCCCGAAGAAAGAGACGAATTAATTAGGGAATCATTTCACTCTGCTGCTAATATTTTCAAGACTTTAGAATTTATAGAAAATACTATTAAGCGTCAGGCTGTTAAAAAGTAGTTATTGGTTATTGGTTATTGGTTATTGGTTATTGGTTGTTTGTTGTTTGTTGTTTGTTGTTTGTTATTGGTTATTGGTTGTTAACTGTTACCAGAAAGAATTGGTTTAAAGCCTCTCCATTTTAGGGAAAAATTAAAATCAGACTATTCATTACCTGTCAACTGTCAACTGTCAACTGTCAACTGTCAACTGAACAATGCCCCATCCCCAATTCCCATGTCAAAATATTATGTATTTTTTACCCGAAATATCTTGCCACAACCGAATGTAGCCAGCTTAGTTCAAGTTGCTCATTCTGCGAATGCCGCTGCAAATCTAGGTTTACCAGCAGTTTTGGTATATCTGCGCAAGGGATGGAAGGCTTTTAATCCGATTGATTTGTTTCGTCCTTTTCAACCTAGAAAACCGGATGACAAACTTGCCCAAATATACAATATTCAAGATAAATTAAAAATAGCAGACTTACCGATGCCTTGCCCGATCGACCTTTTCGACAGCAAGTGGACGAGTTCGAGTACAATAGTCTCAAAATACTACCTACCGATTCACCTGCTCAAATCCACTCAAATCGTTCACACACGGGACTGGAACTTTGTCAAAGCTGCGATTAAAAACGGAATTCCCGCTATCTACGAACAACATCACCACGAATCCAAGCAATTTGAGCCGGAAATTGTCCGCAATCCGCTGTTTCAAATTTCTGTAACTGTTGCCGATACAGTGCGAGAAAGTATGATTAAAAATGGGATGCCGCCGTCAAAAGTAATTATGCTGCAAAATGGTTTTAATCAGTTGTTTCTCGCCAGACAAACGACAGAAGCCCGGATATGGCGACAGAAGTTATTAGAAGATGGAAGAGAAAATTTAGCCGTTTATGCGGGAGGGCTTTACCCGTTTAAAGGAGTGGATATGTTGGTGGATGTGGCGCAGGAATTGCCGGGAGTTCAATTTGCGATCGCAGGCGGCGATCCATCCCAAGTAACAGCCTACCAGAAGTTAGCCAAATCCAAGCAAGTTAACAACATCAAATTTCTCGGCTACCTGCCGCAAAATCAACTAGCCAGCTTGCTGCAAGCAGCCGATGTGTTGGTTCACCCGCACTGTTTGACACAAGCCGCGACATTCACATCTCCCTTGAAATTCTTCGATTATATGGCATCGGGAACTGCAATTGTAGCGACAGAGATTCCATCTTTAATGGAATTCAAATCGGGAAATATCGCTGCAATTTGGTGTGAACCGGATAACCCGCACAAGTTCGCGCAAAGCATTCGAGATAGTTTAACCAAATATCCTAGGAAGGTCGAAGGTTACGCAGAAACTCTGGATTTTGTCAAGCAGTTTTCGTGGGAAAATAGAATCAAGAAAATTTTGGGTTATGTGGATGCAGATGTGCGATATCCGATAATTCAAAATTCGGTAGGGGCGGGTTTTACCAACAATCATCGCCTAAAATAAACAATCTCATAAACCCGCCCTGCCACACGCAAAAACTTCTTCTTCCTTCTTCTTCCTTCTTCCTTCTTCCTTCTTCCTTCTGCTATATGAACCCAAAAATTATCGGCACAATCACCACCTATCCAGGCATGAACCAAAGCGATTGGCTGTGGCAACAAACCCCTCACAATTTCGGCAAGTGGGGCAACATTCAAATGCTAGCCAACCACCCAGAACCCGACTTTTTACTCATGTATCAATTCGACTTTCCCCGACAGCCCAAACAGCAGTCATGGCTCGACAAAATACGCCAATACAGGCATCAAAATCCAGATAATGACATTCGAGAGAAATTCCGCAACGTTCCCAAAGAACGGATTATTTACCTAATCAGAGAACCGCCATTACCAGAAGTTATTGAAATTACCAAAGCTAACTACGAACAAGCAAAACTTGATTGCGGTTACGTTTCCGGGCCCGACGATTTCGCACCCAACCCCGATTATATGCCCGCGATTTGGTATCACTCTAACTCATTTCGAGAACTGAACGAAATGCCACCACCAAATAAAACTAAATCCTGTTCTTGGATAACTTCAGGTGTTAGCCGCAGCGCCAATCACCGCCACCGATTGAATTTTATCAAATTGCTGCAACAACAAGAATTAGATTTTGACCTTTACGGGCGAAACTTGCCAACTTGGGCGCGCGGAAACGGCACTGTCAACAATAAATGGCACGCCATCGCACCATATTATTACAACTTAGCTATTGAAAATTATGCGGAAAATGATTGGTATGTCAGCGAGAAGCTTTGGGATGCTTTATTAGGTTGGAGTTTGCCAATTTATTACGGCGGTTCGGCGGCGGATAAATTGTTGCCTGCAGGGAGTTTTCTGCGGTTGCCGAGTTTGGATGAGAAAGGAGTAGAATTTATTAAAGAGGTTGTGGCTAATGCGGATTATTGGCATGAAGCTAGGGAGAAAATTGCTGAAGCTAGACAAATCATTCTCCATGAATTGAACTTGCTCAATTGGCTGTCTAAGTTTGTATCTCAGGAAATAGCGCAATGACAGAAAACCAAAATCAACCCAGAGAATACGATGCCGTCAGGTCAATCTCAAGTGCCATTCGGTGCGGCTGTCTTAGGCGGGATTCCGGGCGTTAAGAGTCGGTTAGCTTCACCCGGTGTCGAAGTCAGAATTACCGCACTGTCTGAAGCGCTGAAACATGGAGATGCAGGTTTAGATTTGATAATTCGGGCATTGCGAGATGAATCTATGTCGGTGAAGCTTGCTGCATATTGGCTGCTGAAGGATAGACATAAACCAAATATCAAAGAGCAGTTACAAAATTATTTGCCTATCTTTGAATTTGACGTGACAACAGTTGATGCTGAAGGAAAAGAAAACAGTCGTCATAGTTCCTCTGCTCGCTTCTTCCCCGAAGACTTAGGGAATGGAGTTGTCCTGGAAATGGTATCGATTCCCGGTGGTAGATTTATGATGGGTTCGCCAGAAACAGAATTAGGTAGACAGGATAGGGAAAGTCCGCAGCATCAAGTAACAGTACCCGCTTTTTTTGCAGGTAAATATCCTATCACCGAAGCACAGTGGCGAGCAGTGATGGAAAAAAATCCATCTTTTGTCAGAGGCGAAAAACGTCCTGTAGTATGTGTGTCATGGCAAGATGCCGTTAACTTTTGTCGCCAACTCTCGGAAAAAACCGGGAGAAAATATCGGCTCTTGAGTGAAGCAGAATGGGAATACGCTTGTCGTGCGGGTACAACAACTCCATTTCATTTTGGGGAAACCACTAGCATGGAATTGGCCAACCATAATGGATTTCATCCCTACGCAAAAACTCCCCCCGCAAGCTCTTACGATTGTCGCCGAAAAACAACAGATGTTGGGAGTTTTCTACCTAATATTTTTGGGCTGTACGATATGCACGGCAATGTGTGGGAGTGGTGCAGCGATACCTGGCACGAAAACTATAACGGCGCACCAACTGACGGAAGTTCTTGGGAAACTGGCACAAATGATAAACGTATGCAGCGTGGCGGTTCCTGGGAATATAGTGGGGTATATTGTCGCAGTGCCACTCGTCCTAGATATTCGGCTAGCTACAGGGCTATAGACGTTGGTTTTCGTGTGGGTTGTGTTTTAACGTAGTTTCAGGTTTTTGGTTTGTAGTATCCGGCGAGGCTTTTTATGTTTTGTCATTGTTGTCGGAGGTTGAGCGACTTTTATTTCAAAGGTTTATATTGCGATATATCGAGTGTAATTAATATAATTTATTAACTATATATGAAGGAAATTTGCACGCTAGCCAACGATACAGTTTACGATCAACTAATTGCCTTTCTAAACAGTATTGAAGTTATCTTAGGCTCAAATACTCCGGTCTGCATTTATCCTTTCGACGACCAAATACAGCAAATCAAAACAGAAATTGCCAACCGTCCCAATGTCTTTATTTATGAAGATAGCGTATCTATTCAGCGATGGGACGAATTCATGCAAGCAGCCGCACCAGAGCGTTTGAACCGCAAAAAATTTCGGCTTTACGGTGCACATCGGCGTTTTTGCGCTTTCGATGGGCCGTTTGAAAATTTTATCTACATGGATGCCGATACTTTGGTGATGAATTCCCTTGATGCGGTTTTTGATAAGTTAAATGAATCCGATTTTGTGGTTTATGATTTCCAATTTACTGATCCAACTAAAGTATACAATATTCAGTCGCCAAAACTGCTCGAAGTTTTTGAGCAATATCGGATAGACTCGGAAATATTTTGTTCGGGTTTTTATGGTAGCAAGCAAGGACTTTTTGAGCGCGATACTAAAGAATGGCTGGTAGCTGAACTAAAGTCTGGAGATGCAGAAATTATTTATTCTGGTGCGGGAGAACAGCCGTTGCTCAATTATATGGTGATGAAAACGGGGATGAATAGCTATAATTTTGCTTACAGTCTCCCGGATGGCGAAAAAACAGGTTGTAGCGTCACTTCCCCACATTTTCAAATGCGAGATAACATTTTGTACGACAAGGGAAACCGACTTACTTATATTCATTATATTGGTGTGCCGCCGGATTTAATTCGGAGAGTTTGTGCTGGGGAAAATATTGAGTTTCCCTATCGCGATTTGTTTCTACATTACCGCTATCTGCGGGAACCAGAAAATCGGCCGCTTTTTATGGAACCGCTAAAGTCTTATGCTAATGTTTCGGGGTCAAATTTGTTAGAAAGAGTGTTGAGAAGGTTGAGGATAAGTTGATGAATCGTGGTATTTATATTGTTGCTAATGATAAAGTGATGGAAAGTGCGATCGCCCTTCTAGCCACCATACGTCTGTATAATTCTCAAGTACCAATTTTTTTAATCCCGTTTGACGACAATTATCAGCAAGTCGCGGCCGCACTCAGCAGCCTCTACGGGGTGCGATTGTTCCCAAATCTGGGGTTTGTGGAACAGTTTACCAGGGAAATTGGCCAAATGTTCGATCGTAACTTTCTAGCCCTCCCCAACAAAATGCGAAAACTCGTCGCCTGGTTTGGCCCGCTTGACGAATTTTTGTACATCGACACCGATATCATCGTCTTTGAAGACATCGCAGCCAACCTCGACAAACTATCAGAAGTAGACTTTTTTTGCTGCGACTACCACCACCTCAGCGAAAAACTGCGCAATGTATTTTCACCCATTGTCAAAGAAGAGCATATTTTCACAGATTCCGAACTTCAAGATGTCTTCAACAGCGGCTTTTGGGCTTCCCGTAAAGGAACTATTTCCGAATTGCAAATGTATGAAATCTTGCGCGAATGTTCGCAGCATCGAGAGTATTTCGATTTTACTCAAAACGTCACCGACCAACCTATACTAAATTATATCATTCTTAAACTGATTCCCAAACGCTGCAATCTTGTCAAAGCTTCACCAACCGAACCAGGAAGTTGGGCGGGTTCTAAGCATTTTCAGGAAATAGATTATGTACTTTACGACAAAGGTAAAAGGTTAAAATATATTCACTGGGCGGGGATACCGATTAAATCGGGTAGTCCTTATTGGAAACTGTGGAAACATTATCGTTATTTGCATCAAGAAAAACCTAATTTAATGCAAAGAATATTTCGCTTGATACAGCAATAATGTGCGCAGTGCGCACCCTACGAGTTTATTCTTCAGTCCGCGAAGGCGGACTTTGTTTCTGTAGTAGCGGTTTCAACCGCCGAATCTGGTTAGGGTTTTTAAACGATGACAAATGGCATTTATATTCTGGCAAACGATGTTGTTTTCGACCATTTAGTCGCTTTATTAAACAGTCTCGAAGTGAATGGGGCAAAAGATATTCCAGTTTGTATCATTCCCTATGATGATAGACTGAAAAAAGTTCGAGTAGAAATTGCAACTCATCACAATGTCACCCTGTTTGAAAATACAGATTCCATCCAATTTTGGGAAGACTTTGCAACTCAAGTTTGGACATCTCACGCCAAAGCTCAAAAAGTTTGGCAAGCTAAAGGCTGGAAACCAGTACACTGTTTGGGGATGCACCGAAAATTTTGTTGTTTTGACGGCCCTTTTGATAAATTCATCTATTTTGATGCGGACACTTTGTTAATGGATTCTCTGGATTACATCTATCAAAAACTGGATGAATTTGATTGGGTAGCAAACGATTTTCAATACAAATCCGACCTCAATTATGTATTTGATTTATTATGCGACAAATTACCATATATTTTCAAGATTGACAAACTGCAATCTCAGATTTTTTGTGCGGGTTGGTTTGCTTCCAAAAAAGGAGTCTTAAATCGCCATAACTGTGTTAAAATGTTAGAATATTTAACATCAGGAGAATCAGAAATCTTGTCCTTGCGGGGAACTGACCAACCTTTGTTTAACTATTTAGTTACGCGCTGCAAAATCTCTTTTTATAACTTTGCATATTCTCAACCAGAACAAGTAACGGGTAATCATTGGTCTTCTCAATTTGATGTAATAAATTATGTTTTATACGATAAAGGACGACGGCTGACTTACTTGCATTACATGAGTATTTCGGCTGCCAAAATCAATCAATTGTGTGATGGTGAAGATGTTGAGATTCCCTACCGAGATATATTTCTGCACTACCGTTATTTGAAGTCGCCCGAAACACAGCCAAAACTAACGCATCCCAATTGGTTGGTTCACTTCCAGAGAAATCTCAAAATTTGGGTAATTAAAAAAGTTAATAATCTTAAATTTAAGTTGCGTAATCTCTGAGTAGATAGAAGCTAACTGTATAGAGACTGAATTCACTCCTATTCTCGCGTTAAACCCTCTTCTTGCTTTTTTTGTTTCTTTCTTTCGTTTCTTTTTCTTTCTCTTCCTCTGCGTTCTCTGCGCTCTCTGTGGTTCAAAAAACATCAGATTAGGATAATACTAAAGAACTATCAACCCCCTTCCTTCTCATAAAAGAGGGTCAATAGTTAACTCTCATTCTTCAAAAGAATCCAAATCTAGTGCTCTGGAGCCTCCCCGTTCTAATTCCAATAAAAGCTTACCTAACTGTCTCCAAATTAACCAGCCGGTGAGTATGGTTAGGGGCAAAGATAAAGCATAAGCGAACAATTTTGGAATTCCGAAAATCTCTACACCAGAAGCTAAAAATATGCAAATTCCACCAGCCATTCCCAGGAAAGGTATGAATAATTGCAATCCTTGTAGGTTAGCTAAGGTGCGAGTAGCACGATTTTTTGACCACAGTTGTACGGCTTGTTTGAGAGTTGCTTCAAAGGCCAAGCCGGAGGCCATTCCTGCTAGGAGTCCAGCAGTCATAAAAAAATAGGGAGGTTCTGGAAAATAATACACGAATAATTCTTTTGGGGTAATTGGGAATTGGGAATGGGGAATGGGGAATTGGGAATTGGGCATGGGGCATGGGGCATGGGGAATTGGGCATTGGGAATTGGGCATTGGGAATTGGGAATTGAAAAAGGTTGAATTATTTTTCTTCCTTCTTCCTTCTTCCTTCTTCCTTCTTCCTTCTTCCTTCTTCCTTCTTCCTTCTTTCTTCTTCCTTCTTCCTTCTTCCCTCTTCCTTCTTTCCTCTTCCCTCTTTACCCTTCCAACAACTTCGTAGCATTTGTGCAAGGAAGCCAGAGCACGCAGCGTAATCCAGTTTCC
>PVWI01000070.1 GCA_003003725.1 filamentous cyanobacterium Phorm 6 | reverse complement strand
CAATGCCTTTGAAGATTGCTTCGGCGGTCTATTCAAGAATCGAGCGTGTCTTTAGACCTGAGAGTGTCAAAGTTGTACTACTTGGGATCGGAAATTTCAGGTTTGAGATTTCTCGCCAGCCAAAATTTAACCTCGAATGTGAGGTTTTGGCTGGCTGACAACAGAGTTGTAAAATTGACAGCAATTAAGCTGTCGCGCATCTAAACTCTATATTCAGCGCGGGCTACAAGAACCCACCCCACTCATTGTTTGATTGTTTTTTGACATACAATTTAAATGCAGAGCAGCTCATCCGCTGGCTGAAAACCCGTTGATTGCTATATTTATCGTCAGCCAAACCTCTAATTTTTTACAGAAATCCAGTTTTTTTTGCAGGCGCTGCTGAACATACTTGATTTACTGAAATTTTAAGACGGAATTAGGATCAGACGATCTACGATATAAGATTAAAGAAGTGCAATTTTTCCAGAACTGCCGATCGCGGGCGGCAGAAATTTCAAGTTCTGTTCGGGATTTAAGTTTTGGAACCAAAGGTTGTACCAGTTAAATCAAGCTTTTAAGTTCGATGAGTCCAATCACCCAATCTATGAAACGCTCTTTCGCAGGCAAGACAGACACAGGGTTAGTTCGTTCCGTAAATCAGGATTCGTACTACATAGACTCTGACGGGCGATTTTTCATAGTGGCAGACGGCATGGGAGGACACGCCGGAGGTCAAGAAGCCAGCCGGATTGCAACTGGGGCGATTCAATCTTATTTGCTCGAACATTGGGAAGAGCCTGAAGATACTCCGCTGTTGTTGGAAAAGGCTTTTTTAATTGCAAATCAAGCAATTTTGACGGATCAGCTTGACCATCCCGAGCGTGCTGATATGGGTACTACGGCTGTGGTTCTCGTTTTTAGGGATGAGGGTAGACCTTGGTGTGCTAATATCGGTGACTCTCGCTTGTACAAGCTGCACGGAGCTCGCTTGGAGCAGATTACTGAAGACCAGACTTGGGTGGCTCAGGCAGTAAAAAGAAAAGCTCTGACTGTTGACCAGGCTCGCACTCACCCTTGGCGTCATGTTTTGTCCCAGTGTCTGGGTCGCGATGATTTGCGCGAAATAGATATTCTGCCGATCGATGTAAAACCTGGGGATCGCTTGCTACTGTGTAGTGACGGCTTGACTGAAGAACTTTCCGATCCTTTGATTGCTTCGCCTCTGAAGTCCATTCGCGCCTGCGAGGGTGCTGCAACTGCTTTGATTGAAGCAGCTAAGGATAAAGGGGGACGCGACAATATTACTGTGGTGATTGTGACGATCGACCTCAAGTGATATCCTCTCCGAAAATCGAAAAATCCTAAAATCTAAAATCTAAAATCGCATGACTCGCGTTATCGGTTTGATCAGCGGTACATCAGTGGATGGCATTGATGCTGCTTTGGTAGATGTGGTCGGTTCTCAAACAGACTTGAAAGTGCAGTTGGTGGCCGGCAAGACTTTCCCTTATCCCCCTAATTTGCGATCGCAAATTCTCTCGGTTTGCAGTGGCGAGGCTTTGTCACTGACAGAACTCGCCGAATTAGATGATGCCATCGCCCAAGAATTTGCCACAGCAGCCTTGACAATTCAAACAGAATATGATCAAGCCGAATTGATCGGCTCTCATGGTCAAACTGTCTACCACCGACCGTCAGGGAAGACCTCCATGAGCAGCTATTCTGCTGCACCGAGGCCCGGAAGTGAAATGGGTTACAGCTTGCAACTCGGGCGGGGCGCGCTAATTGCGCAATTGACAGGCATTACTACTGTGAGTAACTTTCGATCGGCAGACATTGCAGCAGGAGGTCAAGGAGCACCCTTAGTCCCCATAGTTGATGCCTGTCTGCTGGCCGAACCCAACCGCAGCATCTGCATCCAAAATTTGGGCGGAATTGGCAATGTTACCTATCTTCCGGCCACATCCAAGGGGGAAAACAAGGACGAATCCGAGATTTATAGTCTTGGGAATGGCATCTTGGGTTGGGATACAGGCCCGGCGAATTCCCTTTTAGACTTGGCAGTCGATCACTTCTCTGCTGGAACTAAAATTTGTGACGAAGGTGGAGCTTGGGCGGCCAGCGGAACTCCCTGTCAAGCTTTAGTCGAGGATTGGCTCGCTGAGGAATTTTTCCACCAACCACCGCCGAAATCTACTGGGCGAGAGTTATTTGGTGTAGACTATTTTGGCCGGTGTTTGGTTAAAGCCTCGGCTTATAACCTCAGTCATGCTGACGTGCTGGCTACTCTGACAGAACTGACTGTTGCCTCGATAGTGAGCAGTTACCAAAGTTTTTTGCCCGCGATGCCCGATCGAGTTTTGTTGTGCGGGGGCGGCAGCCACAATCTCTACTTAAAACGCCGATTACAAGCTCAATTGCATCCAGTGGAAGTGTTGACTACTTCTGAGGCAGGCTTGAGTGTAGATTTTAAAGAGGCGATCGCTTTCGCGGTTTTAGCCCAATGGCGGGTGCGGGGCATTCCCGGCAATCTGCCTCAAGTTACTGGTGCGATCGCACCGGTACTTTTAGGAGAAATTAACTCTTGTTGGCACAGTTGGGTATGATAGCATAGAGTCTGAGGGACAACGGCTGTGCGTTGTTGCACCAGCATTGTAGCCAGCAGGAAAAGCATAGGAACAGCACTGTGGCTCACACGTTTTTAATGGAATCTGGCCAATGGACGCTCGAAGGAAGTTGGATTGAGCGCAATGGCGTGCCAATTACGGTTAAAGGCAAAACTTTAGTGAGCTGGAACCGAACAGATTGGTTCAGTATGGTGACGAAGCTCGTGTTTCCTGGAGGCGATCGCGAAGAGATTATTTTGCAGTACCGAGGACACCTCAACAACGATGAACGGCAGTATACTTTTGTACTTCAACACAGCGAACTCGGCCGGGTCGAGGGCGAAGGTTGGATTGCTCCCCAGTCGATCGTCCAGCGTTATTGGGTATTGGGAGACGAACGTCAGCGACGGACTGGTTTTGATACCCTTCACCGCGTAGATGACAACCGCTACTACCAATCTAGTGGCATTATGTCTGGTCATTACTTGACCAGTACAATGGAGGCGACTCTGGAACGTCAGTCGGAATAACTTATCATCTTTGTCAACTGTTCCAAGTTCTAGGGTTTGATCTAAAAATTAAAGGTCTGGCTAGTCGGAGATCCGCTCAGAGATGTCCGACTAGCTCTATTCTGGTCAAACCTCATCCACTGCAACTCAAGACAAATATATTTATTTTTTCAGAAATCTTTACAGTTATGCTCAAAAATTTCAGAATTTTTGAGCGCCGCCACCCAAAATTATGGTTGCGATCTCTTGTGAATGTGGCACTATTGCCGAAACTATTCGCCACATTTACTGGAATCAAACAACAAAGTGTGATCTAACAATCGCCTTAGTGTTTAGTTTGATGATTGCTAAAACAATTGGTTTTCTAGCATTTCCTTTCTGCCTTCTGCCTTATGCCTTATGCCTTCGAGTGACGCCCCATCACCCCCAACTCATTTCCATCTGAAGGAAGAGAGTAAGAGACGGAGGTCGCCGACTGCGACTCTGGTCTACTCAAGCCCTGGGTTCGGTTCTAAACCCCAGTGATGTTTGAGAAAATGGCGGTACATGGTTTCCCGGAGCATCATTTGCTCGTAAAGCTTGACTAAAAACTCTTGAGCTTGCTCGCGGCTCATGTCACTTACCTGTGTTTTGAAAGAACACAGGCTAAATTGCTGCTCCAAAGACAATTCTGCTGGTTGGCTCATGACTTTGATTCCTCTGTAAATAAAGGTGACTGGAAAGTAAAAACCTGAATTAACCAGATTTGTGAGTTGTTTCAGCGATCGGCCGTTGGCTTCAGGATGCCTGGAGGCCTACTTTACTTTATTCTATATTACAAAAGGTAACAATAATTTGACAATATTACCATCTGTCTCAAGAAATAATCTATGAATAGAGATGGCGAGATGCCCGCAAAAGTTCCTTCCGCAGACATATACAACTGTCGCTGATGATCAAGAAAAAAAAGGCTCAGTACGAACCAAAATAATTGCAGTTATTTATACCAACTTTGGCATACCGAATCTCCGCGAGGGGGAGATTGGGAGAATTTCTAGTTGATCTCTTTTTTTTTCTGGCTTCTTCCATCTTCCTTCTACCTTCGGAAGCCATCTTCCTTCTAATTAATTGGATGGCACAACATTCTGCGATGGTGGAGTGGCGACTCCAGGCATGAAATTGGGGGCAGCGGGTGCAGGCGAAGCAGGAGGAATGCCCTGATTTGCCCCAGAGTTGGTAGGCTGCCCTGGAGCTGGGAGAGGAGATTGAAACTGATTGGGATTGAACTGCTGCTGCCCTGGAGCTACAGGATTCGGCTGGGGTTGACCGGAATTGCCTGTCCCTGGTGCCACAGGAATCCCAGAATTGGGTAGCGAGGGATTCGGCTGCGGGGATGCAACCGAAGCAGGAACAGTTCCTAGGCTTACTCGGCCACCGAGCTCTCGCAATCTGTCTAAAACCTCGACAACTTTGGCGTACTTAGCATTTTGAGGAGCGTATAATACCGTCAACCCGGCAGGATTTTGGCTCTGGAAACTCTTTAAAACTTGATCTAGTTGTTGATAGTTAACAGGCACTTGGTCGATATAAGTTTGCCCGAAATCGTCAATGCTGACAATCAGCATCTCTCGCATCTGCGTTTGTCCTGTCTTCGCCTTGGGCAAATCGACATTAATTGCTTGCTGACGAGTCAGTTGTAAAGACGCCAGCAGAAAAAACGTCAGGATGCAAAATATCACATCAATTAAAGGCACGAGTTCAATCCGAGCCTCTTCCGCAGGAGTATCTAAGTGAATTTTCATTGGTTCTGAAGGTTTTAATTGTTAGAACTTGAATCGAGATCAGGATCGGAACCTTTCAATTTCGGTTTCGGCTCCCGATTGCGTTCTTCAGATTCTGGTTGAGAATTTAAAGAACGTCTGTTCAAGCCATCGGAACCAAAGGAATTGCTGTATTCTGCATTGGGCGATCGACCTTTAGCATTAGCCGTCGGCCAGTATTGCCTGTAAAGCAATTCCAGCTCATTTCCAGCTTTGCGGAAAATTTTCGCCTGATTGAACAAAAAAGCTTGAAATATTCGATAAAACACCAAGGTAAAAATTGCTACTGCCATCCCAGTAGCCGTGGTAATCAGCGCCGCGCTAATCCCCAATGTCACTCCTTTTGTTGCCTCAGTACCAATGCTCCCCAGATCGATCGACTCTAGGGATTTCATCAAACCCAAAACAGTTCCCAGCAAGCCCAGCAAAGGGGATATAGCGATCGTCGCTTCTAACATTTTGTCACCACGGCGCATCGAAGCCAACTCTTCATCAGCAGCAGCTTCGAGTGCGAGTCGAAATAATTCTGGTTCAGGATTGTATAGCCGCAGGGGTGCAGAAAGGAATCGCCCGATCGGCTGTCGGTTAGCTTGTCTAGCAATCTCGTTAGCCGCGCCCCAATCGCTGCGGGCAGTATCGAGGATGCGGTTGACTATCTGCTTTTCCTTGCTAAGGAGGCTTGCCCAAAACCACAATCGCTCGATAATCGTACTTACAGATAGAATCGATAACAGCAACAGCGGCCACATGGCGGGCCCACCTTTTTGAAACAGTTCTTGAATATTCACAGTATTTTTACTCCTGCATAACCTGCTAACCTTTGCTTCTGTTCTACTTTTTTTAACAAATTTAAGGCCATTCAATTTTAGCTAGACAGGCGGGAATCCCCAGCCCATAATCTTTGATAGGCGGGTGGGGTGAGAGCCGCGCTCCTGCGGGGAGCGATCCTGCCGCCTGGGCCCAGCCAACCAGCATTCTTTGAATGGCGACTTTCTGGAGCACCCATTGTAATAATTGTGGTAGAATAGTCGTATCTTTGATCGCAGAATAACAATCTAGATCAGGATAAAACAGCTTTGATGTGACAAGTGGGGCGGGACGTGTTCCTCACTATAAAACGCCGAGCCAGGGAAACGATTGGAGTACCTTGAAGGAAGATATTGATATCCTTGACCGGACTCAGATGCCTACAACATACCGCTTGCGGTTGGTGTAGGATCGTCACCTATTAATCTACCGTGTTCTGGAGCCGATCGACTATTTAATCATTCTCTTCTAAGTCTTCTTCACACATCTCTTGCAGCGACTGGTGTTGAAGGCGACGGGAAGAGCGGCGATATTTTTTAGTTTGCAGCTTCGGTTCGTATTGCTGCGTACCATCCGACTTAGTTTGCTGCTTCAAACTCGCCTCCGCACTACTAGAATTTTGCTCTTGTTGCTGGCGGACGATCGCCTCTTCCAGGAACTGCAAGTAATACTCATAGCGCTCCCAATCGCCCCGCACGACACAATTAGGCTCACTTCGGTGGGAGCAGTCGCTAAACTGACAAGTACCCAAAGCAAGGCTGCGCCGAACTTCCGGGAAATATCGAGGTAACTCGGACGGATCGCATTCAAGTGCCGGCTGATTGAAGCCTGGAGTATCTGCCAAAAGTCCGCCACCCGGGAGATCGAACAGTTCTACGTGGCGAGTAGTATGTCGTCCGCGGCCGAGTTTGCCGGAAACAGCGTTCACTCGAATATTCAGTGTCGGAATCAGTTGGTTGATCAAACTCGACTTACCAACCCCTGAAGGCCCGCAAATTACCGTTATTTTGCCTTGCAAGTGAGTTTCGATAGAGGAGGAAGAAGCCACCCCCTGACTCTCCACCAAGGCAACCCCCCGCTCAAGAGGAAGCAGGGAGCTATCTATTTCCTCTGATAAATTTGGGTTTGTAGCAGAAACTTCATTTTCACTGTTATTAGCAGCTTCATGGTAGATTCCTAAGCCACTACGGACACTAATAAACATAGGATCGTATCCCCATCCTTTAAGCCGATCGCGCCACTGTTCTAACTCTTGGGTGGTGACCAAATCGCATTTGTTCAGGCACAAACTCACCTCTAAACCTGTAGACTCAGCCTTGACTAAAAACCGAGTTAATGATGCGGGGTCTAAGTCCGGTTCAGTGAGGGCAAAAACCAGGAGAATGCGATCGGCATTAGCGACAGGCGGCCGATTGAGTTCTGTTTGGCGGGGAAAGACTTGAGAAATCACACCCCTGTGGTCATTCCAGTCAGGTTCTTCTACCATCACGCGATCGCCCACCATCACCTGTTGACCAATTTTTTTGAGTCGAGTGCGGCGAGTACACAGCAGACTCGGAGCATCAGCTAGGGGACGATTTTTCCCATCAATGCAGGCTTCTGGATCTAAACTCACTTGATAGAAGTTAGCCTGAACAGCGACTACAGTACCCACGAGCGAGGACGAATTGGGGTTCATCCGGCTTCCTGATGTTCTGGGCGCTGCACTTTCATCACAAAAAATCCCGAATCAGTCTCATCCGCAACAAATTTAGTTTCCAGAATCTGGTAGCCTTCCATTTTTAGACTATCAGGCACTTGTTCGATCGGCTCCCCAGCGTCCAGCCACACCTCCAAAACTGCTCCCGGTGCCATTTGCTCCAAGCGCAGTTTAGTTCGCACAAAATTGATCGGACAGGGCGTACCCCGCAGATCGAGCTTAGCATCTGGGGATTTTGGATTTTCAATTGTGGATGTTGAATTCATAATATGTTTTTTATTCTCAAATTTCCCATCTCAAATCCTGAAAGCCTAATTTTTTCGTGAACCAATTGCCGAACAATTATTCTTATTGGATAAAATGAGCGCAATTGCGCTCACTTTTTTGACAGAGAATTAAACCAATTGTCGGCGAATTATTCTACCGCCGATTTTTGAGACCAATTGGTCTCATTTTTTTGACGACTACTCCCACAAATTGTCTAACAATTATTCTTCTTGGAGAAAATGTGCGCAATTGCGCACATTTTTTTGAGAGAGAATTAAACCAATTGTCGGCGAATCATGAAACAGGAAAATTTGACACCCATTGGGTGTCAAATATTTGCTTATTTCTGAAACAGATTTCCCAGAAATCCTTCCAAGCCACCTTTTCCGGTACGATCGCCTTTCAGCTTAGCAAGCTGCATCAGCAATTCCCGTTCCTCAGCCGTCACCTTAGTCGGAATATCTATCGACACTTCTATCAAATGGTCGCCACGACTGACTGGATTTCCCAACCGAGGCACCCCTTTTTTCTCCAGAGTCAGAACAGTATTCGCCTGAGTTCCGGTAGGAATCAACAATTCCGTCGGCCCGTCAACCGTTTCAACTTCCAACCTGCACCCCAAAATTGCTTGCAAGTAACTAATCTTGACTTCCGAGTTAACGTTAATGCCGTCCCGCTTAAATAACGGGTCTTCATTCACAGCCAAGAAAACGTAAAGATCCCCAGGTGGCCCGCCCAGTTTGCCCGCATCCCCTTCATTGGAAACGCGCAAACGAGTACCATTGTCAACCCCAGCGGGAATTGTAATTTTCAGCTTTTTCATCACTTCTTTCTGGCCCCGGCCGCCACAAGTTTCGCACTTGTCCTCAATCACTTGCCCCGTGCCGTTGCAAGTGGGGCAAACTGAAACTTGAGTAAAGCTGCCGAAGGGCGTGCGGGTAGCGCGGCGGACTTGGCCGCTACCGGTACAAGTCGAGCAGGTTTGAGGTCTCGTTCCTGGTTTGGCGCCAGTCCCGGTACAAGTTTCGCAAGTTTCTAGGTGCTTGATGCGAAGTTCTTTTTCTCCACCAAACACGGCTTCGCGAAAATCTAACCGCAAGTCTAGTCGCAAATCGTCTCCGCGCACGGGCCCACTGCGTCTGCGACCTTGTTGTTGTTGGCCGCCCGCCCCTCCCTGAAAACCCTGAAAGAAGCTTTCAAAGATATCGGCGAAGCTGTCGCCGAAGTCTTGGAAGCCTGGAGCGGCTGCACCACTGACACCTGCTTCGCCAAAGCGATCGAAACGGGCGCGGGTTTCTGGTTCTGAGAGTACCTCGTAGGCGCGGTTAATTTCTTTAAACCGCTCCTCGGCACCTGGTTCGTTGTTGACATCTGGATGATACTTGCGAGCTAGGCGACGGTAAGCACGCTTAATTTCCTCTTTGTCTGCGCTGCGAGAAACGCTTAATATTTCATAGTAATCACCGGCCATAGAGCTGCTTGCCTGGAGGTAAATAACAAAAAGTGTACGAAAAAGAAACGATCGACCTTTCCTGAAATTATCAATTGAAAATTAAAAATTATGATGATTAATTTTTAACTTTTAACTTTTAACTGTGAGATTTTCAGTTCTAAAGGAAAGGATTCATATCATCAACTTCAGGTTCGGGAACCTTCGGTTTTGGTTCTGACTTGGGATTTGACTGTGGATTTGAGGGTCGCTTTGACTGTCGTTCCGGTTTTGGTTCCGGTTTTGGCGCCAGCTTTGGTTCCGACTTTGGTGGAGCTGGCGGCGAAGATTGGGGCGTCACCAGTAGCAACTCCTCTGTCAGCAAAATGCTGTCGTCGGCTTTAACATCTTCTAGCTCTGACATCAGCAAAATGCTGTCGTCGTCGGCTTTAACCTCTTTTAGCTCTGACATCATCTCGCTTTCAATCTCTGCTCCCGAAGGTGCTACTCCGCTGCGGGCTTGGTCGTAGACTGCTGTCCCGAGCGAGTATAGCAGTTGCTTGAAAGATTCGATTTGCTCGCCAAGTTCCTCGCCTGTGATGTCTGGGTTAGCCATCGCCCCTTGCAAGGCTGCTGCTGCTGTTTCGGCTTCAGCCTTGAGGTCATCGCCGAGCAATTGCGCGTTGGTTTTCAAAGTTACACCACAATTATAGACCAGGGTGTCGGCTTGATTTTTGAGTTCGACGAGTTGAGCGCGTTTGATGTCCTCGTCAGCATAAAGTTCGGCTTCTTGGCGCATCCGCTCGACTTCCGTTTCGCTCAATCCGCCTGTATTGGAAATTTGGATGCTTTGTTCTTTTCCGGTTCCCTTGTCTTCGGCGGCAACTTTGAGAATGCCGTTGGCATCAATTTCAAAGGTAACTTCGATTTGAGGTACGCCACGCGGGGCTGCGGGAATGCCTTTGAGCAGAAACTTACCGAGACTTTTATTGTCTTTAACCAATGCTCGCTCGCCTTGGAGGGCGTGAATTTCCACGCTTGTTTGCCCGTCTGCCGCTGTGCTGTACATTTGCGATCGACTGGTGGGAATAGTTGTATTGCGCTCAATTACTTTTGTGAACACCCCGCCCAAGGTTTCGAGTCCCAGGGAGAGTGGCGTCACATCTAGCAGTAGCAAATCTTTGACCTCACCACCCAACACCCCGGCTTGAATTGCCGCGCCTACGGCTACAGCTTCGTCGGGATTGACGGATCGATCGGGAGACACGCCACCAAAATATTTGCTAATTGCCTCTTGAACTGCCGGAATCCGAGTTGAGCCTCCGACTAAGATAATCCTGTCTATATCTTTGGGGGTCAAATTTGCGTCTTTGAGGGCTTGAGTCACCGGATCGATCGTCGCTTGCACCAAATGAGCCACCAGTTGTTCAAACTGAGCTTTGGATAGATCCATTTCCAGATGCTTTGGCCCTTTGGCGTCAGAGGAGATGAATGGCAAGTTGATGGAAGTCGATTGGGAGAGTGAAAGTTCTATTTTGGCTTTTTCCGCTGCTTCTCTGAGGCGTTGTAAGGCCATTTTATCTGTTGACAGGTCACTGCCTTCTTGGGTACGAAAAAGTTCTACCAGCCACTGGACTATGCAGTCGTCAAAATCGTCTCCTCCAAGATGGTTGTTGCCTGCGGTAGCGTTGACTTCAAAAATTCCGTCTCCGAGTTGCAGGATCGAAACGTCGAAAGTACCGCCGCCGAGGTCAAAGACCAAGATTTTCTGTTCGATATTTTGCTTGTCGAGCCCGTAGGAAAGGGCGGCTGCTGTTGGCTCGTTGACAATGCGCAGAACTTCTAAACCCGCGATCGTACCGGCGTCTTTAGTAGCTTGCCGCTGAGCGTCTGTAAAGTAAGCTGGCACTGTAATCACAGCTTGGGTAACAGTTTGTCCTAAATAAGCTTCAGCATCTTGCTTCAGCTTTTGGAGTACCATTGCCGAGATTTCTTGGGGGGTGTGAACCTTGTTCCGAATTTGGACGTTAACGGTGTCGTCTTTGCCTTTGATACAGGTATAGGGAGTCCGGGTTCGTTCTTCTTCCGTGTCGTCCCACCTGCGCCCGATAAATCGTTTGATGCTGTAGACAGTATTTACAGCATTAGTTACAGCTTGCCGCTTGGCTAGTTGACCTACTAAGCGATCGCCCGCCTTGCCAAATCCTACTATGCTCGGAGTTGTGCGGCCGCCTTCGGAATTGGCGATCACGACGGGTTTACCGCCCTCTAAAACAGCTACGCAACTGTTGGTCGTGCCTAAGTCAATTCCAATAATTTTTCCCATAGCGCCTCATAAAACTTTGTGGGATGTTTGGAAACCTCCAACTACAAGTTGGGGGAGGAAAAACGACTCAGCTTGTTTTTACAAGCATTACCCGACCAGATTTGTAGGATCTAAAATTGATTTCCTAAGACAAGATCGAAGACGGGTAAAAACATTTTTCAGATTTTTTGAGCAAGCGCCTATCTGCTTTTATTCCTGAATTAAGAAGTTGTTGAGTCTAGCAACTTTAGTCCCCCGAATTCTATTCGGGGGTCAGTAATTTCCAGGAATGCAGTAGCTTGTATACCGATTAACTTTCCGAACTATCGGGATTTTCATCTGAGGCTACCACAGATGACCCAGCCGCCGCAACTTTCACTTTGGCGTGTCGTAAGACGCGATCGCCCAGAATGTAGCCACGTTCTAGTTCTTGGATGATTGTTCCTTCCTCGTGTTCGTCTGTGGGCTCACTGAGTAGAGCTTCGTGGAGGTTGGGGTCAAACTGTTCGCCTTCGGGGCGCATCGGAGAAACCCCGATTTGCTTGAGACCCTCTACCATTTGCTTATAAACGCTTTGGTAGCTTTTGTGAATGTTCATTTCGCCGTCGGTTTGCGGCTTAATGTGCGATCGAGCTCGCTCAAAATTGTCTATTACTGGCAACAGAGCTTTAATCGTGGCACATCTTGCCTGTACATCTAACTCTTCTTTTTCCTTTTGGGTACGCCTGCGGAAGTTGTCAAAATCGGCTGCTAAACGGAGATTTTGATTTTTTAAGTCTTCTACTTGAGCGGATGCGACTTGCAACTGAGTTTTTAAGCCCTGTTTTTCATCGACTGCTTCCGCCAGTTCTCTTTTTAACAACTCTTGAGTATCAGTCATCGGGCTGATACGGTCATTAGGCGTACCTGAAGCCCCAGATGTAGCTTCTGGCGAGCGATCGCTTTGAGCACTTTGGTAAGCTTGAGCAAGTTCCAGTTCCCAATCGGCTACTTCGCTGGAATTTGCTGATGAGTTGGCAGATGGCGGATTTTCGGTTGCCATTGTAGAACTCTCTGGGGTTTCCCCAGTTGAGTTAGGATCTGGATGTTGCTGTTTTTCCTCGTCAATCATATAAAGCTGCGCGACAGAACCCTATCAATTCTAGCAGTTGGAAGAGTCGCAGCCTCCCTGTAGTATTTTGCTGAGTAAAAATTCGACTTGTGACTCAAAAGTACAACTTATCCTTTTATAGAAGCATAGCGGGATGCTGAAAACTCTGGCACTCTCAGCGCTGAGAGTGCCAAACCCAGGATATTTGGCATATTATGACTGCATTTGATGCATCGGCGATCGGTGAAATTGGCTTACAGGTGTTTCATCTATCTCAGTTTCCCTATCCCCTGGCAACGATGTTGATTGCAAATGGTTTGATGTAGGGCGCATTGCTAGCCCCTGAAGAATTGCCACCATTGCTACAGGCGATCGCCCAGGGATGGCAAATGGGCAAAACAACCAGGCCTTTGTTTGCTCAAAAATGGGAAGAGGCATGGGATAAACCCCTAGCACTTTTGAGCAAGCAGAGTTAAAGATTCAACCTATCTAGAATCGTTAATTTATGCGTGCTAAAAACTAAGTAGGTCGCTCTAATTGAACGTAAAATGATCTCGCGATTGAGAACCCCGACTTCTTTAAGAAGCCGGGGTTCTGGGTATTAGACAAGATTGCAAAATTCATTTTAATCAAATTTTGTAACAGGCTCTCCGGCCTGTTCCACAAGAAAAAATGTTTTTTGTGGAACGGGCCGGAGAGCCCGTCCTAGTTATTTTTGTAAGAGGTCTATTCTATTTTTTCAGTGGGCTGACTTAATGGCAATGATTAATGGAGAGGAAAAAATTTATGATTGCCATTCTACCACTTAAAAAACAAATTACTGTCAGACTACCTAACAAAGGTTGGAAAGCATCAAGCGAAAAATTAAAATGTGGATTGTAAAAATCTTCCGAAGGATTTGCGATCGGCGCTGACGCAAGACGATACTGCTAATATTGCTGTAAAAGTAGCCACACAGCTAAACTTAAGTTCAGCTCAAGTACCTAGGGCGCCCTTGAAACTGCCAAAACAAGTTGATTTGTTTGAGGTATTATCCAAATCTTTTGGCAACATAGACTTATCCAAGGATAGCGACACACCCCGCCCCGCTTTCCTCTCCCAGTACGGGCAATCCCTCTGTGGTGTGCCCTGACTCTATAACGGGAGTATTCTGCGGGTTAATTAGGTAAATGACTAACACATCCCAAGGGTTTCGCTCCACATCGATAGTTGCTGTGAGCACTTTCACCCCGGCTCTCAACAAGATGATTCAGTCGGGTTACGTCAATGGCGACCAACTGAAGCAAGCTCAAATTGAAAGCCGGAAGTCGGGCAAACGGTTGACGGAGGTATTAGAAGCGCTTACTGGACAGCAGTTGCCCCCAGAATTGCTGCGGCTTTACAAGAAGCAGCAGATGTTTGAACGGAAGATTGTCTACGGGGTTGAAGCGTATGACCCGGAGATGAGCGAAATGTCGAACGAGCAACTCGGAGTTATGCTCGATGGGTTGAAGATTTCGATCGACATTTGTCACCAAGGTCGGTTTTTACCCGTAGCAAAGACTGAAAGTGAGCCTCCGGCGGTTTTAGTGGCAATGGTAGATCCCGACAACCTCAACGCCATAGAAGATTTGCGACGGATTTTACAGCCTCACGGCTTGGCTTTGCAGCGACGGGTGATTACGCCAGACGACTATCAGGACATAACTTCGGCCTATCAAGACGACCAAGTTAAGGTAGCAGCCAAAATAGCTGAAGCAGAAAAGCAGAGAAAGATGGATTTAGGGGAGGGAGATTTTGGCGAACTCACCCTAGCAGAAGATACTGCTGACCAAGAAGACTTAGCTAACACCCTAGACGATGCTGAGGCGGCTCCGGTAATTAAGGCTGTCAATATTATTTTGGCTAAAGCTTTGTCGGAAAAGGTGTCTGACATCCACGTAGAACCTCAAGAAGAGTTCATGCGGATACGGATGCGGAAGGATGGGGTGCTACAAGAGTATTTCCGGTTTCCCAAGCAGGTAGTGCAAGCGATTACGGCTCGTTTTAAGATTATTGCCAACCTAGACATTGCCGAGCGCCGACAAGCTCAAGATGGTCGAATCCGCCGGGTGTTTGAGGGACGCACGGTGGATTTTCGGGTGAACAGCTTGCCTTCGCGGTACGGCGAAAAAATCGTGCTGCGGATTTTGGATAGTTCCAGCACTCAGTTAGGTCTGGGTTTGTTAATCTCCGATCAGGAAACTCTGGCTTTGGTGCGAGAGACGGCTAGCAGTCCGTTCGGACTGATTTTGGTGACGGGACCGACGGGTTCGGGTAAGTCAACTACTTTGTACTCGATTCTGGCGGAACGGAACGATCCGGGGATTAATATCAGTACGGCGGAAGACCCGATCGAATATGCTTTGCCAGGAATTACCCAATGTCAAGTAATTCGGGAAAAAGACTTGACTTTTTCCAACATTCTGCGGGCATTTTTGCGGCAAGACCCTGACGTGATGCTGGTGGGGGAAACGCGGGACAGGGAAACAGCAAAAACGGCTCTGGAAGCTGCTTTGACGGGACACTTGGTGCTGACGACGCTGCACACTAACGACGCGGCTGGAGCGATCGCGCGTTTGGCCGAAATGGGTGTAGAACCGTTCATGGTTTCGGCAGCTTTGTTGGGGGTGTTGGCTCAGCGTCTGATGCGGCGCGTTTGTGACAAATGCTGCATTCCTTATCAGCCTAGTGCGATCGAACTCGGTCGATACGGTCTGTCGGCTTCTGGGGAAATGGGTCTGACTGTTTACAAAGCCAACACCATACCCGTGGAAGAAAGAAAGGAACTGGCAGACCGCGATCAACTTTGTGTCAAGTGTGGCGGCATAGGCTACAAAGGACGGATAGGGGTTTACGAGTTCCTAAAAAATACTGAGCGGCTTCAAACTCTGATCACTCAAGGCGCTCCCACAGAGCAAATTAAGGAAGCAGCAGTAGAAGAAGGGATGAAAACGTTGTTGGCTTACAGCTTACAGTTAGTGCGAGAAGGCGCGACTACTTTTGAAGAAGTCGAGCGGGTGACGTTTACTGACTCGGGCCTGGAGGCGGAAATGAAAGCCAAACGCAAGCAGGGACTTACCTGCAAAACTTGTCGGGCCGAATTGAAGCCGGAGATGCTGGATTGTCCGTACTGCTTGACACCGCGCTTTTTGGATTGATTGGGCAGTTGACAGTTGACAGTCAACCGTCAACTGTCAACAGTCAACGGTTGACTGTTGACTGTTAACTGTTAATTGTATCTGAGTTAGATTGGTCAATAACTATCAACTAGATCGAAGAGAGGTATCTATGGGTCTGATGATTGAAGACGTACTAGAGTCCCTGGTAGAGCAAGGGGGTTCGGACATACACATCCAGGCGGGCGCGCCTATCTTCTTCCGCGTCAGCGGGAAACTAACTCCTCAGTCGCAATACGGCGATATTATGTCTGCCGAGGAAGTGCAAATCCTGATTTTCCAAATGCTCAACAATATGCAGCGCAAGCAGTTGGAAATGGAGTGGGAACTGGACTGCGCTTACGGGGTGAAGGGATTGGCTCGGTTCCGGGTGAATGTTTACCGGGAACGGGGTTGCTGGGCTGCTTGTATGCGGGCTCTGGCTTCTAAGATTCCTAACGCGGATGCTTTAGGCGTGCCACAGGTTTTGCGGGATCTGACGGAAAGACCCAGGGGTATGATTTTGGTGACGGGACAAACGGGTTCCGGGAAAACTACGACGATGGCGGCTTTGTTGGATCTGATCAACCGGACGCGGGCAGAACACATTCTCACAGTTGAAGACCCGATCGAATATGTGTTTCCGAATATCAAGAGTTTGTTTCACCAGCGTCAAAAGGGCGAAGATACTAAGAGCTTTGCCAATGCGCTGAGAGCGGCTCTGCGGGAAGATCCTGACGTGATTCTGGTGGGGGAAATGCGCGACTTGGAAACGATCGGTCTGGCAATTTCGGCGGCAGAAACTGGTCACATGGTCATGGGAACGCTGCACACTAACTCTGCCGGTGCAACGGTCGATCGGATTTTGGACGTGTTCCCGCCAATTCAACAACCCCAGGTTCGCGCCCAGGTGTCTAACTCTTTGGTGGGAATTGCCAGCCAAAATTTGGTGGTGAAAGTTGGGGGCGGCCGCTGCTGCGCTATGGAAATCATGGTGAATACTCCTGCTATGGCTAACTTGATCCGGGAGGGCAAAACTCCGATGATTTACTCCCAAATCCAAATGGGGGCAAAATTGGGGATGAGGACGATGGAAATGGCCCTCGCTGAACTTTACAAAACCGGTAAGATTACTTGGGAATCGGCAATGAGCAAGGCTTCTAAGGCTGATGAACTGGAACGCTTGATCGGCCAGGCACCGGTTGCTCCCGCCAAAGTAGGGGCTCGTTAATTCAGTCAGCAGTCATGAGTTATTGGTTACTGGTTATTAGTTATTAGTTATTGGTTATTCGTAGTAACAATCAACAGATGACTAATACCTAACAACTACGATCCAATAACAGCTAACAAATAACAACCGGTTGCATCTCAATTTTGTAAGGGCGAAGCATTCTGGGAAACAATTTATTAGTGAAAACCAGAGATTTACTACCAGAATGCTTCGCCGAAGATATTTGAAAAAAGAGATGCACCAACTGACTACTGACTACTGACTGCTGACTGCTGACTACTGACTACTGACTACTGACTACTGATTGTTAATAATTGTTCAGAGGTGAGCTGTGGCTACCAATGTAATTCGTCAAAAACCAAAAAATGGATTTGATCTTAGTAAGATTCAAGAGCAAATAGAGTATACCCTTACCAGTCTTACTATTAAGGATATGGCTATTTTTGCTCGTCAGTTTGCGGCCATGTTTAATGCAGGAGTACCGATCGTTAGATGCCTTTCTGTGCTTCAGGAGCAGTGTTCTAATGCTAAATTGAAGCGAGCGCTCAGAAGCATGAATGCTGATGTGCAAGAGGGGATAAACTTGGCAGAGGCTATGGCTAAATTTCCTGATGTTTTTGACCAACTGTTTATCAGTATGGTGGCAGCGGGAGAAGTCGGGGGGGTACTAGATGAAACCTTAGAACGTCTGGCGATTATGATGGAAAAAAATCACAAGACGGAGGCGGAAATTAAGTCGGCGATGTCTTATCCGAAGACTGTGTTCTTTATTGCGATCGTGATTTTTTTCGGAATGACGATATTCTTGTTGCCAACTTTTGCTAAAATCTTTAAGGATATTGGTGCAGACTTGCCGGCTTTTACGCTGTTTATGTTAGCCATTAGTGCATTTTGTACGGCTTGGCCTCCCATCCAACAGTTCACAGTTCTTGGGGTGATTGCGGCGCTGAAAATCGCTTTCGATATGTACTACAAAACTCCAATAGGTCACTTGCAAATCGATCGCATTGCGATGAAGCTGCCGATCTTTGGAGATTTGATCGAAAAATCTGCTGTGGCTAGGTTCTGCGTGATATTTGGGTCGCTGACGCGATCGGGCGTGCCGATTCTCAGTTCTTTGGAAATTGTGCGAGATGTCGCGGGAAATCAGGCAATATCTAATTCGATCGAATATGTCAGACAGGAACTTCAAAACGGCGGCATGATCAGTATTGCTTTGCAAGAACAAGCTATTTTTCCGTCTTTGGCAATTCAAATGATTGCCATTGGGGAGGAAACTGGGGAACTTGACAAGATGCTGATGAAAGTTGGTGCTTTCTACGAAACGGAAGTTGAAGAAGCCGTAAAAGGACTTACCAGTATGCTAGAACCTCTGATGATTGTTCTAGTTGGTGGTATCGTGGGTTCTATTTTGCTGTCGATGTATCTGCCGATGTTCTCAGTGTTTGAGAAGATGTAAAAAATAGTCAGCAGTCAGTTGGCAGTTGACTGTTGGCTGTTAGCTGTTGACTAATTACCTATTACTTAATTTAAAATGTCGGTTAAACAATCACATTACGAAGCTTTACTAGCAGAATACAGCGAATCTTCTGCCGCGATCGCCCTGCTGAAAAAATATCGGATTTACATGGAAATGATTCCGAGTATCCGCCGCGCTAACGATAGTTTAATTACCATTCCTTTGCCAATTGCGCGCTTGCGGGACGGCGTTTCTTATGCGGGAAGTGGGGGGACTAGCATATCGCCGGGACAGGCGGTTTGCTTGCCTTGCGATTTGGCGATTTTGATGTGCGATCCCGAGTGGAAAGTTAAAATTGGGGTGGAAATTCTAATTTTTATTCATCGCCCGGGCGAGGATTTTTCTGCTTTGTTGGGCCGCTGGCGGCAGTGTCAGGTTTGGTTGGATAAAGGTTACGAGTGGTTGATGCCGTACCGCTACAGGCACATTTACAGCGATGAAGCTGAGGCTGTTCATCCTTTGTTTGTGTTGTTTGATGAAACGCCCGATCGCATTCAACGCGGTTTGAAGCGTGCTGGTTTGCCGTTTATCGTAGAAAGTTTAAGTTCTGTTAATGAGGAGGAATTGCCAGAACCAGAAACTTTAGATGCCCAAGAGGACGGGAGTCTGGGTGAAGAAAGTTATGAATTGTAGGGAAAAGTGCGATCGATCTTCGATTAAATAATTAAAAAATTGAAGAATTCAACCAAAGGATCAATCCGTTTCTATGATAAAATCATTAACAATAACTCCGATCGCCCTAAAATTATGTCGGAAACATTAATTGACATAGGTCTGCCTCCCCAATTCCCCGATCATACACAACTTCCTGAGTCTGAGGGTACTTTCTTGAAATACTCACCGGGCTAAAGCCACAGTGATTCTTGACGCTTCATCGGGTCTTGCTACCGAAATAGTCTTACAGTCCCTCAGCGTCCGTTTAGAGTCGTGGCGATTCCCCATCCCGACTTGCTCTATATTTCTAGCAGCATTTTCATCTCTATCTTGCTCGGTGCCACAACTTAGACAAAGCACCGAACGAATAGATAAATCAATTTTCCCCCACTTAAATCCACAGTCTGCACACACTTGGCTGGTAGGTTCCCACCGACTAATTACTTTGAATTCTCTACCAAACTTCTCTGACTTAGCCTCACAAAGTGTCCTAAATTCTCTCCATCCCTGCTGGCTAATCGCACGAGAAAGTTTCCGGTTTTTGATCGTGCCCGATATATTCAAATCTTCCAAAATAATCACTTGGTTTTCGTTAACTATTTTGGTTGACAACTTGTGCAGGAAGTCTTTGCGAGTATCGGCAATTTGATTGTGCAGCTTGGCAATTTTAATTCGAGTTACATTCCTTCTTTTAGAATCACGAGGTTGACGTGCTAACTTGCGTTGCCGTTTGCGAATTTTCCGGTCTAGTTTTTTGTAACTAGGACTTTCGGCTTTCTCGCCATTGCTCATCACTGCAAAGGTTTTAATTCCTAAGTCAATCCCGATACTTGGATTCTTTGCCTCGGATTGAACTAGTTCGATTTCTACAACAAAACTCAAGAAGTAGCGGTTAGCACAATCCTTGATTACTGTAACAGAGCTAGGTTCGGATGGTAATTCTCAAGGGCGATATTGGATTGACAATTCCAATCTTAGCCAAGTAAACACCACCGTCTTTCTTCATAGAAAATCCACGAAGAGTAAGTCTTGCAGATTGACTGCTAGTTCTTTTTTTGAACTTGGGATACCCAGTTTTACGCCCTTTTCTCTTCCCTTTACAGGAATCAAAAAAGTTCTTGAAAGCAATCTCTAGATCCGCTACCGACTGCTGCAAGGGAACGCATGACACATTGTCTAGCCAAGCTCTTTCTTCAGTCTTCTTAGCTTGGGTAATGACTATTTTTTGAATCTCTGCTGATTTAGGCTTTTTTTCAGACTGTTTACAGAGCGCAAGCGCATCGTTCCAGACCACCCGGACACAACCAAATAACTGAGCTAAGCTCTGTTGCTGCTGGTTGGTTGGATAGATTCTGTAGCGATATCTTGCTTTCATTGTTTCTTGTTGTTTGATTGCTTTATTGTACCATATATTATCAACACAGTTAACACAAAATAAAGAGAATTAAAGCCGTCCTAGAAGGACGGGGCTTCAGACCCAATTCTTTCGTGAAAAAATTTCAGGAGCATCCTCAAAGCATAATCCTCACCGATTACATAGAGAAAGTAGAGGAGAGAAATGAATAATTCCGATACCAACGAATTTGATATCATTCGGTGATGGAAATCGCTTCTTGTCCAATCAAGTCCCAGAATAGGGGAATTGAAAAGTTAAAGCCTAAATTAAACCCCAAAAGCTTGTTTTACATCCGGCTTTAGTAGATAATAAATACAGCCAACTGCAAAACCAAGAATTAAAAAATTTGCCCCAGCGCCTGCGGTTCCAAACAGTTTAGCCAACTGCGCTAGTGCGGCGATCGCATGGACGATTAAGGTTCCCATCCAAGCCCAACTTTTGAGTTGATACAAACCCCAAGTTAAAATTAAAGAGGCAATTCCGATAATCAGACTGATTGCGGCAAAAAGGGCGATCGCCCCGCCGATGACTGTCCCCACTTTTGCCCCACCGAGGGCACCACCGATCCCGCCAAAAATACCCGCAAAAAATAAGATGATTAAGCCATCGAACAGGCTGAAGATGGCGCTAAGTAGCTGTAAAATTGCCAGGATTGTTACACTTTGAGGACGATTCATTTTTGTTAATTTTCCATTTTCAAGGGAGTTGAAAAATATTTTACCTTGTTGAGCTGTATTCACTGAGCCGATCGCACTCCCGAAATGCCCCAGTCTGCCAAAAATCCAGCCCCAGCGATGGCTACGCCCCGGCTTACACGAACTTGTTCACCTCTAGCTCTTTTGGATGATAAAATTTAACATTTTTTAATAAATTGCAATCATTAGCTATAATTGTTGATAGGTGCTGGTTGGGGAACTTTTTTTAAATCACCCGATCGGATGAGTCTCAAAGACGATGCCAAGCATCAGAAAAAATTTTACTTTTAAGTTAATCCTGAGATTTAAATTAGGTGAGTCGGTATGATCGTTAGCCCTAAAAAGGACACTGCTCAGGTCAAGGTGGATGATACTCAGAAAGCAGACACCAAGACAGCAGAGACTAAAATTGCAGATAAAAAACCCGCCCAAAGTCTGTCTCCGAAGAAGCCCGCGCCGAAGTCGAAGCGGTGGGCGATCGGGTTGGTTGCAGCCGGGTTGCTAGCTGTACCGACTACCATATATTTAGTAAATAGTAAATCGCAGCCGAAAGTAGATGCGATCGCCACTATGACTGTGCCGGTAGAAGCGCAAAACCTCACCGTGCGGATAACATCTAGTGGCACGGTGCAGCCCGTACAGCGCGTGAATCTCAGCCCCAAAGGCTCCGGGCGGATCGCAGAATTATTTGTCGAACAGGGCGATAAAGTTCAAGCAGGACAAATCGTGGCCCGCATGGAAAGCCGCGATGTAGAAGCTCAACTGGCTCAAGCTAAAGCCCGCGAGGCCAGCGTGCGAGCCAAACTCGCCAAAATCGAAGCCGGGAATCGATCGGAAGACATCGCCAGCGCCCGAGCGCGTTTAGATCAAGCCGAAGCCTCTCTCGCTCAAGTCCAAGCCGGCAGTCGCGTAGAAGAAGTTGCAGGAGCCAGAGCCCGCTTGCAGCAAACTCAAGCTAATTTGCAGCAACTGCGAGCCGGCAGTCGCGTAGAAGAAGTAAACCAAGGGCGAGCTCGTTTAGCCCAAGCTCAAGCTCGTTTAGCAGACGCTCAAACTGGCAGTGTTAAACAAGAAATTGCCCAAGCACAAACGCAAATTGAATCGAGCAAAGCCCAAGCAGAACTAACAGCTCAACGGGTGAAACGCAACCGTCCGTTAGTCCAAGAAGGTGCCCTTGCTCAAGATAAACTCGATGAATTGATCAAAGAAAATCGCACTGCTCAAGCTAAATTAACAGAATCCCAAAAACGCCTGCAACAACTCCAAGAAAGTCGGAAGTCGCAAATCAAGCAACTGCAAGCTGCTGTGGATGTCGAGCAGCAAGCATTCAAGCAGTTGCAAAACGGCACGCGATCGGAAGGAATTACCAAAGCTGAGGCAGAAGTTGCCGAAGCAAAAAGCAAATTGGCACAAGTTGAAAACGGCAACCGTCCCGAAGAAATTGCTAAAGCCGAAGCAGTAGTTGCTGAAGCAAAAAGCCAATTGGCAGCCCAAGAAAACGGCGCTCGCCCGGAAGAAATAACTGCCGCGAAAGCTGATTTAGCAGAAGCTCAAGCTCAAGTCCGCTTTCAAGAAGTGCAGTTAGAAGATACAAAAGTTCGCGCTCCTTTTGCGGGAATTATTACCCAAAGATACGCCATTCAAGGAGCTTTTGTAACTCCGGCAACTTCGGCATCGGAAGCTACTTCGGCTACTTCGACATCGATTGTCGCTTTGGCTAGAGATGTGGAAGTTTTGGCGAAGGTTCCAGAGGCGGATATTAGCCAAATCAAACCGGGTCAAGAAGTTGAAATAGTGGCTGATGCTTATCCCGATAAAGTGTTTAAAGGCCGCGTTAAATTGATTGCACCGGAAGCTGTTAAGGAACGAGATGTGACTTTGTTTCAAGTGCGCGTTGCGATCGACTCTGGCAAGGATTTCTTGCAGTCGGGAATGAATGTTGATTTGAGATTTGTCGGTCAAAAGCTCAGCAATGCTTTGGTTGTCCCGACGGTGGCAATTGTGACGAATAAAGGTCAAACAGGTGTGCTAGTTCCCGATGAGAAGCAGCAGCCGAAGTTTAAGCCTGTGACTGTGGGTTCGACTATTGGTAATAAGATTCAGATTTTGGAAGGTGCTAAGGCGGGCGATCGGGTTTTTACTGAACTTCCTGCTGGTAAAAAGTTGGAGGATATTATTAAGAATCAGAAATAGTCATTAGTCATTAGTCATTAGTCATTGGTCATTAGTCATATCATGTCGGTGGATTGAGCGCAATAAGATTGGTTTGTAGTTCGGACTTCAGTCCGCAGAATTTGACGGACTGAAGTCCGCACTACGAACCGTTTTTGTTATGGTAATCGACGGGAGATGATATCATTCGTCAGTTGTCATTCCTGTAGGATTTTCGCACAGGTTTTGAGAAACCGGATTTTTTCGATAATACTTCGTTGCAAACAGTAGGTTAGACAAAAACCCGGTTTCTTTGGTTTTGATGAGTAAGTCCTGCAATCCAAAATCCAAAATCTAAAATCTAAAATCGACTTATGGATATTCTTGAAAGTGTCAAAATGGCTGTCACAACTTTGACAGCAAATAAATTACGCAGTAGCTTGACGATGTTAGGAATTATCATCGGTAATGCTTCTGTAATTTCGATGATTGGTATCGGTGAAGGTGCTCAGACGTTTATTGCGGGACAAGTTAACTCTCTGGGTTCAAATTTGCTGTTTATCATTCCCGGAAGTCCTGAAGCGCAAAGTCGCCCGGTGATTCCTCCTCAGACGTTGGTGTTGGAAGATGCAAATGCGATCGCCTCTCAAGTTGCTTCTGTAGACGAAGTTGCACCAACTCTCAATGATAGTCAACTCGTTACCTTCCGCAACAAAAATGTTTCGTCTTCTGTTGTCGGAACTACACCAGAATTTCTGACTGTCAGAAGCTTTGATGTTGGTCAAGGTCGATTTTTAAGCAAGTTAGATTTACAAAGACAAGAAAATGTAGTTGCTTTAGGTTCAGAAGCAGCAGAACAATTGTTTGGTAATGCACAGCCAGTTGGTCAATATGTTCGCATCAAAAATTCGACTTTTCAAGTGATTGGAGTGATGCAGTCAAAGGGTTCGAGTTTTGGCGACAATCAAGATATGAATGTTTATTTGCCGCTAACAACGATGGCTAATCGGATTGTCGGGCGCTCGTCTCCCTACGGTACTAAGGTAACATTTATTTCGGTGTCTGTGAAAGATGAAAAGTTGATGCGGGCGGCGCAATTTCAAATTGAAAATTTGCTGCGCTTGCGCCACAATATTACTAAGGAAGATGATTTTACTGTCCGAAATCAGAAGGATTTGATGAATACTTTGGGCAGTATAACTGGTGCTTTGACTCTGATGCTGGCTTTTGTGGCGGCGATTTCGCTGTTTGTGGGCGGTATTGGGATTATGAATATTATGCTGGTTTCTGTGACGGAACGTACTAAGGAAATTGGGCTGCGAAAGGCGATCGGTGCTTCGGGGCAGGATATCTTGATTCAGTTTATAATTGAGGCTGTGATTTTGTCTGCTGCTGGTGGCGCGATCGGTACTGGATTCGGTATCGGCGGTGTGCTTTTAGTTTCTGCTTTTACTCCTTTGCAAGCTAGCGTGTCCCCAGTGGCGATCGCCCTTGCGGTTGGCGTTTCTGGCAGCATTGGCTTATTTTTCGGCATTGTACCGGCAAAACAAGCTGCGAAATTAGACCCGATTGTGGCCTTGAGAAGTGCTTAAGAAGGAAGAAGGAAGAAGGAAGAAGGAAGAACGTTTTACATTTAGTCCCCACAGGGAGCATCTCAGTTTTGCGTTTAATTATAGTGCGATCCTCCCCGCTCGCGAGTAGATACGCGAGCGGGGAGGATCGCACTATAATAAAA
>PVWI01000325.1 GCA_003003725.1 filamentous cyanobacterium Phorm 6 | reverse complement strand
ACAAAAACTCTTGCATAATTCCTGTTTTCTATTGCATAATTCCTTGAACCCTCGCTAGTTGCCGCCTTTCTTAGGTTAAAATTGCGCGATGTTTAGTAAAAAATTAAGATTAATTTAAACTTTGATATAGACAAAAACGATATACAATTCAATTGTTTGTGCAAAAACAGGGAATAAAAATAGCAAATATTAGCGATCGCAAAATATGACCGATCGCGCTTGCCAAACAACTTCCCAAACAACTTTATCAAACAACCAAAACTCAGGAGTCAACAGCCGATGATGCTAGAAACCACCGAGAGCCCCCAATTAAAACCGCTTTCCGACTCAGAACTACATAAAATCAACGCCTACTGGCGGGCCGCCAACTATTTATCTGTCGGACAAATCTATCTTCTCGACAACCCGCTACTCAAAGAACAACTCAAACTCGAACACGTCAAACCCAGACTCCTCGGACATTGGGGGACAACTCCAGGCCTCAACTTCATCTACGTTCACCTCAACCGCATCATCAAAGCCCAAGACATCAACGCCATCTACATCGCAGGCCCCGGACACGGCGGGCCCGGCTTGGTGGCCAATACCTATCTCGAAGGCACCTATAGCGAATATTACTCGAACATTTCTGAAGACGAAGAAGGGATGAAACGGCTGTTCAAACAGTTCTCGTTTCCCGGCGGTATCCCCAGCCACGTCGCGCCGGAAACTCCCGGTTCGATTCACGAAGGCGGCGAACTCGGCTACGCCCTCGTCCACGCCTACGGGGCAGCCTTCGATAACCCAGATTTAATCGTGGCGGCTGTTGTCGGCGACGGGGAAGCAGAAACGGGCCCGCTGGCTGCTAGCTGGCATTCTAACAAGTTTCTCAATCCGGTTCGGGACGGGGCCGTGTTGCCGATTTTGCACCTCAACGGCTACAAAATTGCTAATCCGACGGTGTTGGCCCGCATTCCGCAGGAGGAATTGGAAAGTTTGATGGTTGGTTACGGCTACAAACCTTATTGGGTGGAAGGTTCAGACCCGGAAACGATGCACCAGTTGATGGCTGCAACTATGGATGCGGCGATCGGCGAAATTAAGGCGATTCAGGAAAAAGCCCGGACTGAAGGTTATACCGATCGCCCGCAGTGGCCGATGATTGTGATGAAAACTCCCAAAGGCTGGACTGGGCCGAAAGAAGTTGATGGTAAGAAAACTGAGGGTTCGTGGCGATCGCACCAAGTACCGTTAGCACAAATGGCTTCTAAGCCTGGGCACGTCCAACTCCTGGAAGATTGGATGAAAAGCTACAAGCCCGAAGAACTCTTTGACGACAAGGGTAAACTGATTCCAGAATTGGCGGAACTTGCACCGAAGGGCGATCGGCGAATGGGGGCAAATCCTCACGCTAACGGCGGTTTGCTGCTACGAGACTTGAAAATGCCGGAATTTGCAGACTACGCCGTAGACGTGCAGAAACCTGGCACTGTGATCGCAGAAGCCACCCGCGTCACTGGCCGCTTTTTGCGCGATGTGATGAAACTCAATCAGGAAAACCAAAATTTCCGCATTGTCGGACCAGACGAGACGGCCTCAAATCGCCTCGATCCGGTGTTTGAAGTGACGAGTCGGGAGTGGATGGCCCAAACTTTACCGGAAGATGACCATCTCTTCACCCCCGACGGCCGCGTGATGGAAGTCCTCAGCGAACATCTGTGTCAAGGATGGCTGGAAGGCTATTTGCTAACAGGAAGGCACGGATTTTTCTCTTGCTACGAGGCGTTTATTCACATCATTGATTCGATGTTCAACCAACACGCTAAGTGGTTGAAAACTACTCGCGAGATTCCTTGGCGCAGACCGATCGCATCTCTGAACTATTTACTAACATCTCACGTTTGGCGGCAAGACCACAACGGTTTTTCTCACCAAGATCCGGGTTTTATCGACCACGTAATGAACAAGAAAGCGGAAGTTGTGCGGATTTATTTGCCGCCTGATGCGAACACTTTGCTATCTGTTACGGATCACTGTCTCCGCAGCCGCAACTACGTTAATGTGATTATTGCAGGGAAGCAGCCGGCTTTGCAGTATTTGGATATGGATGCTGCGATCAAACATTGTACGACTGGCGTGGGTATTTGGGAGTGGGCTAGCAATGATAAAGGCGGCGAACCTGATGTGGTGATGGCTTGTGCGGGTGATGTTCCGACGCTGGAAACTTTGGCGGCTGTTGACATTCTGCGCCGCGATTATCCCGAGTTAAAAGTGCGGGTGGTAAATGTGGTGGATTTGATGACGCTGCAACCTACTAGCGAACATCCCCACGGTTTGTCCGATCGCGATTTTGATGCTTTGTTCACGAAGGATAAGCCTGTAATTTTTGCTTTTCACGGCTATCCCTGGCTGATTCACCGTTTGACTTACCGCCGGACTAATCACTCGAATATTCACGTTCGCGGTTACAAGGAAGAGGGGACGACTACTACGCCGTTTGATATGGTGGTGATGAACGATCTCGATCGATTCCACTTGGTTGGAGATGTATTCGATCGCGTTCCAAAACTTAGTTCTGCTGCTGCTTACGGTAAACAAGCTATGCGGGATAAGCTGATCGAGCACAGGCAGTATATTACCAAACACGGTGACGATATGCCGGAAATCCGCAACTGGAAGTGGCCTCACGGGGGCGCGGTTGCGTCGGATGCGCCGAAGGAAACGAAAGATCCGGAGGTGACGGGAGATCAAGGCGTGCGATCGGGTGCACCTGGGTAATAGGTTCGTAGTCAGGACTTTAGTCTTTCTTCAGCTAGATTGATGCGGACTAAAGTCCTCACTACGAACCAGGTTTGTAGTGAGGACTTTAGTCCTTCCATTTTTTCCCTAAGTCCTGTTAGAATGAATCATATTAATTCCGGTTGGATCGGAATTATTTAACCGCAGAGAACGCAGAGAACACAGAGGAAGATTAGAGAGAGATATAGGAAAAGTTGGGATTATTATTGATCAGGAGTTTTTTAAACTCTTTTGCTAAGCTGATAAAATTCAAATACAATCAATATCAAATCCGTAAGTATCAGAATTATTCATCTCTCTCTTCTCTAACTCTGCGCCCTCTGCGCCCTCTGTGGTTAATAAAAAAAATCCTGTTCACCAATGAAATAAAATATCTATATGAGCTTAAAAATTTACTTTCTGCGACACGGTGAAACAACTTACAGCAAGACGGGCGGCTACTGTGGCGACCTCGACGCAGAATTAACACCGGAAGGTTCTATGATGGCCGAACAATTTGCCGCAACTTATGCAAAAGTGCCTTGGAATGCTGTTTATGTCAGCCCCATGAAACGCACAATTGCTACGGCTAAACCTCTGTGCGATGCTGTAGGAATTGAAATGCAACTGCGCGATGGATTGAAGGAAATTAAGTACGGCAAGTGGGAGGGTGAAACAGTTGAGTTTGTTCGTGAAAAATATGCTGATGATTACATTAATTGGTTGACGGAACCGGCTTGGAATCCACCGACTGAGGGGGAAACTTCTGTGCAAATTGCTAGCCGATCGTCCTTAGTGATTGCAGAAATTCAGGAAAAGTACAAAAATGGTAATGTTTTGGTGGTTTCCCACAAGGCGACTATTCGGATTATTTTGTGCAGTTTGTTGGGGATCGATTTGGGAAGTTACCGCAATCGCATTGCCGCTTTAGCAGCTTCTGTGAGTATTGTCAAGTTTGATGTGCGCGGGCCGATGCTGGAGGTTTTGGGCGATCGCTCGTACATGGATGAAACTCTCCGCAATTTACCCGGTACTTAGTTGAATGGCTAGGACACGGCATTGCCATGTCCCTACAAACATCAATGGTAGGGAAACGGCATTGCCGTGTCCTGATATTTCAAGTTCTTGTAAAAATATGATTGACTATGAAAATATTAGTTTTAAACGCAGGTTCTAGCAGTCAAAAAAGCTGCCTCTACCAACTAAATGATACGCTTCCCGATCGCCCGCCACAACCTCTCTGGGAAGCAAAAATTGACTGGACTCAGCGCGAAGGTGCGGGGGAGTTGCAAGTCAAAACTGCTGCTGGTCATACGCTTGAGGAAGAATTCGCCTCAGATTCTCGCGCCGAGGCGATCGCCCGGATGCTGGAGACTCTGTGGCAGGGAAAAACTCAAGTTATTAATAGTTTAAAGGACATTGATATTGTCGGCCACCGCGTCGTTCACGGCGGGCCAAAATATCAGCATAGCACGCTGATTTCGCCGGAAGTAAAAGAGGAAATTTCTCGTTTGTCTGAGTTTGCTCCCGTCCACAATCCGGTTAATTTGGAAGGCATCGAAGCAATCGAAAAAATACTGGGAAATGTGCCGCAAGTTGCTGTTTTTGATACGGCTTTTCACGCTCAATTGCCGCCCGCTGCGTTTGTTTATCCTGGCCCCTACGAATGGCTGGAAGAGGGGATTCGGCGCTACGGTTTTCACGGCATTAGCCATCAATATTGCACTCGCAGGGCTGCTGAAATTCTCAACCGCGATTCTGCCGATTTGCGGCTGATTAGCTGTCATTTGGGCAACGGATGCTCTCTGGCTGCGGTTCTCGGTGGTCGGAGTGTTGATACTACGATGGGTTTTACTCCTTTGGATGGTTTGATGATGGGAAGTCGATCGGGGGCGATCGATCCTGGTATCATAATTTATCTGTTAAGGCGATCGCACTTTACCGCTGAGGAACTAGATAATATTCTGAATCGGAATTCTGGTTTAAAGGGAATTTCCGGGGTTTCTAGCGATATGCGGCAAATTTTGGCTGCGATTAAAGATGGCAATTCTCGGGCTCAACTTGCTTTTGATATTTACGTGCACCGTTTGCGGGCTGGTATCGGGGCGATGTTGGCGAGTTTGGGCGGGTTGGATGCTTTGATTTTTACTGCGGGTGTTGGGGAAAATTCGGCGGTTGTGCGGGCTGCAGCTTGCGAAGTTTTTGGGTTTATTGGGTTAAGGTTGGATGGGGAGAAGAATTTGAATTCGCCGGTTGATGATGATATTGCGGCGGTTGATTCTGCGGTGCGGGTTTTTGTGATTCACACTCAGGAAGATTGGGAGATTGCGCGGGAATGTTGGGATATTTTTCGTAGATGATTCGGTAGATTATTCGGCGGTTGAGACGGCGGTTGAAACCGCGGTTGAAACCGCGTCTACACAGACGAAACCCACTCCAAGCGGGTTGAAGAGTGCACGGTTTCAACCGATCGCCCTTTGTGGATTTAGACTATACTCTGTACATAGATTGACAAGTACGCGCGGCGCAGCTATCCCGTAGGGAATCGCCCTTAAACCATTTATCTATCGCAAATATGAAGGTCAACGATAAGCTCAAGAGCATTCTAACTCAGTTGCGATCGCAATTTGAGATCCTGTATGGCGATCGGCTCACGCAAATGGTACTCTACGGTTCCCAAGCGCGCGGCGACGCCCATCCCGACTCAGATATTGATGTTTTAGTCGTTCTCAAAGCACCAGTCCAAATCGGTGAAGAAATCGATCGAACTATCCCAATTGTAGCAGATTTATCCCTACAAAATGAGGTGGTAATTAGCTGCAACTTTATGAATGAGGAACGGTTTACTAATTATCAAGGCCCTTTGCTGAGAAATATCCGTAGAGACGGAATTATAATATGACACCTGCTTAATTAAACTTACTCCTCAAAGCTCGTCAAAGCCTTTCAGCAGCAAAATTCATATTGGATGGTGGATACCCTGATTATGCAGCTTCTCGCGCCTATTACGCAATGTTTTATATTGCTGAAGCATTTCTAGAGGGTGAAGGATTATCTTTTTCCAAACATTCCGCAGTCATCAGCGCCTTTGGTAGAGAATTTGCTCGTACAGGAAGAGTACCTGTGAAATTTCACCAATTCTTAATTAGATCGCAGGAATTGCGAAATGCTGGAGATTATGGCGAAATGAATGCTGTAATGGCTAATCAAGCAGCAGATTCCATCGCCCAAGCTGAAGAATTTCTCGAATTAGCTCAAAATCTGATTGGCACTCTACCGCCACCTTAAATACCAATTCTGAAAATTAGCACTCAATCTTTCATATTTAGCCTATCATCTGTAGGGAAACGGCACTGCCGTGTCCGGCGAAGGACTATGCAAATGAAAGATCAAAATTTGTAGGGTGTGTCGCCCTTGAAAACCCCTAAAAAAAATCCACAATCTCATAGCGACGCACCACCCTACACGATCATTGTAAGGTGCGTCGCTATGAGATTTTTACTCTTTTTTAGAGATTGTCGATGTATCCACACCCTACATATACTCCAACGACTCCAGACGATTCAGAAAGTCGGGTTTCCCCCTTGTTTTTCCCCGACAAAGAATGTAAAATTCTAAAAACATGGGTTGTAAGCAATGAACGAA
>PVWI01000069.1 GCA_003003725.1 filamentous cyanobacterium Phorm 6 | reverse complement strand
ACATTGGTTTTAAGATGGAACTCACAGCTAAAGCGCTCCCACCTTTGAACAGCAAACCGATCGGGTCTTTTTCAGCAGAAATCGGCAGGGGCTCGGAGAGTTTGGACTCAACAATTGCTCGCTGTACGCGCACTGTCAGCGCTTGCTGTTCGTCTGCCGGTAAACGCTTCCACGCCCGGCCCATTAAATGCAGAAATACTTCGGCTTCTAAGTCGGTAGTTGACAACTGTTTGGGATAAGGGATTTTGAGATAGCGGCAAACTTGAATTAGCGCTTGTCTGTAAGTTACTTGTTCGGTTCGCCCCCTGAGTACCGTCAACCCGTCGGCTGCAAGGTAGCGAAACCGCTGTTCTACGGCGTCTAGCCACGCTTCGCGATCGCGGCTTTGTACGTCTATGGGTGCGGGGGTTTGCACGTAATCTAAAGGGTTAAACTTGCGGCTGAACAGAAGTTCTGTTAGTTGCTGCAATTCTTCTTCTGTTGTCAATTCTAATGCTGCTCTGAGTTCGTCCAAAATTTTGCCCTCGCCTAATACTATTTTAGATTTTAGATTTTGCCCTATCTTAACGATCGCGCTGTGGAACTTGCCGAGCGCTACATTCTTTTAAACTAATCTTACCTGTCGATTCATGCTGTCCCCTATTCTACTACGTGACGCAGGGCGATGGCTTTGGGCTTTTATACTCGTGGCGCAGAGCATCTGTGGCCCCGCAGCCTTTAAGCTGATTACTAAATCCAAAATACTGACAGTTTAACTATGTTTGATGTTGTGGCGATCGGTGCGGGGATGGCGGGGCTGATTTGTGCTCGGCAGTTGCGCCTGGCTGGCTATTCTGTGGCGGTTGTTGAGAAATCTCGCGGCCCGGGCGGACGAGTCGCTACTCGCCGTGTACACGGCACGAGGGCCGATCATGGGGCTCGCTATCTGGAGCCGCAGGGAGATGCGGTGCAAGCGTTAATTGATGTTTTGGTCGATCGCCAGATCCTGAAACTCTGGACGGATAGCGTGGGAGAATTCCGACAAGGAGAAATATCATCTATTCCTAGTTCTTGTTATGTCGCCCCTGCTGGGATGAATGCTGTCGGTAAATATATCGCAGAAGGTTTAGACATTTGGTACGGCCGCCGCGTCACAGCTATTTCTCGTACCGACAGCCAAATGTGGCGTCTTTCTCTGGAAGTTACCGACGACAATTTAGAGCTACCTCAAGAATTGATTGCTAGGGCTGTGGTTGTGGCAATTCCTGCTCCTCAAGCTTTAATATTTTTGGATTCAGAAATTGGTTTGTCGCCTGATTTTATTGACAAATTGCGTTCTGTAGAATATGACCCTTGCATTACAGTTATGGCTGGCTATTCTGCGGCACGAAATTCTGATTTGAGCAATCTAAATCCGCAGTGGAAATCTGTTTCTTTTCCCGATGATTCTGATTTAGCTTGGATTGGCCTGGACAGCAGCAAGCGGCTCGATCCGCAGCAGCCTGTGTTTGTGGTTCACAGCAGCGCTAATTTTGCCGATCGCTATTTAGAATCTACTGATTTGGATACTGTTGGCCGGGAATTGCTCGATCGCGCTTCTGAATATTTAATGCCTTGGCTGAATCAGCCAGAATGGTTGCAGGTTCATCGCTGGCGCTATGCTTTTTGTCGAAATCCTTTACCTGTTTCTTGTTTGCCTGCGGAAGGGACTTTGCCGCTGGTTTGTGCGGGGGATTTGTGCGGGGATGGTCAAATTGAAGCTGCTTTGCGATCGGGAGTTGCTGCGGGTGTTTGGGTGAATTCTCAATTGCAGGATTTGCCCCTGTCTCTAGGTTTGTAGTGAGGACTTCAGTCCGCTCTTAAGAAGGACTGAAGTCCTCACTACAAACCTATTTGATTTGACATAAAAAATGGGAAAATGGCGCTTAATTCCACTCTCCCATTTTTTTATTTTTGTGCTATCTTTTGCTTTTTCAAATCTTGTTCTTGCATTTGCAATAACTCTGGAACTGTTACAAATTTGTAGCCTTCCTTTCTCAATTTAGCAATAATATTGGGCAAAGCTTGTACAGTCCTCGCTCGATTGCCACCGCCGTCGTGCATCAACACAATGCCCCCGGAATTTGCTTGCCGCATTACGTTATCCATCAACGATTGCGTAGCACTCCGCCAATCTAAAGAATCCGCAGACCACATGATGACTGAATAATTTTTTTTCTGTGCGTAAGCTGCCAATCCATTGTTTAAAATTCCTCCCGGCGGGCGGAACATTGATGTTTTTACCCCTGTTACTTTTTCAATTAACGATGACGTACGATCGATCTCGCGAGCGGCACCGTCTTCATTATATTTAATGTATTGGTGATTCCAAGTGTGGTTGCCGATCGCGTGACCAGCCGCCGCCACTTGTTTGCCAAGTTCGGGATATGTTTGCAGGTATCTTCCTACCCAAAAAAATGTCGCCTTAATATTGTTTTTTTTGAGAATATCTAGGATTTGTCTAGTTGTTGTCGGCCAGGGGCCATCGTCAAATGTCAGGGCGATCGCCTTGCGCTGGGGGTTAAGTTTTGCCTGACGGAGCATCGTACCTTTAAACTGGGACGGTAGGGCTGATTGAAAACGGGTTGCCTCTAATTGGCCTATAGTCTGTTGGGAAAACTCAACTCGATGCGCGATCGCCCCTCTGATACCATTAACATTGGCGATCGGCTTGGATTCTGGCGACTGCGATACAGCCAATACCTGGGGCTGCATTGGTGTCGCTGGTGCACTTGCCCGCAAGTTCATCGGCAACGTCACACCCAGCAAAAAACTGCCTACTGCGGCTATAAAAGCAACGATTAATTTTTTTCGCCGCCTTAACACCCGTTTCATTTTTGTCACGTCATTCTCTCCTTTCACACTTTGCAAAGTTAATTGTAGATTTTATATTGATATTAAGTTAATCCAGTTAAGACAATAATCTTAAATCGGATGGCCCCTAAAAATGCTACAGCAAATAACCGATCGCAGGGAAGTCCATCAGGATAAAAAAATTTAAGACTTGTGTACAAGAAACCCTCGTCTCCCCATGAAAACCGGGAATGATTGAACTTTTTCCAACGGGGATGCTGCTCAAATCCTGTTAATCACACGCTATATTCCTAGAGACTCACACCAGCGCCAGCGTCCCTACCTGTCACTATAAGTTGATTGCACCGGATTTGAGACAGTGGGCGATCGATCGCCCACCAGCCCTAAAATTAACTTTTCGGGCCGATTCTCTCTTGGTACAAGCCGACAATTCGATCGATCACTTCGTCAACAGTCAGATTATCTGTTTGAATTTCCACAGCATCAGCCGCTTTGCGCAAAGGTGCAATCTTGCGAGTGCTGTCCTTGGAGTCCCGCAGAGCGATGTCTTCTTCCAACTGTGCCAAACTAATATTAGCCCGATCGGTCTCTTTAAGTTGTAACAACCGCCTGCGCGCTCGCTCTTGTACCGAAGCCGTCAAAAAAATCTTGACTTCCGCATCGGGAAACACGTTAGTGCCGATATCGCGGCCTTCTGCCACAATTCCGCCTTCGATGCCACAGCGCCGCTGTTCGTCTACCAAAAACTCTCGCACAACGGAAATCGCCGCCATTTCTGAGACGCGCGATGTCACTTCCAAACTGCGAATTGCCTCGGTTACATCTTCGCCGTTAATCTTCAGGCTCAAAGATGCCGGATCGAGATTGTATTCTAAATAGCTGGAACCGATCAATTCGGCGATCGCACATTCGTCGGACATCGGCGTGTTTGTTTTCAATGCTAGCCAAGTCAGCGCCCGATACATCGCGCCGGTATCCAGATAACACAAGCCCAGAACTTTTGCGGATTGCCGAGTTACAGTCGATTTGCCTGCTCCCGCTGGGCCGTCTATCGCCACAATTGGACGGCGGTTTCTCAAAATTATATTGTCAATCAACCGAGTAGATCCCACTCTGGCTGCTACTGTCAAAAGTCCCGATGTCTCTACAACCTGCAACGGTGTCAAAGTGTCGGGATCGACAATTTCCGCATATTCGAGCTTAATTGCGGGTTCTCCAGCGACTTCTGCGCGGGCTACAGCGATTACTGCCGCTGCGGTGCGGTCACCTGAAGCAAAAGTTTTTGAGGCTTGTTGCAGGGCGCGGTAGAGTACGCAGGCTTGCTGTTTTTGCTCTGTTGTTAAATACTGATTTCGAGAACTCATTGCCAGTCCTGATGCTTCGCGGGCGATCGGACAACCCACAATCTCGACAGGCAAGTTAAAATCACAGGCTAGCTTGCGGATAATTGCTAGCTGCTGCGCGTCTTTTTGACCGAAATAAGCTTTTGTTGGCTGCACTAAACTCAAAAGTTTGGTCACAATTGCCGCCACGCCCTGAAAATGACCAGGCCTGGATTTGCCACACAACACCGATGTCATCGCGGGTGGCGGCACTACTTGAGTTAAGGATGAAAGGTGAATCTGTTGTTCGACGGTTTTTGCTGTTTGTGTGCGTGAAGCGAAGCTATCCCGTAGGGAATCGACCCCTTGGTTCCCGAACATTTCCGTTGCTGAGGGAGCAAAAATCGCATCAACCCCAGCTTGTTCGCACAGCAGCCGGTCTTGCTCGAAATTCCGGGGATAATCTTGAAAATCTTCTGTCGGCCCAAATTGCAGCGGGTTGACAAAAATGCTAACCAGGACGATCGCATTTTCTTGTCTAGCCCGCTGAATTAAGCTCAAATGTCCGCTGTGCAAAGCTCCCATTGTCGGCACTAAACCGATTTGTAAATGCGATGCCGCAGACTTTTGTAAATTTAAGTAGCAGCGTAGGGCTGCAATCGTAGTAAACAGGCGCACGGATTAACTCCTGAAGGCATTCAGCAGAATGCAGAATTTTTGATTGAGAATTTTTTCGATCGGACATCTTGCAGCGATATTAGCAACTTGCCTCGCCCGCCCGCATCGGGACTCGACGAGTCCAAGATGTCATTTTTATTCTACTTTCTGCCTTCTACACTTCGGATAACTTATTTATTCTGCCTTACCAGAAAGAATTGGTTTAAAGCCTCCACCCTTGTAGGGAGAAATTAAAATCAGACTATTCATTACTCCAATCTTCTTCCTTCAAGGTAGAGGTAGCTGTCAACCCTTCTCTAAGCCAACTGTCAACTGTCAACTGTCAACGTCCCACAGTTGTTTGCTGCTTCGGTTCGATTACTTCGATTTCGACTCTCGCAACGCCGCTGCTCATCATTCCCAGCACGTTGGCCGCGCCGGCAGATAGGTCAATTAGTCGATCGCCCACGTAGGGCCCGCGATCGTTAATGCGGACGACTACGGTGCGGCCGTTGTCAAGATTTCTCACCATGACTAGCGTGCCGAAGGGCAATTGGCGGTGGGCTGCTGTCAAATCATTTTGGTTGAAACGTTCGCCGCTGGCGCTGAGGTTGCCGTCAAATCCTGGGCCGTACCAGGAAGCCCAGCCACTGAGCCGCACTTGAACTGGCCCCAGAGACAGCACGGGGGCTTCTGGTTGGGGTTGACCTGCTACTTCTTGTAGGGGTGGAGCGTTGCCCAGGAGTCGGCGGAGGCGATTTGTGACTTGCAGGGCGTCTCGGCTCAAGTCACTGGTGGTGTCGGGGAGGATGTTTTCGGCGTTGATGTTTACCAAGTCCTCGCCGTTTGCCTGGATCATGTAGCGATCGCCTTTTTCCCACTTCACGGTAATGCTGTTCGGATCGATGTTGTTGCGGGCTAGCTGGTTGAGTCTTGCTGCTAAGCTTGATGCCCGCCACACTGGATCTGGTTCTTGGTTGCTAGAGTTGCTGGCAATGTTTCCGGCTTTGGGATTTTCTTTCGCACCCGCTACTTTTAACTGACTGCTAGCATCGGCTTTTCTGTCGCCAGTTTTTCCGATTTTGGTATCTGTTTCGGGACTTGGGTTCAGAAAGGTGATGACTGGAATGTTTCGCACGTAAACTGTCGCTGCTTGTCGCCCGCCCAATTCGTGGGGCTGGATTTTGACGATCGAGTCTTGGACAATTTCAGCCCTTGCTTGGTACTGATATTGTCCAACTTTTTGTGCTTCTACCCGATCCGCGTTTAACTGCGGGGACGGTTGGGTGGCAATTACTTGCTTGTAAGCCTGAGAGTTTTGCTTGACGACATCTGTTGCTTGTGCGTGACAAGAAGATGCCGTTCCTACCACAGGAACTAACAGGATAGCGAGTAGACCACCAACAAATTTTTCCTTCATACGTCCATTTTTGTGAAAGCCATTGCCAATCGAGATTGGAGGATTTGGCCTCATGACCGAATGGCATCAAGGATTTTTTTAAGAGCCCTTCGCCATTCCCCCGCAAGTCTAAGCAAAGTATCCGAGTGCATTTTTGCTCTAATGCTTCAGCCCCCAAAAAAATTGCGGAAGCTTCCCTGATATTTGACAACTCATCCTCGATTCGCAATTTGTGTTTTGTTCACGAACTGCAACAGACTACCACAATCTTTTGCGGTTGGGGATCGCTGTCCCGACACATTGCACCCAATCTTCATCAAATATTCTCAGAGTTCTGTCTCATAAAATCCTTTAATTGCAATGCTTACGGCCGTTTTAGAAATTCCTGAAAAATTTACAAAAATTTACAATAAATTAGCCTATTTTATGAGCTGCCAAATGGCTAGTCTAAAAAAATCTGTTTGTCAAGTGTTAACGGTTGACCCCGCTAAAAAACGGATACAAGTTTCCGATACTCGTCGCCATCGGCCTCAAATTTTGGACTAAGGTTCCAGCTCCTAGATTCAACTGTTACCCGTTATGGGCATAAACTAAAACTTACAAATAGATTTGGCGGACTTGCGGACTTATGGATTATCGAGCAGCAGGTGTGGATGTTGAGGCGGGCAGAGCTTTTGTCGATCGCATCAAGAATACAGTCAAAAGCACCCACAGATCGGGAGTTTTGGGCGGATTCGGCGGATTTAGCGGGTTTTTCAGCGTCCCGGAGGGTTTAAAAGAGCCGGTGATGGTTTCGGGCACTGACGGCGTTGGGACTAAGTTGAAATTGGCCCACGATCTCGATCGGCATGACACAGTAGGTATCGACTTGGTAGCCATGTGCGTCAACGATGTGCTGACATCCGGCGCCGAGCCCCTGTTTTTTCTCGATTATTTGGCGACGGGAAAGTTAAACTCCGAACAATTAGCTGCGGTGGTGACAGGAATTGCTAACGGTTGCAAACAAGCGGGCTGTGCTTTGTTGGGCGGGGAAACAGCCGAGATGCCGGGTTTTTACCAAGCCGGAGAGTACGATTTGGCTGGGTTTTGCGTAGGTATTGTCGAAAAGAGCAAATTGTTGGACGGTTCCCGAGTACAGGTGGGAGATGTTGCTGTGGGACTGGCTAGTTCGGGCGTACACAGCAACGGTTTTAGTTTGGTGAGAAAAATTGCAGGCGATTTGGGTTTTGATTGGAATTCCCAACCGGAAAAGTTAGGTGGCCAAAGTTTAGGAGAAGTGCTGCTGACTCCGACTACAATTTATGTAAAACCAGTCCTCGAAGCCCTGAAGAGCGGCTTGGAAATTCACGGTATGGCTCACATTACGGGCGGCGGTTTGCCGGAGAATTTGCCTCGGTGTTTGGGAGCAAATCAATCTGTGAAAATTAACACTAATAGCTGGCCAAGTTTGCCGATTTTTGACTGGATCGCTGAAGCTGGCTCAGTTGCGACGGCAGATATGTTCAATACTTTTAATATGGGTATTGGCTTTGTGTTGTTGCTCGATCGCGCCCAAGTCGAACAAACTGTTAAATGGTTTGAGTCTCAGGGCATTGCTGCTTTTGAAATTGGCGAAGTTATTGACGGTAACGGCGAATTAGTCATGGGCGTCAATTAATTTTAATTGAGTGAATTAAAAAAAATCGCCTTTTTTTTTCGGGTCAAACGCTTGACTTTCACCATTCAATAATGTATTATTAGATAATGGAAGTGGTGACAATTTTAAAATCCTACTCACCACTCCCATTATCTAAAATATACCACAAGAATCCTAGCCCTGTCAATAGGTAATACTTCTTTTTTATGGCCGATTTTTTAACAAGATTTTCTGAAAACCAGTTTATTGAAAAATACCTTTAATTGGTAAACTCCTTTGCGCTGGTTCCCATCAATTGTCATGCTTTACTGCGATCGGCGATCGCACAGACTTGACAGCGATCGATTTTCTGCACTAACATAAAATATCCACCTGCCTAGCTCTGCGGTTGACAATAATTTTCAACCAACTCTTCTAGGGCACAAAGCGCGCCCAAGAAGGAGAAAAGAGTAAAACAAAGATGTCCGCCTATTCTGAAGTGCGGATTGTGGATTTTAGTAATTTCAACGCCAGCTCAATTATAAATTTCAAAAGTTTGGTGGCGAAATAATTGTTGCCGAGCCTGGTTTTCCGTCAAGTAAAACCAGTTCAAGCTGCGGTGACAAGAAACAAGATTTTTCACTATTTATATAGCAGGAGCCATAATGTCAAAACTTTTTGGGAAAAGTTTCTGGTTTTGCCTAGCTTTTTTTAGTAACCTCTTGTTAGTAAAAAGCACAGTCTTTGCAGCAGAAACAACTGCCGCACCGATGCTAATTCCTGATGCGCAAGAGCCGATCGCCCTTACGGAAACCCAGCAGCAGCTTGCCGCAGAAACAAGCCCGCCAAATCCAGCCACAACACTTCCCGCACCGCCAGAAACAGTCACCTCTGGCACGACAGCAGACATCCCAGAAAGCGAATTAACCGCAACATCAAATCCCCCGACTGCGCCAGTCATTGCCAGCGAGTTAAATCAATCTGAAACCCCAGCAATTGAGCGAGAAAAACCCGCAGAGCGATCGCCAGATGCGAGCTCTATGGATCAGGTGACATCAGTATCTCAATTATCCGACGTGCGGCCGACAGATTGGGCATTTGGCGCGCTACAATCCCTCGTCGAACGCTACGGCTGCATCGCGGGATATCCAGACGGAACCTATCGCGGCAACCGAGCTTTAACTCGATACGAATTCGCCGCCGGTGTGAACGCTTGTTTAGACCAAGTTACCAAACTAATTGGCTCGTCAACTGCTAATTTTGTCACCAAAGAAGATTTGGCAATACTGCAACGCTTGCAAGAAGAATTTGCCGCTGAATTAACGAGCTTGCGCGGTCGAGTTGATGCCTTAGAAGCGCGGACGAGCGAACTCGAAGCCAATCAGTTTTCGACAACTACTAAATTGAATGCAGAAACCATTTTTGCTGTGAGCGATACCTTCGGTAAAGGTGCTGTCGGTGATGACAAAACTGCTACAAACTTGGGCTATCGCGTGCGTTTGAATTTCGATACTAGCTTTACTGGAACTGACCGTTTGAGAACACGGTTGCAAGCGAGAAATAGTGCTCGGTACGATCGCACTACCGGCACTCCCATGACTCGCACCAACTTCGACGGAGATCGCGGTTCTGAAATCGTCCTCGATAAACTCAGCTATCAGTTCCTGATCGGTAACAGCACCACTGTTGAAATAGGAGCAACTGGACTTACTTCGGATGACGTTGCTCCTGTCATCAACCCTTATTTTGATAGTGCGGCTCAAGGTGCTGTTTCTCGGTTTGGAGCGTTCAACCCCGCTATTTACAACACTCCCGGAGAAACCGGAATTGCGATCAATCACCTTGTCACCGACAAACTGAATTTAACTTTAAGTTATCTTGCTAATAACGCGGCTGACTCTACACAGGGTAACGGAATTTTTAACGGCAGCTACGGGGCGATCGCTCAATTAACATATTCCCCAAGTTCCAATCTCGATTTAGCCCTAAGTTACGTGCGAAGTTACTCCCGCAAAAATGATGTCGATCTTTCTCTCGGTACCGGCAGCAATAACGCCAATCAACCATTCAATCAAAGTGCCACAAGAGGAAACCATTTCGGCGTTCAAGCAAGTTGGCGGGCTTCGCCTCGATTTGCGCTTTCAGGGTGGGCGGGATATATAGACGCTCAGCAGTTGTCCGGCGGCGATGCAAAGGCGGATATTTGGAACAGTGGAGTGACTTTTGCTTTCCCAGATTTGTTCGGAGAAGGTAATGTCGGCGGCCTGATTGTTGGCGTCCCGCCCAAGGTGACTCGCAACGATATTAAAGAAAACAAAGACAATGCTACTTCTCTGCACGTAGAGGCTCTTTACCGCATCCAAATGAGCGATTTTATCAGCGTTACGCCCGGAGTTTATATGATTACCAATACCGATCACAATAAGGACAACGGTACAACATGGGTGGGAGTTCTGCGGACGAGTTTTAATTTCTAAACTATGGTAGTAGTCAGTAGTCAGTAGTCATTAGTCATCAGTCATCAGTCATCAGTCAACAGTCAACAGTCAACAGTTAACAGTCAACAGTCAACAGTCAACAGTCAACAGTCAACAGTCAACAGTCAACATGAAACGTTTTAAATTCCGAGCGATGGTGGTGGCGGCGATCGCGATCGCCTTTAGCTTAATTGCGATCGCCAGTTACGCCCAAGCCAACAAAACTTTAACCCTAGCGACTTCCCCAGACTACCCGCCCTATGAATTTAAAGATACAGCGGTTAGCGGCAACGAAATCATCGGTTTTGACATCGATATTGCCAAATATATTACTAAAGAATTGGGCTACGAACTGAAAGTCGTCGGCATGGATTTTAACGGCTTAATTCCCGCTTTGCAGGCGGGAAGAGCCGATTTAGTGATGGCGGGAATGACTCCTACAGCAGAAAGGAAAAAAAATGTTGATTTTTCTGACCTTTACTACGAAGCTCAAAATACAATTGTCGCCAAAAAAGGCAGCAATTTGACCAAACCTGAAGACTTAACGGGGAAAAAAGTAGGGGTTCAACTCGGAAGCATTCAGCAGGAAGCTGTGAAAAAAATGGCGGGGGTGCAACTGGCTCCTCTGAACAGGATTCCTGATATCATTCAAGAAGTTAAATCAAATCGGCTGGCGGCAGGAGTAATTGAGGATACTGTCGCTACAGGTTATGCAGCAGCGAACCCAGACTTGGAATTTAACACAATTCCGAATACTGAAGAAAGCGGTTCGGCGATCGCCTTTGGCAAAGGTTCGACATTAGTTCCAGAATTCAACCGCGTCCTCCAGCAAATGAAAGCCAGCGGTCAAATTCAGGAACTAGCTACTAAGTGGTTTTCTCGCCCGATCGCGCCAGAACCCGCTCAAGCAAATCAGCCGGCGGTAACGCCCAAGTTCGGCTTAGATTTTGGCAAAATCGTGCCGAGTTTGCCTTATATTTTGTCTGGGATATGGGTAACGCTCACCTTTACCTTGCTGTCGGCATTTCTGGGATTTCTCTGGGGAATCGTGCTATCTCTGTTCAAAATTTCTAGCATTAAACCGCTGGCTTGGTTCGGTGCTGCTTACACCTCAATTTTTCGAGGAACGCCGCTAATTTTGCAATTGACTTTAGTTTATTTTGCAACGCCGCAGCTTACGGGCTATAATATATCTGCGCTGCAAGCTGGGGTGATTACTTTTTTCCTGAATTCTGGGGCTTATATTTCCGAAACAATCCGCGCCGGAATTCAAGCCGTAGATAAAGGTCAAAAAGAAGCAGCAGAATCCCTTGGTGTTCCCTACAAACAGATGATGGGCGATATTATTTTGCCGCAAGCATTGAAAAATATTTTGCCTGCATTGGTGAATGAAAGTATTGCTTTGCTGAAGGATTCAGCTTTAGTTTCAGTCATTGGCGTAGAAGATTTGCTGCGCCGCGCTACAATTGTGGGAGCAGAAAAGTATATTTACTTTGAACCTTTGATATTTGTCGGCGCAATTTATTATTTAATGGTGCTTAGTTTAACTTGGGGGGCCAATGTACTCGAACGCAGACTCCAAAGTAGCAGTTAAGGTCGATCGCCTGTATAAATCTTTTGGCAATCTTAAGGTTTTGCGCGAGATTACCACGGAGATTCACAAAGGAGAAGTGATTGCGATTATCGGCCCTTCTGGCTGCGGCAAATCTACTTTTTTGCGATGTTTGAATTTACTGGAAGTTCCGACTTCGGGACAAATCTACATTGACGGCGTAGATATCACTTTGCCGAAGGCCGATATTATGCAAATACGGCAGAAAGTGGGGATGGTGTTTCAGCAATTTAACTTGTTCCCGCACATGACTGTGCTGCAAAATGTGACCTATGCGCCTCTCAAGGTGAAGCATATTGCTAAGGATGAAGCGCGCCTGAAGGGTTTAGAATTGTTGGAAAAAGTGGGTTTGTCGGATAAGGCGGAGGTTTATCCTTCTAAGCTTTCGGGGGGTCAAAAACAGCGGGTGGCGATCGCCCGCTGCTTGGCTATGGAACCGGAAATTTTGTTGATGGATGAACCGACTTCTGCACTCGATCCTGAAATGGTTAAAGAAGTGTTAGAGGTGATGAAAGCTTTGACGCAGACGGGCATTACAATGGCAATTGTGACTCACGAGATGGGTTTTGCGCGGGAAGTGGCCCACCGGATTTTGTTTCTGGATGGTGGAAAGGTGGCGGAAGATGTGCCGCCGCAGGAGTTTTTTAGTAACCCGAAGTGCGATCGGGCCAAGCAATTTCTGGAAAAAATGCTTTAATTCAAATTAATCTATTTTTACTGTACTTTCCGCAGTTCGAGCGACCCGCAATCCCGGATTCCGGCGGGGGTTTAAACCCCCGCCTTACAGCGAAAGTCGGTTAAAACCGACTGCAAAAATTGACGGAAAATAACGTCAATCTCAGTCCTCTTTTAGAGGACTTTCGCTATGAGACAGGGGTTTTCAACCCCTGTCGGACTGTCGGACTCACAGCTAATTCCTCAAATATCGGGTTTCAAATTCGCCTTTTTTTAACTGTGCCCGCGCGATCGATCGATCTTTGCCAAAGCAGCACCCGCAACATCCGCCAGAATACTAATTATCCGATACAAAGCCACCGCACTCAGAATTATACCCGTCGAAAAGCGATCGGACAACAGCGCGATCGCCGTTGCTTCAAATACTCCCATTCCCCCCGGCGCACCCGGTACAACCAAACCCACCACAAACGCAAAACAAAAAGCACCGAACAAATTGGGAATATCGAGAAAATTTACCGGATTTAAAGCCATTACCGTTAGCAAAAATCCGCTCCCCCGCAATCCGATAAAACACATTTGTCCGATTAACGGCACTAAAGGATAGCGTTTAATTGGTAAATTAATTTGGCGATTAGACTTGACACTCGATGTTTTTTTCGCTATATTGGAGCTAGACCCTAAACGAGAAATCTGTCGATCGCCCGCAGCATCTTCAACCTGAGAATTTTCCCCACTCTTCTTCTTTAACTTTAACTTCTCTACAAATAGGACGATCGGATTTAGAGTTTGAGGACGAATGGCAATTAAAATAGCAGTACAACCCACAAGCCGCAACCACCAATTAATTTTATCAACACACAGCAAGCCAATCAAAACGCCTGCCGAAGCCATCAGCAGCGGTTCCAGCAACACGCTGAGAGTAGCAACTTTTGGCGAAATGCCTGCCTTTTTTGCATCCAATATTCGACCCCAAAAATGCCAAATATTCCCCGGCAAATACTTGGCAATATTAGTTTTGAGAAAAACTTGAATCGCCCACGCGGCATTTACACGTTGACGGAATTCCCGCAAAATCAACATCCACACCCAGCCGACAAAAATCAGCGAAAATAAAGTAATGCCGAGGGCGATCGCCAGCAACGGAAAACTTTCGGCTCTAATTTGGATATTCGCGACTTCTCGCCAGTGAGTTAAAAAAGCTTGAGCAATAAATAAAAACGTCCCGCCCAAAATCACATAGCGCAAATAAGGCTGGATACGGGATTTTGCAAGCTGGAAAAAATTCTGAATTCGACGTAAATTTTGGTTTCCCATTTTCTGAATCCTGATGCGTGAATTTGGGATTATTGATTTCTTAACCACAATCTCATATTTTAAATCTAAAATTTAGATCGATCGCACTTAAGGAGTACATTTCTATGGCCGGCCCGAGCCCTGACGGTCTTTCCTACCTTTTAGACAATAACCCCAACAGTTTAACCTTAACTCCGGGCTTTTTGACTCCTTATCCTAACGGACTTTTTGCCCTCGGTGGTAACGATTTTATTGTCGGTTCCTCGGATGCCGATCGCCTCAACGGTGATAATGGTAACGACAGACTCCTCGGCGACGGCAATTCCGATACGCTCTTCGGTGGTGTCGGCAATGACTTGCTTAACGGCGGTACCGGCAATGACTTCTTATTTGGCAATTCTGGCAGCGATACCCTGCAGGGAGGTAGGGGAGATGATGCCCTCTACGGCGGCCGCGGTAACGACGTTTTAGTGGGCGATGGGGGCACAGATACCCTGACAGGGGGTTTGGGCTCCGATACCTTTGTCCTCCGCAGCGACACGGCAGTCTCCGATCCGGCTGCTGCTGATATCATTACTGACTTTAACAGTTTTGTGGATGCGATCGGGCTGACTGACAATCTTACCGAAGCTGACTTGATTCTCGAAGAAATCTCGATCGCCCCCGGCATTTCCAATACATTAATTAAAATTAGCCAATCCAATGCTATTTTAGGCCTAGTTGCCAACGCATCTCCACAAAACCTCAGCGGTACATTCATCTCTGCAAGTAGCGTATTGGGCAACCAACTCAGCCAAGCCCGCGATTTAGGCGTTTTGAGCGGCACTCAAACGATCGCCGACTCGGTTAGCAACGCCCGGCCAGACGACCTTTACCGCTTTACTTTACAGGCAAATAGCGACTTTAAATTAGCTGTCAGCGGTTTGACGGCCGATGTTGACGTTGCTTTAATTAAAGATATCAACGGCGACAATTCTATTGACTTTACCGATATTATTGCTTCTGCTCAAGAATCGGGTTTATCGCCGGAGTCGATCGACATCGATGGTTTAGCAGCAGGAACTTACTACGTCCGAATTTATCAATTTCAAGGCAACACAAACTTTACCCTAAATCTGTCTGCAACCCCTCCAACTATTTCTGATAACAGTGCCAGCAACTTACCGGGTTTTGACACTCGTTTTGGGTTCGGTTTGGTGAATGCGGCGGCAGCAGTTGCTGCTGCTCAAGGTAGTCCAACTTTTCCTGATGTTCCCAATTTGGGCGGCGACGATTGGGGTAGAGATTTAATTAAAGCTCCAGAAGTTTGGGCGAAGGGATTGACTGGAGACGGCATTGTAGTAGCAGTTATCGACAGCGGCATTGACTACAATCACCCGGATTTGATCGGGAATATTTGGAGCAATGTGGGGGAAACTGGCGTTGATTCAGCAGGTAGAAATAAAGCTAGCAACGGTGTTGATGATGATGGCAATGGTTTTGTGGATGATTTCCGGGGATGGGATTTTGTCAACAACGATAATGACCCGATGGATGATAATAGTCACGGCACTCATATTTCGGGTTTAGTTGCTGCAAAAAGAGATGGGGTTGGGATTACTGGAACGGCTCCGACTGCGAAGATTATGCCTTTAAAAATACTCGATCGCACCGGGGTGGGGAAAATTAGGGATGAAATTAATGCGATCAATTATGCGGCGGCAAATGGCGCAAGGGTGATTAATGTCAGTTTGGGTGGCCAACAGTTGAACAACGAAGAATTGAGTGTTATTCGAGCTGCTGAAGCTAAAGGCGCGATCGTAATTTCGGCCGCCGGAAATGATGCTCGCCCGCAGGTAGATTATCCGGCTCGGTTTGCTAATGAGGTCGGAATTGCTGTCGGTGCTGTTAGCCGGAATGGCTTATTTGCAGATTTTTCTAACCGGGCGGGAGCGGAGTTGCTAAGTTATTTTGTTGCTCCGGGCGGCGACGGCGGTAGGGCGGATGCTGGCGACATTTATTCTACTGTACCGCTTTCTCAACCAGGGATTCCCTATCGATATTTTGCTGGTACTTCTATGGGAGTGCCGCACGTAGCTGGGACGATCGCTTTGATGTTACAGGCTAATCCGAATCTAACTGCTGCTCAAATTAAGCAGATTTTGGCGGAAACCGCCAATCAAACAGTTTAAATCCTTCCCGGTTTTATCGTTCGGACTTCAGTCCTTCCTCATAACAATCTGAATAAGGACTAAAGTCCGAACGATCGAACCTATAATCGAGTCGGTTTGATCGTTCGGACTTCAGTCCTTTCTTGGAGTTTTATTAAGAAGCACTAAAGTCCGAACGATCGAACCTATAATCAAGTTTGATCGTTCGGACTTCAGTCCTAATTTTGTGTAGTTGCGGCATCAACCACCGACTCTGATATTAATAATTTGCCGCGTAAGTCAAGTCAAATTGGCGGCACAGAGTAATACAGCAGTAGTTTGGTCGATCGAATACTAATTGGTAATTCATCTCGCCCTCAATTTTGGTAATCGGCTGCTTTAAGGGGATGCCGTGAATGTCGTATTGGCGGCGTTCTAAGGCACTCCAGTCGATAATTTTGATGTCGATTTGGTTCTGCAAGTCACTTGCAATCAGAAATAAGTGCATCTTGTCTTCAGCTTTCCCTGTCAAGGGAATTTTGATTAACACTGACTGAGTGACGATCGGTCTTTGGTCGTTGGGATGCTTGTGGGTGTGGCAGTTGTTGAGTTCGATATCATAAGGTTCTACCTTGAATTTCTCTCCGCTGGCGATCGCAGACGAGTGCAAGTCTTTCAAGCACTTTTCTAGATGAGGGATCAGCCCTAAGTCTGGATCGCACAGCAGTTTGCGAATATTGGAGGTTTCAGTTACTGTCATTGTAGATTTTTTTTATGTTATTTTTTGATTCTTAATTTCTAGCTTACCCCGAAAAGCACCCCTATTGAACTATACTTGCGACATACTACCAAAAACCTCATTTGTGGTAAGTTGTTTATTTCTTGCTAATTTTCCAGAGATTTAGCTCAACATTAGCGTCAACCGGAGCTATTTGATAGTTTTGCTGTTGAATTGCCGATCGCAAAGCTGAGGACGGTCTGTACAAAAACAAGTCGCTGAAACCGCCGGGAATTTTCGGGAGTTGTGGTTTTTTCCGTAACAATTCTCGATTTTGGTAGCAAGAAGTGTAACAGCGGGGTTCTATTAGCAGTTTGACTTTTGGTTGTAGCCGATAACTTAAAGGCATGATGTATGCAATATTCGTATCACTAACGATCAGGGGATTGCTGGCTGCATTAACTATTCTTGCTACTTCCAAGTCGGCGCGCAACCAACCGCTGCCTTTATTCCACCAACTATCGGCCCCAGAACTAACTCCAGCGGATATAATGCCAGCCGAAAACAGTGCTATTATAGCTATCTTCCACCATCTTTGTTCCTTAAAATTATCGAGATTCAGGCTAACTTTGGTAGACAACAGGTAAGCAACTGCTAGTTGGATTCCCACATAACAAGGTACTAAATATCGCGGATTTGTCGATCGCCTGCCACCTTGAAATATATCAGGTACTGCTAAAAACAAAGCAGTTGTGGCAATCAGTAACAATATCAACAACCACGCTCCTGTTGGTGTTTGCTTGCACAGAAAATAAATTGCGTATCCAACTAAAGCTAGGATAATTAGACTCACGGGAATTAGAAACGCTAATTGTGCGCTATTAGCACTGCCATCAATACCGATATCAAAAAATGCGATGGTGACGGAACCAACCCACCTGGTAACTAATCTTAAGAGATTTGTCTGTTGTGCCCATACTGTTGTACTTCTAATTTGATCGAATTTTTCTACAGCATTTACTAGAGAAGGAATCGCGAAGATAAATGCTAGTAAAGCTGCTGCATAATACGGAATAAATGTTTTAATATCGCGCCACTTCGCCATGATGGTGATGTAGATTGTATGAGCCGCAGCGACGCAGACAAATAACAAATGGGTGGAAAGTCCCATTGCTGTCATGAGTACGTAAATTGTCCAGTGATAAACCAGCCTAATTGGGCTTTGATTTTCGTCGGTAGCGCGCGTTGCTCGCAACAGGGCGGCAGTTGATAAAATAGTAGCGAGAGTCCACAAACTGTACTGTCTTGCTTCTTGGGCGAACAGGATATGGTAGGGAGAAATGGCGAAAATTGCGATCGCCATCCAACCCACAGCAGAGGATTGAAATAATTCCCAAGCTAGCCAATAAACAGCGGGGAATGCTAGCAAGCTAATCGCAGCAGCCAAACTTCTCATTGCTGTGACAGAAGTGCCAAAATATTGAGCCCACCATCGGGCTAGTATGTAATAAATTGGCGGGTGTTGGGGATCTTCTGTTGCTAAAGAATTTAGCGTATTAGTTAAAGTTTTTTCGGGATTTATCTGCTGATATTTTTGTAAATCCGAGAGCGAGGTTATTTTCTGGTACGAAGTGTTTTTGAGCATTTCGGCTTCAGTGTAGCCAGAAATTCTCAGCGAAGTATAGGTTTCGTCGATCCAGTAGAATTTGCGATCGAGATTTGCGAACCGGAAAAATATACCGACGACTAATACGGCGATTATCAGAAAATTCAACCAATTTCGGGGAAAATTAATACGCATTTTTTCAACCAGAATTTACTTTTTAACCAATTTACCGAAAATCATTGATTGATTTGTTTGAGGGTAAATATTTTCGATTGTATAACGATTGTTTTTTTCTATTTCAGATTTGATTGTTGGCGAAATATCGTACAAAAATATCTCGTTAAAATTATCTGGTATTTCAATGATTTTTGGCGGCAATACTAAAAATTTAGCTGGGGAATTGATTAGGGAACTCATACCGAGTAAATTGCCGATCTTATCTACACTATACACCCACATATCTGTGATGACTAATGGTCTAGAAGCTGAGTTGATTGTACGGGCGATCGGGATGTTAATATAAGAACGGTCTTTATTCCACCAAGTGTCTGCCGGCAAATAGATGCAGCAAGAGATAATCCCAACAGATAGCACAGCAGCAAAACCAAGCCTCCACAGCTTTTGCAACTGCACTGTAACTTGAGGAGATGTGATTTTGGAAGCAAAAAGATAGGCAACAGCTATTTGAATTCCTAAATAACAGGGAATCATGTAGCGCGTGTTGAGCGATCGAATTCCGCCAAAAATTATATCTGCGGGTAAAAAAATCACAACTATCACGCAGGTTAATGTCATAACAAACAACCAAACACGCTGTTCTGTATACTTCAGGAGTAAATAAAAAGAATATGCAACAATTATTAAAATCAAAAGTAGGAGCAATCTCGAATATAATCGCGGTACATTGGAGTCTATTCCTAGATCGAAAAATTGCTTAGCAATGTTATACACCCAATTGACAGCTAAGTCTGGAAGGGGAATCTTTAAAGACTGCCAAGATGTTTTTTGATTTACATTTTGGGAGTTGATTATAAAAACTAAAATCCAAGGAAAAAAGGCAATAATTCCTATTATTGATGCTAGTAAATAGCCAATTATATTCTTTTTAAATCGCAGTTTTTCCGAGATAGCTACATATATTCCATGTCCTAGTGCTACCAGTGCAAATAATAGGTGAGAATAAAATCCCAGCGCTACTGTTGCCGCATAAATTGCCCAACTGCTGTTAGTTTTTAGGCGCATTGCCCGCAGCAAAGCAGCGCCCGAAAGCAAAATTACTAATACAAACAAACTGTAAGGTCGAGCTTCTTGAGCGTAAACTATTTGAAAAGGCGATACAGCTAGTAAAGAAACTCCCAACCAAGCTGTTAGGGAGGATTCAAATAATTCTAAGCACAACCAATACATACAAGGCAATGCCAGCAGACTAAAAACTGCCGATATACTTCTAGTTACAGCTATTGAATCGCCGAAAAGTTGCACCCAAAATCTGGTTGCTATAAAATACAGGGGAGAGAGTTGAGGTTCTTCTAATGCTAGACCTTTTACCGTATCGTAAACGGTTTTTTCTGAATTAATCCGCTGGTATTTTTGCAAGTATTGAATCTCTCGAATTTGCCCATCAGCTACTTGCTCAATAAACTCGGATTCTGTATAACCGGAAATCCGCAAGGAGGTATAAGCTTCATCTATCCAGTATACTTTTCCTCCGAGATTGCTGAATCGAAAAAATATCCCCATGACTAATATCACTATGATTAAAAATCTCAGCCACTTGTTAAGTGCTGTATTCTGAGAATTTAGTCGATCGCGATTTTCAGTAGATTCCATTTTATAACTAGCTAATCTGACATAAATTTTTTGATATCAAACTACAGACAACATGGTTCGATCGTTCGGACTTTAGTCCTGCTTTCTCAAAAGCCAGAGAAAGGACTGAAGTCCTCACAGATAACATGGTTCGATCGTTCGGACTTTAGTCCTGCTTTTTCAAAAGCCAGAGAAAGGACTGAAGTCCTCACAGACAACATGGTTCGATCGTTCGGACTTTAGTCCTGCTTTCTCAAAAGCCAGAGAAAGGACTGAAGTCCTCACTACGAACCTTAAGAATGATTAATCGTCTACTCCTGCAATCGGCGCAAAACCTTGGCGCTGAATATTTTCGGTTATTGTGCGAGGTTCCAGGAATTGTAGCAAATAATCCGGGCCGCCAGCTTTGGAACCAACACCCGAAAGTTTGAATCCTCCGAAGGGTTGCCGCGATACCACTGCGCCAGTGATTCCGCGATTGATGTACAGGTTTCCGACTTCAAAATCGGCTTTTGCCCGATCGATATGCGAAGGTGTGCGAGAATACAATCCGCCGGTTAATGCAAAATTTGTACCGTTAGCAATCGTAATCGCTTCATTGAAATTCTTTGCCCGAATCACTGACAAAACCGGGCCAAAAATTTCTTCTTGGGCGAGAGTTGCAGTCGGCGATACTTCCGTGACAATCACTGGGCCGACAAAATAGCCGGTTTCTGGTGCCGACATTTCCAAAGCGATTTTGGCTTCGGCGCGACCTTTTTCGATGTATTCACGGATGCGCGATTGGGCGGTGATATCGATGACGGGGCCGACTTGAGTGCCGGGATTTTCGGCGATACCAACGTTGAGCGATCGCGTGGCTTCTACTAATCTTTCCACAAAAACATCATACACCGATTCGACGACAATCACTCGCGAACAAGCAGAACATTTTTGGCCGCTATATCCAAATGCCGAATAAACAACACCTGCTACAGCTTGGTCTAAATCTGCACTTTCATCGACAATAATCCCATTCTTGCCGCCCATTTCGGCAATGACTCGTTTCAGGTGTTTTTGTCCGGGTTGTAAAATCGCAGCATCGGCGTAAATTTTGCAACCAACTTCTTGAGAACCGGTGAAAGTAATCATGTGAACATCGGGATGTTTCACCATGTAAGCGGCTACCGTTGAACCTTTGCATGGCACGTATTGAAATACGCCTTTGGGAATGCCTGCATCGACCAAAATTTCAGTAATTTTGGCAGCAATTACTGAGGAAAACTCCGCTGGTTTGAGCAAAGTACAATTCCCAGCTACTAGGGATGCAACTGTCATGCCGACGGGAATTGCGAGGGGGAAATTCCAAGGCGAAATAATCAAGGAAATCCCGCGTGGTTGATAGCTGTAACGGTTAGTTTCGCCTGCTATGTCGTAATTTTGCCCTTGTTCCAACCGTTCCATTTCGTCGGCGTAGTAGCGACAAAAATCGATAGCTTCGGAAACTTCGGCATCGCATTCTCTGACTGGCTTGCCAACTTCAAACACCATCCAAGCTGACAATTCATGCCGTCTTTGTTCCATCAATTCTGCGGCTTTTCGTAACACGCCAGCCCGCTGTCTGACGGGGGTTTTTCGCCAACCGAGAGAGGCGTCTTTGGCTGCTTGCAGGGCTTGTTTGGCTTGTGATTCCGAAAGCAATCCGATTTTGCCAACTACTTCTGTGGGGTTGCAAGGATTGAGGGAATTGACGCTTGTTTCAGTGTTTTGATATTCACCATTAATTAGAGGTAAATAGGTTTGTCCGAGGATTCCCCGCACTGATTTGATGGCTGTTTCTGCTTGTTTACGAAGTTCAGTATTGGCGTAGTCGGTATCGGGGACATTGGGAAATACTTTGGTGTAAACTAGCTGGTCATTGCCATTGGCGACTGGGGCGGCTAACAATTGCTCGATCGGCATTTCTTCAGAACTTTGCCGAATGAAGGAACTGTTGGCGGTATTTTCCAACAATCGGCGGATTAAATAGGCCATGCCTGGGAGCAAATCGCCGTAGGGACAATAGACTCGGACGCGATAACCTCGATCGACTAAAAGCTTAGCCAATTTGTCGCCCATGCCGTACAATACTTGCATCTCAAAGCGGCGACGTGGTATATTGAGAGTCTCGGCAATGGCGATCGCTCTGGCTTGCGATCGAACGTTGTGGCTAGCAATTGCGGCATACAAATATTCGTGATTTTCCAGCAGCAACTGCGTCATTTCCTCAAAGTTAGCATCTGTCGCAACTTTGTCATTGTACACAGGCTGCGGCCAATCTTTCTGCATCGCTTTGATTGTTTCCTGATCCCAGTAAGCGCCTTTTACCAGACGCACTGTTAGCGGATTACCACGCAATTTTGCCCAGGTAACAATATCTTGCAAATCTTGTTTGCTGTCGCGCAAATATGCTTGCATGGTAATACCGACATCTGTGCGATCGCGAAACTCTTCCTCTAACAACAACTTTTTGAGAATGCTAAGAGTTAAACTCTTGTAGGCATACTGTTCCATGTCAAAGTGAACTGCTGCCCCCAACTCCTTGGCGCGGCGCAGTAATAGGCGAATTCTCTCGCTGACTTTCTCCTCGCTACCTTTAGCATCCAAAGGATCAAACTGAGAATAAAAAGCGGTTAATTTGACAGATACTTGCACTCGCGGTAGAGTTTCACCATCAGCTTTATCAATTGCATCTACCTGAGACCAATTCTTCGCTGCACTGCTCAATTCCGTCATCAATTCCAAATAGCGGTTAAGATAAACTTGCGCCTCAGTTTCAGTTATGACAGCTTCCCCCAAAAGGTCAACTGTAAAACCCATTTTATCCTTGCGAAGTCGTTCTAAAGTTCTAACTACTTGCGTGATATTTTCCCCAGAAATATACTTGTGCGCCAAAGTTTCTACAGCCGGCGCAACAGTCGTCGCCGCCAATTTTCCAGGAATCGAATCAGCGTTAGTAAAACTGAGCAATTTTTTCAAAGCTTCCGGCAATTCTACCTCTTCAGCAGTCAGGTATTCTTGCAAGTGGCGGGCAATTTCCGGCTTGCTGCGAAGGGCCGGCAAACAGTCAATAAATCGAAACAATTGCACCCGCAATCCAGGGCTAGCCATCGCCCAATCCATCAGTTTGTCATCCCAACGCATTTGGTCTTGCAGTTGACCGAGAAAGGAGCGTTTTTTGTCTTGAGTTGCCTTCAGGATTTCTTTAGCAATTTCCTGAGTCTTTGCTTCGTAGATGCTTGGAGATACTTGTGCGATCATTGGTGATTGATAATTGATTACAACGAGGGACTGAGTTACTATTTTACTTCAATTTTAACTTTGTAGTTAGCTTTATTGTCGCCAGAAATTTCAATAGTATAGTCGCCGCTACTGGGGAGTTGACCTTGCCACGGAGTTGTGCTATTTACAGTAGCAACTTTTTCGCCGTTAGGAGCAATAATTGCTGCACTAACAGCGCCTTCTTGAACGTTCACTGTCATGCTTTGGCCGCTATTGCACTCAAGTAAGTAGCGCTTGGATTTGTTGTCTGGCAGAGTATTAGTGAGAGTAACTCCGATCGCACCTGGTTCAAAGCTAACTCGCTCAGTGACAGCAGTTTCAGCAGCAGGAGAGGCTGACGGAGAAGGCGATGGGGAGGGAGATGCCAGTTGGGGAACTCCCGACAGGGACGGTATTTGTGTCGGATTGGGCGACGGTAGGCTTGCCGGTGGCTGGGCGATTCCTGGTGCGGGGGGAATCGTGGCAAGTCGATTAGCGGGCGCTGCTGGGACAGGGGAAGGGCTTTCAGGAAGTGGTACGTCAGAGGGCAACCTGATTTGAAGATTGACTCTTTCTTGATACATTCTCCATGCTATTAAACCGCCCAGGCTGAGCACGGAACCGACTAACATTCCGCTGAGAAAAACCGCTAAAATTTGCCAAACACCAGTTTTTTTGGGTTCGGGAATTACTGTCTGATTTAGTTGAGTTGGGTAATTTTCATAATCAATAGTTGCTGGTGGGATTTCGGCAGCTATGGGAACAGTTTCTGGTTCGCTTGTTGTGACTATAATATCTTCTCTGACGGCAATTTCAGTGGGAGTTTCTGCTGGTTCGGAAGTTGCAGTTAAAGTATCTTCGGCTGGGGCAATTTCAGTCGGAGTTGCTGCTGATTCGGAATCTGCATCGAAACTGGCAATCGTTTCCGGTTGCTGAGTCAAAATTTGATTATTTTCCGGTTGGTCATTCATGATAAAATTGTAGTATAAAGATTGCTTTTGAGTATTTTACGTTATTTGTGCGATCGATCGCCATTTGCGAACTTTAGGTAAATATATGATATTTATCGAGATGGACGATTGACTCGAACCAGTATCCCTCTCAATGTTTCCAAATTAGAAATAGCCTCCGAAATTCGTGTAGCCATCCTCTTTCTATCCTGCTGATCGTCTTTACAGACAATGATACCAGCATGATTAGGTTGTGAAGCGTGCAGTCGAATAAAATCGATACGATTGAGTGTCAAAACTGCCCGTTCGTTTGTGACGGCAAAAGCCAGGACATCTTCATCAGGAATGCCCAGATTTGCATTCCTCGCTTCTTGTACAGTCAGCACATCGTGACCTAGGGTGCGAAGTAATTCAACTACTATCCTGGGGAATTGTTCATCTGCGTACAAAAATGCCATAATATTAGTCTATATCATTCAACTTAATTGCTGCTTCAATTTCGTCAGGAAATGCTTCAGCATAAGCCCAAGCATTCTTCAAGTCGCTAGCACTAAGATGCGGATAATCTTCTAAAAGTTGAACATCAGTTGCACCTAATCGGCGAGACTCTACCAATCCCCAAACAGAAATTCTAGTCCCTGCAATCCTGGCATTACCACCAACAGTACCGGGAGTTTTTTCAATTCCCTGCCAGGTGTTGGCTAAACTTTGAGCTAATATCTGTATTGCTTGAGCTTTCTCAGGCGGAGTCAGGGAAAGCAGTTGCGGTTCTAATTCTTTTAGTGTCATAGTTAATCGGGGGTTTGGCTGCTGGGAATGTCGTATCTATATTATAGCGATCGAGCTTTTTACTGACAAGAATAAACAAGTTAGTGATTTACCGTTGGGTGGGGGCGGGTTTACGAGATTGTTCGTTATAGG
>PVWI01000324.1 GCA_003003725.1 filamentous cyanobacterium Phorm 6 | reverse complement strand
CGTCTATCCACAGCACGCAGGGGGCTAAGGCTTCTGCTAGCTGAATCATTTGTCTGGTGCGCGATTCCGATTCCCCGACTAATCCGGCAAATAAGCGGCCGACATCCAACCGAAGTAAGGGTAAATGCCAGTGATGCGCGATCGCCTTTGCAGTTAAGGATTTTCCGGTTCCTTGAATTCCGACTAACAACAAACCTCTGGGATGGGGCAAACCGTATTGGCGAGCGCGATCGGAAAAAGCACCGCCACGCCGCAGCAGCCATTCTTTGAGGTTGTCCAAACCGCCGATATCGGAGATGTTTTCGCGGGCTGGGTAAAAATCCAGAATTTGAGTTTGGCGAATTGTTTGGCGTTTTTCTTCTAAAATCAGTTCCGCGTCGTCGGGATGGAGTTCGCCTCTAGTGGCGATCGCCTTTGCCAAGACTCGGCGGATTCGTTCGATCGACAATCCTTGACATGAGCGCACCGTTTCGTCCAGCAAACGCCCTTCTATCGCCTGTCCGGTAGCCTCTAACAGTTTTTCCACCTCAATTTTGATTTCCGCCGCCGTGGGCAGGGGAAACTCCAAAACTGTGATGACTTCGCTGAGGTCTTCTGGGATGGAAATGGTTGGAGATACGATGACAATATTTTTGGGGACTGATTTGAGAAGTCTCGCTAAATTCCGCAGCTTACGGGAAATTGCCACATCTTCTAAAAAACGTTGAAAGTCTCTCAGAATAAAAATTGCAGGTGCGGATGCTGGCAATTTTTCAAGAAACTCTAAAGCTTGCAGAGGATTGCGCTTGCCAAAACCGGCATCGTTGGGATTGCCTTGGTAGCCGTCAACAAAATCCCAGATGTAGACAGCGCGAGAACCTTGTTTTTTGGCGCATTGGGCGATCGCCACTTCTACGCGTTCTTCTTCCCGTGTGGGAATGTAAATTAAGGGATAGCGCGATCGCAGCAGCAGTTCAAATTCGTCACTAAAATTAGTCATTAGTCATTAGTCATTAGTTATTAGTCATTAGTCATTAGTCATTAGTCATTAGGTTTGAGCTGGTGTTATTTTTGGTTTTCGTTATTCTACAGTTATTAGTTATTAGTTTTTAGCTAATGACTATTGACTCATGACTATTGACTTTTGCCAACTGACTAAGGCAATTGACGTTTGAGCGCTGCCAGAGATGCCCAGCGGCTGTCTGATAGAGCTTCTGAGCTTTCTGCCTCTTCTAAATCCTTTAAATCTATTCCCGGACATTCAGTGTCGCATATCTGTTTGTGTGGCAGTTCCAAACACATTTGCTCGTATATCCAATCGCTTGGAGAGAAATGACCACCTGGGGACAAATTTTCTACTAAATTTTCTAAATCAACTTCAAATTCTCCTGAACTTGCATCAGGCTGACTCGGTTTTTCTTCGAGCCAAATAATTTCAGATGATTGGAGTTTCAAACGGTGATTATATTGTTTCAAGCATCTGTGACAGGTGAGAGTCACAATTGTTTCTGCTTTAGCCTTTACCTCAAGATAATTCCCTTGGTGAGTTACTTGCAGTCGCCCCCGCACGGGAGTAAGGGTTTCTAAATCGGGGATAATTTCTTCAAAATCAATAACCTCTTTCCGCTCAGTTTTTGTGAGTAGATGAGGGATATAAATTGTCTCCATAATAATCTTTTGTCTTCCTACTTCTTGAATTCAAAGGTCAAAAGGAATAGTTAAAAATTAACTTCTTCCTTCCCCCCTTGGGGGGGGTGAGGGGGTTGACTTCTTCTTTCCTTACTTACCGTCAGCGCCGCCGCACTACCAGACGCCGATCGGCATCTTGTCCTTGACTGTAAGTTTCTAGATCCTCACATTCGCTCAAAAAGGTGTGTACTTGACGACGTTCTGCCGAAGACAGCGCTTTGAGTTCTACTTCAACTCCGGTCGATCGCGCTTGATCTGCTGCGTACTCTGCCATCGATCGCAATTCCTCTTGGCGACGGATGCGATAGCCGTTCAGTTCAACTGTATAAGGAGTGGGTTCATCCGATTCGTTACCTATGTTTGCAACAGTGTTGCAGAGGTACTGAATGGCATCTAGTACATTACCGTCTGGCCCGACTAAGATAGCAACTTGTTCGGGAGTCAGACTACTTTGATCGATCGTCATCCAATAGCAATCTTCTTGCTGTTGGCTTACCACTTTTGAGGGAATTGCGGACAGTTTTAGCAATTCTTCTAACCATTGCTGTCCGCGCTGCATTTGAGATTCTTTCATTTTTAAAATCAAGCCTTTTTCTTAGAACGCTTTGGTTCAAAGGGAAGTGCATCTAATCCCTGTTCTTTTTGGGTTTTCGCCTCTGCTTCGTCCACGATTTTTTGAAGGTTTTCGGGCAGTGGTTCTTTGGACAAAATAAACGATTGAACTGTTTGGAAGATGTTAGCAATCAGCATATACATCAACACGCCAGCGGGCAGCGGGAAGAACAAAAACATCCCCGAAAATATGACAGGCGTCAGTTTGTTGATTGTAGCCTGTTGGGGATTGTCGTTTGGCCCTTGTGCTTGTCCCGAAAGAGTTTGGTTGATATACAAACTGATGCCGAATCCGAGGATCATCACCAAAATATCCCAGTGGATTTTACCGTCTGGGTCGATCGCGCCAACGCGGCCTAGAGCTTCAATAAACAGGAAACCTTTGTTTGTAGCCAATCCGGGGATTGTGCCTTGAACTGTGGCTTCACCGGGCGCTAAGGCTGTGATGTTGCCCTGTTCGTCTACCTTGACAGTTTCTTCGCCTTTGATGACTTTCCAACTAGGAGCAAAGTCAATTTCGCTCTTATTTTCGGTAGCTAGGACAGTGAGAGGTTTACCCTCTGGGGTTTGAAAATCAATCTTGGTGGTGTCACCAACAGAGAGTTTGTCGCCGCCTGGAATCACGCCCACAACTGGAGCATGAAAAGTACCTGTGACGTAAATATTTTGGGGCGGTGTAGCAAAAGCTTGCGGTTGAACAGCTTCGATTTGTTCTTTTGGCAAAACTTGAACGTTGACGCTGTAATTTATGTCAGAAAACGGCGAACCCCGCAACGTTGCAAACAGTGCAAAAAGCACTGGCATTTGCAGCACCAACGGGAAGCATCCTGCTAGAGGGTTGCCAAATTCTTTGTAGACTTGGCTCATTTCCTCCTGCTGTTTAGTAGGATTGTCTTTATAGAGTTTTTGAATTTGATCTACTCGCTCTTTCATCAACGGCTGCGCTACTTTCATGCGTCGCATATTGCGAAGAGAGCCTGCATTGAGAGGATAAAGAGCAAAGCGAATCACGAGCGTCAGAGATACGATCGCTAAACCGTAGCTTGGCACGATCCCGTAGAAAAAATCTAGGATCGGGAGCATGAGGTTGTTGGAGAGAAACGAGATACCAAAATCCATTCGCTTGTTCGTTAATTTAGGTGCTCTATGTTTGGTGTTGAGAACTACTTGCATCTGCTGAACGCGAGCCGCCTCAACTTTTAGGGTTTTGTCTCTATCTTAGGACATTACCCGTCGATCGACCGCCCGGCCTGCGGTTTTTTTGTAATTAGTTTGCCAATAATCGAACTAATTTCAGCCTGATTTGAGGGCGAAGTTATTCGGTTATTTAGCTGGAGCAGCGTTAGCTTTTTGAACGGCTGCGGGCAGTTTTTCGTTAATGTAGTCATACATTGCTCGAAATTTAGGAATCGATCGCAGTTCCAAGCGGCTGCCATTTTTCATTGTCAGCACCATGTCTCCGTATGTTCCGAAACCGCGAGGTACTGTGACGATTTTGACTATATCTGAGTAGATAACGTCTGTGCGTTCGTGCCCCATCCAACCGCTAGTTACCGACACTCGGCGGCTGGTGATCCGGTAGCGCAGCCACAGAGCCCGGACAATCGATCCTACTGCGAGGGGGATTCCCACCACAGTCAGCCCCAGGAGTAAGTTGATGATCAAGTCTCCAGGCGCGGGGCCGCCTTCATAATATACTTCCTCTCGAATTCCCATTTAGTACCTCGGCTTCTACCAACAACTGCTCTAATTCTTGCAGAATTTCTGCATAATTGCACTCTTGTGCGATCGGACGCACGACAATTACTAAATCCCACCCTAATTTTAATCGAGGCAATAGCTGTCGCAGAGCTGCCCGAATCTGGCGCTTAATCCGGTTGCGGACTACAGCACGTTTGCTAACTTTCAGACTGATAGAAATGCCTGTGCGAGTGGGCTGCAAGGATTTTTCGGCTGTCGGTTTGCTCCTTTCGATGCTTTTGGGTTTGCGCAGAGCTCTGAGGCTAAAATGAGCAGAGTTGCGGCGCATTCCCTTGCGGTAGACGGCGCTGAAGTCTTTTCGGTGTTTGAGTCGGTTTGCATCGGGCAACATGGCGTAGGGCGATCGATCTTGGCCTCTGAACAAGAGTGCAGTGCTAAACTGCGAGGCGATGACGACCTTTGCTGCGGCGGGCTTTGATTACCAATCGACCAGTTGCGGTACGCATTCTGGCGCGAAAACCGGATGTTCTTTTTCTTTTGCGGCTGGTTCCGTGGAGGGTTTGCTGTGTCATTTTGATTTCTCCGAGCTAGTTAGTTTACTTTTGATTAATATTCACAATCTTCTAGTTTACCATAGAGTGGTTTTCTTGGCAATATTTTTAATAATTCTGTGTATGGTACCGCAAATGCAATATAATTATAAGTGAGAATCATAAGTTAGACTGCTTAAGATTTTACAATAAATCAATTAAAAAGGTTTTAATTAGAGCGATGGAAAAGATCGAGCTACCAAATGGATTACAGTGCTATTCCTTAAGTCAAAGAGAAACAGAATATATATATTCCGAAATTTTTGCGGAACAGCAATATGTTCAAAATAATATTGTTGTTCAGGAAGGTGATTGTATCTTTGATGTCGGTGCAAATATCGGTCTTTTTGTGTTGTTTATTAATCAGCTTCAAAACAATTTGAAAATTTTTGCCTTTGAACCAATTGAACCAGTATTTACAGTATTAAGTAATAATATAGAGCTTCATAATCTGACGAATGTTTCGCTCTTTAAATATGGTTTAGGTTCAGAGGATGATGCAGAGCGAGTTTTTGTATTTTACCCTAATATGCCAGGGAACTCTACCGAAAGACCAAAGGAAAAGATAGCTCAAAGAGATGTGATGATTGATGCAATCGGACAAGAACAGACAGACTATTTTTTTAAAAATACTCAAATTAGTGGTGAAATTAGAACCTTGTCTCGTGCGATCAAAGACTTATCTATTGACTCGATAGATCTGCTTAAAATAGATGTGGAAGGAGAGGAACTTGCTGTGATTCAAGGTATAGAACCAAATGATTGGATAAAAATAAAGCAAATTGTTGCTGAAGTCCACGATATCGACAAGAGATTGGAACAGTTTCAATCTATTCTACAAAATAACGGTTTTGAAGTAACTATTGAGAAGAATGCTTTGTTGCCTGCGGCATTAAATAATTTCAATGTGTATGCGGTGCGACAGTATTAACCTGGATGGGCACTTACATACTCTGTCGATATTGAAGGTAGAAAGATTTGATAGAAGTTCCCTGATGTGCTTAGTCGTGAAAACAACTCAGGTTTATCGATTGGTCTGGCTGCACGTTAGGAGAGAAAGTCCAACGGCAATCAAGTTCAAATTGGCAAAGTTGTGGAGAAGTGGCCTGGGAGCCCTTAACAAAAAAGAATCAAATCCGCGACTTCTTTGAGAAGTCGCGGATTTCGCCTGCAATGATTGGTAAAGGCCAGAACCGCTGACATCAAAGAAAACACAGTTATAGCAGTTGACAGTTGACCCTTCGACTACGCGAGCGGGCACCGCAGTTGACGGTTGACAGTTATGGTATCCGAATCCAACCGTTTATGAAGCACAGATTTTAGACTCTATTGATGAGCTTACTTATGTCCTAACCGATGTGGCGGTTGCTATAAATTCATCCGTGTATCCGTGTCATGTCTTCCTTATTTCAATTCCACATTTACCGTAGCAGACATCCCCGGTGCAATCCGCGATTCGTAGCCTTTAACGCTTTCAGCATCAAACACAACTTTCACCGGAATTCGCTGCACAACTTTGGTGAAGTTTCCCGTAGCATTATCGGGAGGCAATAAGGAGAATTGAGCGCCAGAAGCTGGGGAAAAACTATCGAGACGGCCCTCAAATTTACGGCCACCAAAAGCATCTAATTTGATTTCTACTTTTTGGCCTGGTTTCATGTTTGCCAGTTGCGTTTCTTTGAAGTTGGCAATTATCCACAAATCGTTGCTGACGATCGCCATTAAAGGCGTTCCCGGCTGCACCCGCTGTCCGACTTCAACGGATTTGCGGCCGATTTGTCCAGCGGCGGGTGCAGTGATATTCGTGTAGGAAAGTTGCAGTTGAGCGTCTTTCACCGAGGCTTCCGATTGGGCGATCGCAGCCTTAGCAGCATCATACTGCGAT
>PVWI01000323.1 GCA_003003725.1 filamentous cyanobacterium Phorm 6 | reverse complement strand
TGTGGACTAAGATTATAAACGTAGATGTCTAACATTGGCTACCTATGGGTAGCTTTGTCTAGGTTTCTACGAGCGGTAAAACTCGGGTTTCGGCGCTGAGGCTGTTTCAGGAATTGACTCAGAGGGGAGAGAGGGATGTTTTGGCGGCGCGATCGCAGTTTAGTTTGGGAGTGGGAGCATTTGGCGCTAACGTGAGCAGCAGTGAGCCTGACGGTCAATTTTTGGCGTGGCGGGGTCAATTGCAGTACGTGCGGTTGTTGGCTCCCCAGACGCTGCTGGTGGTGCGATCGGACTTGCAGTTGGCTGGAGGTGAGCTTTTGGCGATCGAGCAATTTGGTTTGGGTGGCCCGGACACGGTGCGGGGCTATCGTCAGGATGGTTTGCTTGCCGATAGCGGGATTTTTGCTTCTGCCGAGTTGCGGTATCCAGTTTTGCGCACGGCTGACAAAAAAGGTGTTTTGCAGGTGACGCCGTTTGTGGATTTCGGGAATGTTTGGAATCGCGGGGGAAGCGCGGCTTTGGAAACAAATACTTTGCTGTCAGCGGGATTGGGCTTGCGGTGGCAGTACGACGACAGGTGGAATGCTCGCTTGGGCTGGGGAATTCCTTTGATTGATATTAGGTCGAGCAACAGGAGTTGGCAAGAGCGCGGGCTGTATTTTTCAGTAGAATTCAAACCTTTTTAGGAAAGTATCTATTCTGTCCTTGGCGGAACTGAAGTTTCGCTATATAGTAATAAGTATCATTTGGCACTCATTCATGGCTGCCAAGAGTGCATTCTACTGATAATTTTTAAATTAAACTATGTCTAAGGTGCAGTTGCTGCTTTTAAGTTCTTTTGCCGCTGGTTTTGGGTTTTGCTCAATCATTTTGGCGATGTTTACGATGATTTACGGGCTGTCGTTTACGTCTTTTTTTACCTTTGTTTTAACTTTGGTATTTTTTGGAATTAATCTGCTTTTTGCTTTACATTATTATACATCGATTACTAAGTTGTTGAGTGTTAAAGGTAAAAGGAAAGCGAGAATTTAGCGGTTGTGAAGCAGCAGCGGACAAAGGTATGGAGAGTTGTTGATAGAATTTGAAGGGAATCCAGAAAAACGCCTCTCGGTTAGGATAATTTCTAGTCATAGGTCATAATTATTTCAGGTCTAATTATTTAGGAGGTGCGATCGTGGTTATTGCTTCAACCAACCCGCCAAATCTGACCGATGCGACAAAGACTCACTTCACTCCAGATGAATACCGGGCGATCGAGGAAACGGCCGAAGAACGTCACGAATACTGTAACGGAGAGATTATCCCTATGTCAGGAGGTTCAGAAGTCCACAGTGCGATCGCCTGTAACTTGTTAATTTATTTGGGATTTTTGCTCAGAGACACCGATTTTCGCTTGTATAACAGCGATTTGCGGGTTTGGATTCCCGAACATCGGTGCGGAACCTATGCTGATTTGATCGTCGTCAATGGCGAACCGGAGCTCAATGGCGATCGCACGGATGAAATTCTTAATCCTTTGCTGATTGTCGAGGTTCTTTCGCCGTCTACTGAAGCCTACGATCGTGGTGAAAAGTTCCGAAAATATCGCTCTCTTGCTAGTTTTTGTGAATATTTGCTGGTGAGTCAAACTGAACCATATATTGAGCAATATTATAATTGCGATCGCCCAAATAGCGATCGCTGGCAATGGCAAGTGTACGATGGGATCGATCGGGCGATCGAGCTGCACAGCTTGAATATAGAACTTCCGATGTCTGAAGTCTACCGCCGGATTAATTTTTAAGGGCGATATCAGTTAGTTATAGAAACTTAGCGGCTAGTAATAAATCGCGATTCCCGTTGGAACGACAGTTGAGCTCACATTAATTTAAAAATAAATTCTAGGAGGATATAAGTCAACCGTATTGCGCTATGATATTCTTTCTTTCTATTGCTAATCAAGGTTGGCTTGATATCATCCCGATTCGTTTTGTCACCTTAAAGGAGATTGCTTTAATATGTTAACTAAATACATCCAAGCTGCCATCAAGCAAGCTAAGTATGAAATTTTCCCAGATGATGGGACTTTCTACGGAGAAATTCCTATCTGTGAGGGAGTCTATGCAAATGCTGTAAGTCTCGAAGTTGCCCGTGAAGAATTGCAAGAGGTATTGGAAGACTGGATTTTACTTAGTCTCACCCTGAAACTTCCTTTACCAGTCCTTGATAATATCGACCTGACAATTACTAAAGAAGTCGCCTGATGCCCCCTTTAAAACCAATCAAACGTCGAGACTTAATTTATTACCTGAAATAACTGGGATTTGATGGCCCCTATTCGGGAAAAAGGCATCAGTTCATGGTGAAAGATCACCTTCGGATCACCATTCCCAATCCTCATCAAGGTGATATCAGCGCTAACTTTTTAGCTAAGATTTTGCGATAGGCTAAAGTTGAGATTAGTAATTGGGAAAACCTCTAAAGTTAAGAGGATTTTGTCAATTAATTCCCAAGTATGATAGAATTAATGTATCATAAAATCCTTAAATACTATGACACTTGAAAATCTTGAAGCTGAGGTTCTGGCACTTCCAAGGGATTCTCAGGCAATATTGCTATCGCGACTCCTAAAACACTTGGGACAAAGTAGTGAAATTGATCCAGAAGTGGCATCTGTCTGGGTCGAAGAAGCCCAAAGGCGCGATCGAGAAATGGATGGCGGCCAAGTTACTGGTATTCCCGCTGAACAAGTGTTTCAGAGGATTCGTGGGCTTCTGCAATGAAAAACGTGATATTTCATCCACTAGCCGAACAAGAATTAATTGATGCCACTGCCTATCACGAAGCACAAAAACCTGGGCTTGGGTTAGAGTTTTTGGGAGAAGTAGAAGACGCAGTAAACTTCCTCATGCTATATCCTGAAGCTGGTTCAAAGGTTAGAAGTTCTGTTCGTCGGATGATTTTACCAAAGTTCTCCTACTCTCTGCTTTATCGTATTTTAGAAGGCGATCTGATTCGCATTTTAGCGGTTGCACATCACAAGCGTAGAACACAATACTGGGTCGATCGAGAGTAGCAATCTAAAATCAGATGTTAATGAGGTGCGATCGCAATTTGATTGCCAATAAATGTAGTCTTTGAAAAGTGATACCCATGTTACAAGAATTAAAAACCATTTCTCTTGCAACTCTGCTGGTATTAGGAACAGCTACGGTGGGTTCTACTGCACCACTCCCTAGTCCTAATAATCAAGGGGATTATATTGGAAGAGCTTATCATAGTTATTGGGAAGTAGTAGACCCAGACCCAAAGGGGTTAAATTGTCGCATGAATTCTTCTTTTGAAGAATTTATGCGTGTTGACAACCCCACTCCATTTAATGTTTTTAATTGGCCTGTAATTGGTGTTTTAAAACAGGGACAGCGTTTTGAAAGCTTTCCTGGTAATGCTGGTGTTACTTTCCGAGATACCAGGGGTTTACCTTGGCTTTTTGTAGGAAAAAACTACGCTACTGGTGCGGCGCAAGGTTGTTTTATTCGCGCTAATAGTCAATTTGTCAAACCAATACAGATGTCACCGACTCGCGTACAACCCCAAACGAATCAACCGCTAGCAAGTTCCACAGCGCTGCCGATGAAGCTTGGTTTTGACGAAGGATTTGGATCGATTGTAGTACCAGAAAGTGATACCAGAGCATCGGCCTATGGAGGACGCTTAAGGCGATATGATGTTCACATTGCTAAAATGTTTGAAGTCACTCACTTTATGTGTCAAGAGGGGACTTTAACACCCGGTATTACATGGAATTACGAGGCTGGAGGTGGCACGATTAATATGGGAAGTTTTGAAATAACCTGCCGACTTGCTAATCAAATAGCTAGTGCCTATGGTTTAGGTAAATCAGAACCTACGAATATTACTTTTTCGGCTGGTGAAATCGGTCGCCCCGATGTCAGAAGTCTCAACATTCCTATCCTAAATATTACAGGTGATAAAGTACCACGCTGGATAACTTTTGTGCAGGGATTTCAGCCAGTGAGGAGGTAGGGCGATCGCAGATAATAGGCTCTACTGTCACTTAGAGCAATGTACCTTAATAAAATAGTTGAGAGGAGTTTATGAATATAGATGAAAACGAACTGAAACAACTTTATGCAGAAGGCATAAGAGATTTTCATGGTTGTGACTTAAGCGATGCTGATTTGACAGAAATCGATCTGAGCTTTGCTAATCTAAGTGGTGCAAATTTGAGCAATGCAAACTTAAACTATAGCAATCTAAGCTATACTAATTTAATCAGCGCTAAATTAAGAGGGGCATCTCTTATAGAGGCTAATCTGAAATGGTCAGATATTATTTATGCAGACTTGACAGATGCAAATCTTGAAGGAGCAGACCTAGAGTGGGCTAATCTTAGAAGCGCTAAGCTTACCAATGCTAACTACCAAACAGTAAAAAATATCGAAAGGGCTGATATAACCGATGCTATAGGAGTGGAAAAAATCCTTGAAGAAATTGAAGAAAGCGATATAATTCAGTTAAATCTATTTGAAAACTACAGAATTAAACCGATTGACAGAAAATTAAAATATCAACCAAAACATCAAAATATTATCCATAAAAAATATCCACCGCATTTATTACAAAAGATTTCAATACATACTAAAATGCAGGGAATTCTCGCAGAGATAGGACAAAAATTAGGCCATAAAGTATGGATTGCTGGAAACGATCACTCAAAGGACTATATATTCGGAGAGCATAAATTGCGGGACAATACTTGCGATAACTTTAGGCTCGTTAAACTTAAAGAGTTAACAATGCAAGAATTCCCTGTTGGTGGATTAGACAAAAAGGTTGAAAAAATTAGTAAATTAATTGATATAATATGGCTAGATACTCAGTTTAAAATAGTAGCATTATTTGAAATTGAATGCACTACTGCTATCCACTCTGGGCTATTGCGTATGGGTGATTTTGTGGCTAATGTCAAATTAAATCCCCTAACATTTATCGACCCCAATTTTCCCATTTATATCGTAATTCCTAAAAAACGAAAGATGCATTTACAAACCCAATTATCTCGACCCATATTTCAATATCTTGAATTGCACAACAGTTGTAAAGGTATTTATATAGAAGATATAGAGATAGGTTGGGAAACTATTATCAAGCAAGGAATAGACCCAAATATTATTGATAGTATAGCCTATAGCTTTTAGTAAGTCCTGACTTAGTAGAGTGCATCACCTGCGATAATCTATTTGATAATAATCTCAATTGGACGCACCCACATCTAAGCCTTGTGATTAAAATATTTTTATTTATCGTTATCATTGATTAATTTTTTATCAAACTCAATATCACCGTCTACGGCTTAAGTGGAATCGGCAAAAGCGCGATCGCCCTCAAACTCATCGAACAAACTCAAACCGAATTTGACTATATTATTTGGTTAAGCCTCGCTGACACACCCACACTCTCCACCCTCCAAACCGAACTCAAGCAAGTTTTTTCGCGATCGCAACCAACCCCATTACCAACAATCCTTGATTATTTTCTATCCCATCGTTGCTTAGTAATATTGGATGATGTACATAATATATTTAGCAGCGGTCAAATAGCAGGGGAATATTTAGCAGAATATAAAGATTATGGCAAATTTTTTAAACAAATTGCCACATCATCTCACCAAAGTTGCTTAATCCTCCTCAGTTGGGAAAAACCCAGAGAAATCACAACTTTAGAAGGAGAAAACCGACCCACTCGCACCTTACACCTCAAAGGCTTAGGAGAACAAGCCGCAGAAATATTCAAACAAAAAGGATTAACTCATGAGGAAAAATGGTCAGAATTAATCAACCTTTATCAAGGTCATCCTTCCTGGTTAAACATCATCGCTTCAACAATTGTAGAATTATTTGACGGGAATGTATCCCGGTTTTTAGCCGAAGGAAATGATATCTATTTAGGGGACATAGAACCGCTTTTAGAATCTCAACTAGAGCGTTTATCAGAATCAGAAAAAAAGGTTAGCCAATGGTTAGCAAGTCAAGATGGCGCGGTTGATATTTCCCAACCACCAGCCGATCGCGAATTATCCCAATCTGAATTGTGGCAAGCCATACAATCCTTGGCCAGACGCGGTTTAGTCGAAAAAATACAAGTCGGAGGGCGATCGCTCTTTTTCCTCAATCCCGTATTCAAAGCATACATTCAATCCAAGTCAAATCCAATCAAAGAAAAACAGTAATTTCAAAAAAAAGTCCAAACAAAAAGCGCCCCTATTTCTAGGAGCGCTTTTTGATTATCTCAAGTTAAAAATTAACCGTTGATAGAAGGAGCAACCATTGCAACTGGTGTGGTTTCGCCAGCGGCCAAGTCGAGAGGGAAGTTGTGAGCGTTGCGCTCGTGCATTACTTCCATACCCAAGTTAGCGCGGTTGATAACATCAGCCCAGGTATTGATGACGCGACCTTG
>PVWI01000068.1 GCA_003003725.1 filamentous cyanobacterium Phorm 6 | reverse complement strand
GGCGGGCGCGACTGTAACGCTGCTGAATCTGGGAGTTCAGCGGTTGGGATGGCTGCAAAGCTGGGAATTGGGCAGTTTTGACTCGTTAGTGCGCTTGCAGCCCGATGCTGACCCCGATCCGCGACTGCTGATCGTGGGAATTTCTGAAGCCGATATTCAAGCTTTGGGGAGATTTCCAATTTCCGACGGGGCGATCGCCCAAACCTTGACAAAACTGCAAAAGTACCAGCCAAAAGTCATCGGTTTGGACTTGTACCGGGATTTACCACAACAACCGGGACATCAGGAATTGCTGACTCAACTGAAAGCACCGAATCTGGTGGCGATTTATAAATTGAGGGATTCAGAAAGTGAGGGAGTGCCTGCGCCTCCGGGGATACCGCCCGATCGGGTCGGTTTTAACGACTTCGTGCTCGACACTGACGGCGTGGTGCGCCGCAATTTGCTCTCAGTTTCGCAACCAGACAAAAAAACTGCTTCCTCGTTTTCTTTGCAAGTAGCTTTGCTGTATCTCAAAGACAGAGTGCAGCAGAAAAATAGCCCTGTCAATCCCCACCAAATCAACTGGGGAAAAGCAGAATTTGTGCCTTTAAAATCTGACAGCGGCGGCTATGCAAATCTCGATACCAGAGGCTACCAAATTCTACTAAAATACCGTTCTGGGAAGCAGGTGGCGCGACAAGTCAGTATCAGGCAGGTATTGAACGGGGAAATTGACCCAAGCTGGGTAAAGGACAAGATTGTGCTGATCGGGACGACGGCGCCGAGTAGCAGAGATTTGTTTCTGACGCCCTACAGTCCGATTAAAAAGCAAAGTCCGAAAATGCCGGGGGTGCTGCTGCACGCGCAAATGCTCAGCCAAATATTGAGTGCGGTTTTGGATGGGCGATCGCTCTTTTGGATGTGGCCAGAATGGGCAGAAATTTTGTGGAACGGTTCTTGGGCGGTGCTTGGCGGGGTTGTGGCTTGGCGTATTGTGCACCCGGCGAGGGCGGGATTGGGTGGGATTGCAGCATTGATGGGGCTGTTCGGGATGAGTTTTGCGATTTTTACTGCGGGTGGGTGGGTGTCCTTGGTGTCGCCGGCTTTGGGTTTGGTGGTGACTGGTGTGGGCGTCAGCGCTTACAGGAAGCTTTACGATGCTTTTCACGACTCTCTGACGGGTTTGCCGAACCGGGATTTGTTTGTAGAGTCTTTGGGGCGGGCGATCGCCAATACTAGGAGCCGCAGCAGCTATCTGTTTGCGGTGCTATTTTTGGATTTAGACAAGTTTAAGGTGATTAATGATTCTTTGGGTCATTTGGTGGGGGATGAACTGCTGATGGCGGTGGTGCTGCGGTTGAGGGCAAGTATTAGTGGCGCGGATACTGTGGCGCGGGTGGGCGGCGACGATTTTGCAATTTTGGTGAGGAATGTTGATGTTGGGAATGCGGTGGATTTGGCCGATCGAATTCACCAAGCTTTAATTGTGCCTTTTGAGCTCAGAGGGCAGGAAGTATTTGTCACCGCCAGTATCGGAATTGCGGTGGGTGGCGAACCAACTGCTCCCAGCCGGGAACAGCCAGAACACTTGCTCAGGGACGCTCACACGGCGATGTACCGGGCGAAGGCTTTGGGAACAGGAAGGTATCAGGTATTTAATGCTTCGATGCACGATTTGGCCTTGGAGAGGTTGCAGTTGGAGACGGATTTGCGGATGGCTGTCAAGCGTCGGGAGTTTTTGCTGCACTACCAGCCGTTTGTATCTTTGACAAGCGGGAAGATTATTGGGTTTGAGGCTTTGGTGCGCTGGCAGCACCCGCAGCGGGGTTTGATTTCGCCGGTCAAGTTTATTCCGGTGGCTGAGGAAACGGGGGCAATTGTGCCACTGGGCGAGTGGGTGCTGGAGGAGGCTTGCCGGCAGTTGCGGCTGTGGGAGGGAATGTTTGATTTCGATCGCCCTTTGATTATGAGTGTAAATTTATCTGGGAAGCAGTTTGCTCAGCCGGATTTGGTCGATCGCATTCAGGCGATTTTGGGAGCAACGGGTTTGAATGCCGAGAGTTTGAAGTTGGAGATTACTGAGAGTGTGGTGATGGATGATGTGGAGTCGGCGATCGCGGTTTTAAAGCAGATGAAAGCGTTAAATGTCAAGTTGGGAATTGATGATTTTGGCACTGGTTATTCGTCGTTAAGTTATTTGAGTCGGTTTCCTACGGATACTTTGAAGGTTGATAAGTCGTTTGTGGGGCTAATGGAGTTGGGCGAGGGAGAGAATGTGGCGATCGTGCGGACGATTGTGGCTCTGGCTCACGCTTTGGGGATGGATGTGATTGCTGAGGGTGTGGAGACGGCGGCACAATTAGCTCGGTTAAGGGCGATCGGCTGCGAATACGGCCAAGGTTATTTTTTTGCTAAGCCCTTACCAAGCGAAGCTGCGACTGCCTTGATGGCTTCTCGACCGCAGTGGTAGTTATTGGTTATTCTTGTTCCTGGTTCATATACAATAATCCTCATATCGTCGTTTAGAAAAGCTTTATGCCAGAAGTTGCACGATTTTACGGAATAATTATCAAAATTTTCTTTGGAGATCATCCACCTCCTCATTTTCACGCAGTTTACGGTGAGTATAATGCTTTGATCGGCATTGAATCTTTAGAAATTATTGAAGGAGATTTACCGAATCGGGCTCAAAAGCTGGTAATAGAATGGGCTACGTTGTACCAGAAAGAACTGCTAGATATGTGGAATAGTCAAGAGTTTAGTAAACTTCCGCCATTAAAATAACTGTGATTTTTTTTATGAAACCTGAGCGCATTGTTTCTGCTAAAGCTATTGACGATAATACCTTGATAGTCAAATTTGCCAATCTTGAAATCAAGAAATATAACATCTCTAAGTTATTAGACAATCCGATGTTTGCGATGTTAAGCAATCCTGGCTTTTTGAGAAATTTTAAAATTGAACCTGGTGGTTATGCACTGGTTTGGAATGAAGATATCGATATCAGTGAATATGAACTTTGGCAGAATGGAGTCAGTTGCACGGATGAGGAAATTGAGCAATACATTGAATGTATTCATCTATACTTGGATCGACATTATAATCAGCTCTGAGACGCGTTCTTTCAGCATCAATTAGGTAGCGGTGCAGTTGAGCTAGTACCACGTCTGCTTCTAACACTTCGCCATTTTGTGCTTGTTCTCGTGCGATGTCAATTTTTTTGCGCGTTGCTTGGGCCCAGACTAAGTATTCTGGGCTACGATCGGCATCGGGTAGAGCAATATCATCAATCAGTAACAGTAAGGCGGTGTTTATCGCTTCTTCTAAAGAGGGGTATTGCCCTTGTTTGACGAGGGTTTCGAGAACTTCGCTTTGGGCTTGGCTGAGGGTGATTTGCATCATCGTATTCGACCTTTTGTTGCAGGATAGTTCTACTGTATCGTAGCAAATCGGCAAGCGATCGTTCTTTGAGGAATAGCGATCGCCCATCTGCAATCCCAAGCGTCGCACTATTTGAGTTATTCCAAAAGGGCGATCGCCGATCGCACTCAACTGGACGCTAATAGTTGTATAATAGACAAGCTAGGCAAGCGCAAAAAGTGAAAACCTATGTCACAGGCAATCCTCAAACAAATTGTTAATCAGCTTGAAATGCTGGAATTTTTAGAGTTACAGGAACTAGAGCGCGCAATCTGGAAATATCTGGCTGACAAACAGCAAGCTACTCAACAATATCTGGTTCAAAAATCAGCTAATAAAAAACAATTATTTAGAGAATGGGATGACATTTCTGATGAAGAAGCTGCGGTACTAAAAGCTGAGTTTGCCACCGAGGATTTAGCTTTTGCACAAGTCGCCTTAAGTGATTATCTGCCTCGACTTCAGCAACAGGATAAAATCTGATGCTAGGAGATATTTATTTGGCAGATTTGAATCCTTCTAGAGGGTCAGAACAAGCAGGAATTAGACCAGTCATTGTTGTACAGCGAGATACATTAGACCGCTTTACTACAACAGTAGTAGTAATTCCCGTAACAAGTAATCTGCGACGATGCTCAAATACCAGGGACAGTTATTTTACCGACTGGTGAAGGTGGTTTAACACAAGATTCTGTCGTGCTTTGCTATCAAATAGTAGCGGTAGATAGAGAGCGATTAATCAAAAAATTGGGCACTCTTTCAGCAAATTATGTATCAAGATTACAGGTGGCATTGCAGTATACGTTGCAAATGGATGAATCTGAGAATGTAGAAGAATAGAATGAGTTGAAGTGCGATCGCCCCTGTCCATCCACAAGACCGATCGCCCTTTCCACATAGCCAAAAATAGCCAAAAAGCGATCGCCCTTTTTGACTCAGAACAAAAGAGCGATCGACCTTGGTTGAGAAAAATGAGTAAAGGGCGATCGCCCTTTTCATACCAAAAAGAGCGATCGACCTTTACATTGCCAAGCATGGATCTCGCATTTATCCATTCCCATTTATGCGGTATCAATGCTAAATTAGGAGTTGGAGAAATTCAGTTAAGATTTAGGCAAATGAAGTAAAAGCATATATGCCACGGAAAATTCGGAACTATAAAGCAGAATTGATTGCGTTGGGGTTTGTGCAGCGAAGGGGAAAAGGGAGCCATCAAAACTGGAAGCATCCACAACTACAACTATTGATTACCATTGCTTTCACAAATGGTGAGGATACACCATTGTATTTGGAGAAATTGTTAAAACAAGCAATTCAAGAGTTAGAAACAATAGCAGCAGAGGAATCAGAGGAATGAATTACCGCTATAGTTTATTAATTCAATGGTCACAAGAGGATGGACTGTATTTGGTAACACTGCCAGAGTTTGCAACAATTGCAATGCAGCCCTGTACTTATGGGAAAACTTATGAAGAAGCGATCGCCAATGCTAAAGAAGCGATCTCCAGCTACCTTGAGTATTGCCAAGAAGAAGATTTAGTGCCTCCGAGTCCGGCAATCGTGGCAGCTTAAATAAAAGTCGATCGCCCTTTTTGACTCAGAACAAAAGAGCGATCGACCTTGGTTGAGAAAGAGGGATTAAGGGCGATCGTTGCTCTTACCCCACCACCTCAATTGCTTCTCTCAGAACTTGAGTTATTTCAGGTTTATCAGAAGCAATTACGTCATCTGGTAAGTGTTTGTGATAGGGAAAGTTAGGTAGATTCGGAAAATGAGGTGTGCTGTCATAGCGAAAAATAAGTTGATTTTGTTCATCCTGAAAGTGGTAGCGGTAATCAAGAAATTCTAATTGATTGTCTCCAACTACGATCGCTTCATTGATTTCTAGCAGGTATATTTGATTAAACCGTAATCGAATTCGTAGATTAGCCCGTTTTGGGGTTAAAATTTCTTCCTCATAGCGTTCGACATAAACATTGCTGCATTGTTGAATGGCTTGCTCGACTCGATCGAGGTAATCAGATAAAATATTAGGCAGCATAATTCAGTCGTTGCGCTAGTTCCTGATGCAAAACCAGGTAATGTCGATAGTCATTTGCCCATTCTATAAATAGGGCATCATCCGATAATAATCCCTGATTGTATTGGTAAAAGAATTCTTCTGAGTCAATTTTTTGCTGGTTTTCATATAAGCTAAGTCGCTTGGCAACGGCAACTAAGGCATCTAAGGGTGATGTATATTGAATGGTCTGTTTACGCATGGGCTTCTTACCTGTGCAATGGATTTATTTTGGTACTGATATTTGTAGTTACATTTTAGCAAAGCGATCGGCCTAATGGCATTTGATGATTGATGAGAACAGAAAGGGCGATCGCACTTTTTGACTTATTCCAAAAGGGCGATCGCCCTAATTGCCAAGTAGACATGATTTGAGATAAACTAATTCTGAAACTATTCCCTAAATATCGCCCCTTCCCCCACAATTTCAATAAACATCCAGTCCCCCCCTTCTTAAGGGGGGCTAGGGGGGATCAATCCGAGACTAAACAACCCAACCCAAAATTTCAACTAACATCCAGTCCCCCCCTTCTTAAGGGGGGCTAGGGGGGATCAATCCGAGACTAAACAACCCAACCAACAATTTCAACCAACATCCAGTCCCCCCCTTCTTAAGGGGGGCTAGGGGGGATCAACCCAAGACTAAACAACTCAACCTAAAATTTCAACCAACATCCAGTCCCCCCCTTAATAACGAGCGTCAGGGAGATCATGCCTTTATTAAACGACTCAAACTTCCACCTACCATACAACCCAAAACTCATCCCCATCGCCAAAAAACTGCGAAAAAATCCAACTCCATCCGAAAAAAAACTGTGGCAAGATTTTCTGAGAAATTTCCCTTTGCGAGTTTTGAGACAGCGACCGATCGACAATTTTATTGTAGATTTTTATTGTGCGGCTTTACTGTTAGTAATTGAGATTGATGGGGAGAGTCATTTTACGGAACAAGGGAAACTATATGATGCAGAAAGAACCGGGATTTTACAGGGGTATGGATTGAAGGTTGTCAGGTTTACGAATGTTGAGGTGTTGCAGAGTTTTGAGGGGGTTTGTGGGGAGTTGTTGGGTTGGATTGAGGGTGATTTTTGAGGCCAGATCCCCCCTAGCCCCCCTTAAGAAGGGGGGGACATGAAGGGAGGGGAGTTGAATGGGTGGCTGGGTGCGATCGGGGCGATCGGATAAAATATTAGGCTGCATAATTCAGTCGTTGTGCTTACTTATATTTTAGCAAAAAGATCGGGGTAATCGCGCCATCTTCCCGCAGCCAAAAATGTTAAATAACAAAATTTGATAACTTTTGTTATTATGGAGGGTAGTAGTTGACTCAAATAGGTGACTCAACATCATGAATATATCCTTAACTCCTGAACTAGAGCAGTTTGTTCGGTCAACAGTCAAAAACGGTAGGTACTCATCAGCTTCTGAAGTGGTATGGGCGGCATTACGATTGCTAAAAGAACGGGAAATTTTAGTTGTTTTGAATCCGGTTTCGTCTGACGGGAACCAGAAACCCAGCTATGATTTCTCTGATTTGGTGGGGCGATTAACTTGGCGGGGAGATGCAGTAACAATGCAGAGGAATCTACGCGATGAGTGGTAATCGCTATGTGTTGGATACGAATGCGATCGTAGCTTTGCTTCAAGGGAATCTTCAACTCGTTGAATTACTTAAAGATGCCGATTGGCTGGGAGTTTCAATAATTAGCCAAATTGAGTTTCTGGTGTTTCCTGGGCTGACTCAAGACGATCGTCAGATTTTTGAGCAGTTTCTACAACGAGTGGAGGTTCTTGGTTTAGGGGCGATGGATGCTGTTTTGATTGACAAAATCATTGAAATTCGCCAGCAACATCGCTTGAAACTGCCGGATGCGGTTATTGCAGCAATGGCCATCCAAAATTCAGCAACTTTGGTGACAGCCGATCGAGAGTTTGCAAAGGTAACAAGTTTAACGGTAATTAATTGGTAGAGATTGCCATCGATCGCCCCGGCATCCCCAACAAGCGATCGACCTTTCCATCCCAAAAGAGCGATCGCGCCTTTCATCCCAAAAAAGCGATCGCCCGACGCTGCTGAGCTATGGCACGCAAATGGTGATATAATAGATAGAGAAGCCTTAGCAGAAAGTAAAATAACTATGTCAGAGGTAATTCTCAAACAAATCTTTAATCAGCTTGAAGTGCTGGAAATTTTCGAGCTACATCAGCTAGATAGCGCTATCCAGAAATATTTGGCCCAAAAACAGGCAACTACTCAACAAGCCAAATTTCATCAAGCACTTTTGACCTCTGGGTTAGTCAAACAAATTAACCATCGATCTTACAATCAGCTAACCGAACGGCAACTGATTCAGGTACAGGGTAAGCCTGTTTCTGAGACAATTATTGAGGAACGTCGCTAGATGGCATTTTATTATGTAGATAGCAGTGCCCTGGTTAAGCGCTACATCCGTGAGACAGGCTCGGCATGGGTTTTGAGTTTGTTCGACCCTTCACTCAATAATGATGTGTTAATTGCTGCAATTACAGGTGTTGAAATCATTGCTGCGATTATCCGAAGAGCGCGGGGAAGAAGCATCAGCACTACAGACTCGACATTAGCGTGTGTTCAGTTCAGAAGTGACTTACAATCTGATTACCAAGTTGTCGAACTCACTGAAAGCATTATTAACTCTGCAATGGTATTAGCTGAAACCTACGCATTACGAGGTTATGATGCAGTTCAGTTAGCAACAGGCTGCGCCATTAATGCCCTGTGCACAGCTAATAGTTTTTCTTCTGTCATATTCGTATCTGCTGATAACGAGTTGAATGCAGCAGCAGCTAGCGAAGGTTTGATAGTTGAAAATCCTAATAATTACTCCTAATTGCGATCGCGCTCCCCATCCCCAAAAAAGCGATCGCTCCACAAGAGAATAACAGCTACAGAATTGTCAAGTAAGTATCTACTGATTCTGATGGTAAAACCTTTAAAGTTTGGTTGCGTAGGTCGGGTTCTAATCCCAGAGCTTCTAGGGGAATTACTCCGATTAAAGCATCTCGACCGCCCGGTAATTCCAAACATTCAAAAGTGCCTTCTCGACCACATAAAGATATCTTGGCATCTTGAAATATTCGTGCTTTGCTGATTCCTGTGGCGGTGGCGACATCGACTTCTTTAAGCAGTTCAAGACCCAGTTGTGCGATCGCAAAAGCTGGCAAGCATAATGTAGTTGCACCAGTGTCTACCAAAACGTTATCTAACGTGATGGAACGTATTTGCTCGGTTGGAATGAATCCTCGTGCAGCAGCAGACTGGTCGGCACGATTGGTAACGGTCAGCGTTGTTAAAACTTTACCCATTGATTTGTCGGAAGTTGTGTACATTGCGATCGAGCCTCCTCCTTCTCTGTCTCTTAAATTATCGCACGTTTGGCATCTGGTACATCGGTCGGGCGATCGCGCTTCCCTGCAAAAACACTCGTAACCAAAAGGGCGATCGCGCCGACGTTGAGTTGAGGAGATAGATCGCCCTTTTTTGAGAAAGAGGAGGAAAGGGCGATCGGCTCTTTTGATTTATTCCAAAAGGTTAAGCGCGTGACATTTTATCTGTAACGATTGCGTTCTGCATTTGTGAAATTACGTCCAGTGATCCGGGTCATCTTTTGGTAGTGGATCGACAATACTTATTGCTATCCCCATTATCGTTGCATACGCTTGGATTGGTGCAAGAGCTACCTTCTCTAAAACTTTTCCAACAACTATTACTCCACCCACCATAGTCACACCAGCAACAATCATCCAGTATGGTAAATCTTCAGTTGTTTGAGGAACTGTTTGAGGTTGTTCAGCTTTTGGATTTGGCTGAAATCCATAAATACCTTTCAATTCCAACTTGAACGAGCCTTTCACTTGAATATCATTATTATCATCACTCTTCACTAGAGACTGTTCAATTTCTAGTGTGAATTCATTTCCTGGCTCTAGCTTTATATCAATTTTGTTGTTGTTTCCATCATCGAATAGTGTAAACCCAAGGGTAGCAACACCATTTGCTATTTCAATCTTTTTCCCTGTTTCCTCCGCAGAAAAAGCCCGGTCTACCTGACTTAATAACTTATCTCTATAAGCTTTTCGTAGATTATCAAGTGCAAGCTTGATCTGAGGATCGTCTGGTTCTTTTTTGGTTTCAACAGTGGGTTGAATTTTTTCCTTTAAACTCGTAAGTTGAATCCAAGCCGTACCTCCTGGAATAACTGAAGTCCAATAGGTTTTCCAAATGCTAGAAGAGCGAATATCAACTGGAATTTCCAATGCCAAAGGAAATTGAAAAATGGGTTTGACTCCACTTTCGACAACACCAATCGGTTCTTCCTTAATAGGTGTTACTCCACTTTCGAGAACACTAATCGGCCCGGCACTCCCCCCACGATAAGCCTGCTGGAATTTCGCAAGAACGGAAAGCGTGTAATTAGCAATACTGGGATATTGAACACCATTGGTATATTCTGGCGTTGTACTATTGTATTTATTGGGATTACCTGAATACCAAGCTGATGCCACACGACGCACTGCAATATCAACATTACCACCACTAGCAGCTATAGCTTGCTGATAATATTGGTTCAGCTTGTAATCAATAATCTTTAGCTGAAGGTCTGGACTATTCAAGAATTGATTATCAGTAATCTCATACCCTAGTGCTTCACGACTCCAAGAAGGAATATTTGCGGGCATCACTTGAGCAATTCCCAAAGCCCCTGAATTAGGGTTGACGGCTTTGTAGTTGTAGCCACTCTCTTGTCCAAAAATAGCTGTCCTTAAAGCAGCAATAAGCGACTGATTACCTCCAGTATTACCATTATTTCCAGTATTACCAGTATTACCAGCCGATGAACCAGGCTGCTTATAACCAGGCGGATAGCCAATCATATAAGCACTAGGAACCCAGAGATTTTGACCTTTAACTTTCAGCCACAAAGAATCAGGCTGACCATTCCACAAATCATTGACAGGTTCACCGTAAGTCCAACCATCAAACTCCATCCATGCCTGATAGGGAATACTTGTCGAACTCCGATCGCCAAATTGAGGACTATTGCGAAGATTGACCCCTTTTGTTGCCCCAACCTGAAGACTAAAGTTCTGCGAATTAATATTATTAACAGGTGTAGGCGTAGAAGACGGGGAAGTTGGCGAAACCGATCGCCCTTTTGTCTCATAAACAGTCACTTGCTGACCATTCCAGATCATAATCGCCCGTTCAAACTCCTGACGGAAAACACCACCACCCTGATCCTGCATACCAGTAATAGCAGCCCCCACTTGCGGATACAAACTAGCAGCATACAAGAACTTCTGACGCACATCATCTGTAGGACTCGATGCAGTTGCAGGCTTTGTTGCCGCTCCCCAGATCAGACCGTTGGTAGAGACTGTACCGACAACAGTTGCTCTAGCCGTGTTCGGGTCAATTGCCAGTTTCCGGCGATCGGAAGTATAAGCTGTCAGTTGCCCATTCTCCCAGCTCAGACCATACACTTCCAGCAAACCCAAATCGCCTATATAGCGCGAATTACCCGTCGCCAAATTGAAAGCAACCAGGCGATCGTTTAACGAAGTATTAGGACTACTAACCGTTGCAAAAATCTCATTAGCCCCGTTAAAGACCAAATCTCCACTGCTAGGCCCGCCCAAATTTCCAATCAAATTCATCTGACCATTATCAGGCGAAATCTGAAACAAATTGCCATTTCCCTGATCGGCCCCGTAGAGTCGGCCATCGGTCGAGAAAGTCAGAGAATTGAGAGTCCCCCCCGCCAACGGCCCGACATACCGTTCCGCACCCGTAGAGGGATTTATCTCATACAAACCGTCATAGAAAGTACAGCCGTAAAGCTTACCATTCGGAGCAACCGCCAAATCAGTAAAAGCGCGGCCTTGATAGATTGAATTTTGTGCACCCGTCGCCGTATTAACCTGCAATATCTGTCCGCTACTGGTAGACAGGTAAACCGTATTAGCAGTTGGTTGCTGTGGAGGTTGTTGTGGGGGTTGCTGTGTCGGCGGAAGTAAAGACGGCTTACTTCCAGGATAGCCACCTGTCCAAGCACTCGGTACCCAATAAGTTCCACCGTTATATCGGAAGCGATACCACAAAGCATCCGGTTTTCCTGTGGTTAAATCGCTAAGCTGTTCGCCGTAAGTCCAGCCGTCAAAAGTTAGCGTATCACCAGTCTTGACAACAAAATTACTTCGATCGCTCGTATTCGGACTATTGCGAAGAGTAATTCCATTCGATGAAACCACCCAAGCAGTAAAGTTTTCATTGATAATATTGACAGCCCGTTCCGTCGGCGTGACAAGCCCATCACCGCCCCAAGTTGTCGGTTGGAAGAAAGCTGTAGGATTATAAACTTCCGCCTTAGTCTTCTTCGCCAAATCCACCGCCGCCAACGTATTCAACAAAGCAGAATTTGCCGCCCAAACCAAAGAAGCCGCACCCGCAACTTTAGCAGTCGCTACCGAAGTCCCCGCCATCGTGCCCAAATCATTTCCCACAGTCGATAAACCGGGGTGTTCAGTTGTGCCGCCATCCGCCAAAATATCCAAACCGCGGCCATAACTAGAATAGATCGATCGCCCGTTAATATCCCCAGCCCCAACAGTAAAAATATTGTCAAATTCCTGAGAAGCTTGACCCAAAACGGACATCACACCGCCGTCATTACCCGCCGCCACTACCAGCATTACCCCATTTTGCCGCGCATATTCGATCGCACTTCTTTCTGCTGGAGTCAACTCATAGCGCGTCGTCACACTCCCGTCAGCATTCTTCTGAGTCAAATCCAAACTGAGATTCGCGATCGCATTTTTCTGTCCAGAAGCCTTCGCAGCATCCACAAACTCTACCAAAGAATCCGCCCATCTCCCAGAATCGATCGCCCTTCCCACCCACTTCGGCGCAGTCTTATTAATCGCATCAACAATCCCCAACATAAAAGTACCGTGCTCGCTACCTTCCCCAGCTTTCAGCAACGGATTATCATCCCCGCCCACATAATCGCGGCCCTTCTTAATATTCGCGTAATTCAAATAAGGACTATCCGCACTCACACCCGTATCAATACTTCCCAACAACGGCTGAGAGGCCAAGGGAAAATTGAGCAATTGACGGATTGCATTCGGATTGTTAGGATTCGGCGAATGGGGATCGACGGGAATCAAAGCAATCGGTAAAGTCTCAAACGCACCGCCCGGAGTATAAGGAGTTTGAGTGGCAATCCCATCATGGTACAAACCCAGCGGGTCAAAATCAATCAGCGGTGGTAAATTATTAGTTGGCCCAGAAGGGTCGATCGGGCAAACACCGCTATCAGCCAAGAAATTCGGTAAATGTAAATCTGGTAGAGAAAAAGCACCCAATAACTGATGTAGCTGGTCGAATTCGTGCTCCCAATCCCCAATACCCGCACTCGGAGTCACAATTTTTTCTAAGATAAAACTTTTCGGTCGTTTCCGACTCTTTGTTTTACTTGAATCCCCAAAACCTTGAGCCCGATCGCGTTTTTTGCCACCAAAATTTAGCCAACCCATAACTTTTCTACCCTGATTAATATGAATTCGATCGCACGAACTTAATTAAATGCCTTCAGACACTCAACCAAAGTCCTTTTTTGACAAGGAGATTTCAGTAATCGTCAAAAATTTCTGTTTATTTGAGAAATTACGCAAAATCAACAATTTTCCTGCATTGGCGATCGCGCCAACACTTTGTTAATGCTTAATTTATATGGTTTTTCGCTTCTTCACACGGTTATTGTATACCAAAAGTATTTGTGCGATCGTAAAGTTTCTGTAAAGTTTTTGGGAGAGGAATCCCCTCATCAACCAGAAGTATCCGCTACACAAGGTTTCCCACGCAATCACAGGTGAAAAATGCGTAAAATTTAACTATTTGAGAATTGACACTTGCTTTTTTTCTGATTTCTGATAACATGAACACCAAGGTGAAATTTAGATTGAACTCTAAAACTCAAACAAATATCACTCAAGCTTCTTCACAAAATGCTTTAATACTTCCCTGCTTCATTGAAACGGGGTGAAATTCTCATTGAGAAATACCGTTTTCAGGGAAATTTAGGGTTAATCGAAATACTCAAAAACCTAGCGGAGAAAACTGAAAAATATAAATTTGCGATCGATTCAAGACAACTCAATAAAAACACCCACTTTGAGTGAAAATTCTTGTCCCCCCCTTCTTAAGGGGGGCTAGGGGGGATCGAGTTTCGGCCTAAAACCCAGTGTTTCTCGGCTCGCTCCGAAAGTCTAGATCCCCCTAAATCCCCCTTAAGAAGGGGGACTTTGAACGCTCTTGTCCCCCCCTTCTTAAGGGGGGCTAGGGGGGATCGAAATCTCCGCCTAAAAACGCCTAATTCCTATTCAATTAAATCGAAACTTTGCCATCCAAAGTTACAATTTACAATGCAACTCAAATCAGCGGTGCAGTGGATATCTCATCCCGACGGTCATTGGATACTTCGCAATCCCGAAGACATTACCTGTCTGCAAATTGACAACTTTGATAAACAGGTAATTTTGCTACTAAATCAACAACCACTAACTAATATTCTCGCCGAATACGACCTAGATTTAGAAGATGTGCAAAATCTCTTAAAAGACTTAGCACAAGCAGGAATGCTAGAAGGAACCAAGCCGCCAAAACCCAAATTCAACCTGCTATCTTTCACAATTCCCCTATTCAATCCCGATGTTTGGCTGTCGCGGCACATCGACAAAATCCGCTGGATTTGGACGTGGGAATTTGGCTTTTTTCTGTGCGCTTTCATCTCTTCCTCTGTAGCAGTGTGGTTGGCTTCCTCTACCGAAGTCGCCGCTTCGCACCAGCAGTTATTGGCAGCCGGAAAAATTGAAAATATAATCCAAGTTGTCTTGCTGACAATGCTAGTAATAGCTTTGCACGAACTCGGTCATGCTTTCACACTCAAACACTACGGGGGCATAGTTAAAGAAATTGGATTGTTGTTTATGTGTCTCATCCCCGGATGCTATACAGATACAACTGACCAATACAGTTTAGTCAGGCGGAAACAGCGAGTTTTAGTAGTAGCGGCGGGAGTATTGATTCAAGTAACAATTTGGGCATTGGCTGTTTGGATCTGGCTATTTTCTCAGTCCAATCCAGTTTGGCATCAAATTAGTTATTTGTTGATGGTGGCGGCATTGCTAACAGTGGCAATTAATTTGAATCCATTGAATAGATTTGATGGTTATTATTTGTTGGTTGCTGGAACTGGCATTAACAATCTGCGAAAAAGGTCGTTTGATTTTTATGTAGATTTGTTGCGGAGGCAGGAGATTGAAGAAGCAGCAGAAACGCGATGGGTTTTGGCGGCTTATGCGCCTTTGAGTATAGTTTATACTGTTTGGGCTTTTAGTTACTTAATGTCTTTGATTGGAAATTGGGCTTTGTTAAATGTTCCGAGTTTTTAACCGCAGATAAATCACAGGCGAGATGCCCGTGCCACAAAAAAGCAATCTGATTATTTTAGGAGTTTACTGAAATGAATGTTTGTCAAAAATTGGGAATTGTTGGTGGAAGTTTGAGTGTTGCACTTGTTAGTCAATGTTTCTCTGTACAAGCTGCTACGCTTACTCAAACTTATACTGTGGATCTGGGTTCGCAGCCGTTAAATAGCAGCACGAATGTGGTTTTGCCCAAGTTTGATTCGCTGTTGGGAACGCTATTAAGGGCTTATGTTACGGTTAAGTCTACTGTTAATAATAGTGTGAGTATTACTCCTTTGACAGGAGATTTTATGGGAACGGCGACGACGAATGCCAGTATTTCTGTGAATATTCCGCTGCTAAAAGTTGACCCTAATTTGACTTTGAGTGTATTAGCAAGTCCTCCGGAAACGAGGATTGCTAGCGGCGGTACGGTTCGTGTTAGCGGTTCGGCTTCGGGTACTGTGTCAAAAAGTTATGATTCCCAGCAGTCTCTGAGTGCTTTAAGTGGATGCGATGGTGATACTTTTATCGCAGGTTTGATGACTACGGGTTTGACTCAAATTCAGGGAAATCCTGTTAGAGGTAATTTTGGAGGTCTGGTGTCGGCGAATACTACAGTCAGTGCAATTTATGAGTATGAACCTAATGCTGATGCTTCTGTACCGGAACCGATGACGGCTGTTGGTACGTTTGTGGCTGCTGGAATGGGTTTGTGGTGGAAGAGAAGGGCTTCAAAAAAGGTCTAATATCATATATCTGGTATACTTGTTTTTAAGGCAAAACATAAAGTCTTGGAGGCGATTGTCACAATTGCTAAGGTCACAATTGGTAAGGTGCGTCACAGATCTAAATTGTTAATAATCGTTTGATAAAATCCTAGGACGCACCATACAAATTGAGTTTAGTGTACCAGTTTCGTAATTTCTAACATATGTATAAGAGTAAGGTGCGTCGCTGCGACACGATCGCTAGGAATTGAGGATTGTAGAGGGTGACGCACCCTACAGCTACTTGAGGCTTTTATGCAGATTCCGGGGTATTGTTACATAAGTTTATATTTGGGTTGCCCGATCGCCTAGTTAACATAGGTAGTGATTTTGCTTCAAACTCTTGTGGGGTGGACTTCTAGCCCGCCCAAAGATGCTATGTAAATACAGAAAATCTTAGTTGCGCTTGGGTATTGAAGGGGCTGCAACTGCGATCGCCCGCTATCGATCGCCCCAGACAATCCCTGATCACTTACAATAGACAAGCAATTATTATATTTTGAGTTATCCTGTGAGTCCTACTGCCGAAGTCAGCAATAACCTGAATGCGGGTGTTCTGCCAACCGTTACCGCTACCGCAGCCCGCCGCGCTGTTTTCCCCTTCACTGCGATTGTCGGCCAGGAGGAGATGAAACTGGCGCTACTATTGAATGTCATCGATCCGAAAATTGGTGGCGTGATGATTATGGGCGATCGCGGTACTGGTAAATCTACCACAATCCGCGCCCTCGCCGACTTGTTGCCGGAAATTGAGGTGGTAGCAGACGATCCTTTTAACAGCCATCCCAGCGATCCAGATTTGATGAGTGATGAGGTGCGCGATCGCACTTTAGCTCAAACAGAAATTAAAATCGCCCGCAAAAAAGTCCAAATGGTAGATTTACCCTTGGGCGCGACCGAAGACCGAGTTTGCGGTACGATCGACATTGAGAAAGCTCTCTCCGAAGGTGTGAAAGCTTTTGAACCAGGCCTTTTAGCTAAAGCCAACCGTGGCATTCTTTACGTCGATGAAGTCAATTTGCTCGACGATCATTTAGTCGATGTTTTGCTTGACTCCGCCGCCAGCGGTTGGAATACTGTAGAACGAGAAGGCATTTCGATCCGCCACCCAGCTAAGTTTATTCTAATTGGTTCTGGCAACCCAGAAGAAGGAGAATTGCGGCCGCAATTGCTCGATAGATTCGGGATGCACGCCGAAATTCGGACTGTCAAAGACCCGAATTTAAGAGTAGAAATTGTCGAACAGCGATCGAGCTTTGATCAAAATCCGCCGGAGTTTCTGTCGAAATATCAGCACGAACAAGATGATATGCAGGAGAAGTTGGTAGAAGCCCAGGAAAGGTTAAAATCGGTAAAGCTCGATCGGGATTTGCGAGTCAAAATCTCCCAAGTCTGCGCGGAATTGGACGTAGACGGACTGCGGGGGGATTTGGTCACAAACCGCGCCGCCAAAGCTTTGACCGCCTTAGAATGCCGCACAGAGGTCACAGTGGACGATATTCGCCGGGTGATGACCTTGTGTTTGCGCCACCGATTGCGGAAAGATCCGCTAGAATCAATAGATTCGGGTTCTAAAGTGACCAAAGTGTTCGATCGGGTATTCGGCCTAGAAACCAGTTGATAATCAGGAATTTAGTCCTCAAAACTGATACTTGAATTCACTCTTAGTCCGCGCAGGCGGACTTTGTTTGTGTAGCCCCGAATTCTATTCGGCGGGTTTAGTTTTGTTCGTGTAGCCCCGAATTCCAGTCGGCGGATTTAATTCGGTTAAAATTAATAATAAATGAAAAAGATAATTCTCGGATTAGATCCGGGCTTAGCAAGCCTCGGATACGGCGCAATTTCCTGTCATATTGTCGGAAAACTAGATCAAAACTCTGTTTCCATGATTGATTGCGGCGTGATCAAAACAACCCCAAAACAGGAAATGGGACAGCGCCTCAAAACAATCTACGAAGATTTGCACGCCGTAATTGAACAGATAAAACCAGATTTGGCGATCGCCGAAAAACTCTTCTTTTACAAAATGGGAAATACGATACTTGTAGCCCAAGCGCGGGGAGTTTTGACATTAGTATTAGCGCAATGTGAAGTGCCGCTGTTCGAGTTTACCCCAGCGCAAATTAAAAAAGCCTTAACTGGGCGCGGGAATGCTGACAAATCGGAAGTGCAAGAAGCCGTAGCGCGGGAGTTGGAGTTGGGTTATATTCCGAAACCGGATGATGCGGCGGATGCTTTGGCCGTGGCATTGACTGGTTGGTATGATGATGATATTTGTCCGAAAACCATACAAAAAACCTTAATTTCTAACACCATGTAGATGCGTAGGGTGTGTCGCCACGAGTAACTTTTGCTGCTTCCAATTATTATTGAGCGACGCACCCTACTACTACTACCTAACACCATGTAGATGCGTAGGGTGCGTCGCCACGAGTAACTTTTGCTGCTTCCAATTATTATTGAGCGACGCACCCTACTACTACTACCTAACACTATTTTAGCGCCATTTTATTGAGAATCTTTGTTTTAATGAAAAATTAATCCTTATACAATTCCTAATTTTTTAAGTGCTATTGTCCGGTTTTTCGATGCCAAGTGATAATCAGGTTTGAATTTTAAGGCTTTGTCGTAGGAGGCGATCGCTTCTTCAATCCTGCCTAAATCACCCAGTGCAACGCCCCGATTGAACCAGGCTTCGTGATCATCTGGTTTGAATTTTAAGGCTTTGTCGTAGGAGGCGATCTCATCTTCAAGCCTGCCTAAATTACCCAGTGCATTGCCCCGATTGAACCAGGCTTCGTCTTTATCTGGTTTGATTTCTAAGGCTTTGTCGAAGGAGGCGATCGCTTCTTCAAGCCTGCCTAACTTACGCAGTGCATTGCCCCGATTGTTCCAGGCTTCGTGTAAATCGGGTTTGAATTTTAAGGCTTTGTCGTAGGAGGCGATCGCTTCTTCAAGCCTGCCTAAATCAACCAGTGCAACGCCCCGAATGTACCAGGCTTCGTGATAATCTGGTTTGAATTTTAAGGCTTTGTCGTAGGAGGCGATCGCTTCTTCAATCCTGCCTAAATCACGCAGTGCAACGCCCCGAATGCACCAGGCTGTGTGATAATCTGGTTTGAATTTTAAGGCTTTGTCCCAGGAGGCGATCGCATCTTCTAGCCTGCCTAAATCAACCAGTGCAATGCCCCGAATGTTCCAGGCTTCGTGATAATCTGGTTTGAATTCTAAGGCTTTGTCGAAGGAGGCGATCGCTTCTTCTAGCCTGCCTAAATTATACAGTGCAATGCCCCGATTGAACCAGGCTTCGTGATAATCTGGTTTGAATTTTAAGGCTTTGTCGTAGGAGGCGATCGCCCCTTCAATCCTGCCTAAATTATACAGTGCAACGCCCCGATTGAACCAGGCTTCGTGTTTATCTGGTTTGATTTCTAAGGCTTTGTCGAAGGAGGCGATCGCTTCTTCAAAATCACCTTTCATAAATTGCTCATTACCTCGCTTTTTCCATTCCTCAGCCTCCCCATCCGAAGATAGCGGAAACACAACCAAAATCTCCCTACCAACATTCCCCGCCACCTCTCCCAATTTCCCGATCGCAACTCTACTCAACAACTCCAACCTGCGCGCCAATTTCTGAAGCGATATCACCGCATCCGTAGACGCTGTACTCCCCTGCGCGCCCTCCAACAGTCGAGCCCCAAACCTCCGCAACCAAGCCGCCAATTCACCATTTTTAATCCGTTTTGCGAGTAAGAATCCCACAACATCGCCTCTTCCCCAGCCCTCATTCACCCCTTCGAGAAGTTCCATCAACTTCGCCTCGTATTCCGCATCAGTCAAAGTTGGCCGCGGTTGAGGAGGTGTCGGTTGAATCTTCGGGGGAGTCGTACCCAATAGCCGCTGAATTAATTGTTTGAGGAATCGCCAGATTTTATCTAACATTGGTGAGATGGTGAGGCGGTTGGTTTTTGTTATTGTAGCAGGAATTGTGGGGATTTGTTATCGCCTTGAACATCCGGCGGTTGAAACCGCGTCTACACAAACAATGTCCACCTCCGTGGACTAAGAGATCGGAGATATTTTAGTTATTCTCCCAACCCAAAACAAAAAAATGCTATAATATCAACTTTAACTCCTAAACTTGTCCAGCAAACAAAGCACCAACTAAAATAATATGGTCGTTATTACCTCCCAAGAAATTGCCAGATTTCGCTCCGAATTAGCCGCCTATCCCGAAGCCCTAAAAGCCCTCGATGAAATCGAAGATTGCGAGGGAAATATCGAGGATGCAGCGATTTCTCTGGCAATTCAAGCCGGACAAGAACCGAATATCTCGGAAAATTGGTTGGATGGATTAGCCAAAAGATGCCGCGTTGCTATCTGCAAGTCAGAGGTTAAAGAAGAGTTGATAAGTGGGCGATTGAATGCGGCTTTTGGGGATTTACTTGCTGCAAGTATTTGCCCGGAGATTTTGATAACTGCGGTGATTATTTATGTGTTTAAGAGTGGGGTGAATGAGTTTTGTGAGCCTCTTGAATATAAACTTTAAAGATACTCGGCGATTGAAATCGCGTCTACACACATGAAGACTCGGCGATTGAAATCGCGTCTACACACATGAAGACTCGGCGATTGAAATCGCGTCTACACAAACGAAGTCCGCCTACGCGGACTGAAGAATAAAATGCAGATAGGCATATTTTTAGGAAGTCTCGGAAATCCGGTAATCTATTATCCCAAATTAGCGAAGATTACCGGCGGTGTCACAGCCAGTATCTTTCTGTGCCAATTATTTCAATGGCAATCTCAACTTGCTAATTCCGAAAATTGGGTGCAAACTAATACCGCTGAAATTGAAAAAGCTACTGGTTTAAATCGCGAAGAACAGGAATTGGCGAGAGAGCAATTAAAAGCGCGACTTTTATTGAAAGAAAGACTACTAAATTCCCACACCGAAACCCTAGAACTCTGGGCAGATATTGACGCATTTGAGGCAAAAATAAATAATTATCTTACTGCAAATCCTGAAGACATCATAACACAATTTCTCCCCAAAAACCTCAATTATCCTGTAGAAATAGTTGCTGATAATTCCCAATCGAATCCGAGCATTAAAACAGACAGATTCTTCGGTCAACCGCGCCAGCAAATAGCCGTTGCTGTTACCCAAAATTACCGATTCAGCGGCCCTTGGAACTCCCAAGAACAACTGCACAATTTTCAACGTGCCTTAGAAGCCTATGCTCAAGAACGCAACTTAGGTTTTGGTAATCCATCGGGATGGGCATTCAAAATTATTGATAGCATCACCAAGGGCTTAGCTTCGACTTTTTGGGATGAATTTATCGCCGGCATTCCTTTAGGAGAAAGTCAGAAGGTGAAGCGAGATTGGGAAATAGCGCCAGAAGTGCCTTATCCTGCCTTTGAAGAGGAGCGAATTCAGTATTACGTCCACAAAGGCGAACCGCTGGAAGCGGCAGTTTCTAAGGCTCGTAGTGACTTGAGAAATCCGGTTTTGGGGAAAGATTTGTGGGAGGGTTTTTTGCGAAAGTGCGATCGGCTCGCGGATGATGCACTCACAGCAAAACAGCAGGGCGTTGACACACCATATCTGCCGTCTTCCTTCAACGAAAAACCGCAAATCACCAAGGATAGCGTGATGCGGAAATTAGGGGCGATCGCGCCGCAATTTGCCCTCAATCAATCAACATCTGACCCGACACCCGAACCACCGAAACTTGCAGAAACAACATCGCCAACTCCCGCTCCCAGTATTGCGGCTTTACAAAAAGCTTACAATACCCCTCTGGGTCGAAGTATAATTGAAATACAAATTGCTGCCAATCCAGACTGGGGCTACGAAATAGTAGACGGTGAAATAGTCGAATCAATCCCTTTTTAGGAGGCGAATATGAAACGAATTAGCGAGATTAATCCGCTGGGGGAAGAGCGACCAAATCCTGATGAGGAAACTCGGGAAAAACTGCGGCGGTCAAGATTGCAGCGAGAAAGAGATGCAGGATATCAAAAGTTAGTTGAACTCTGCAATTTGGGTGAATACGACATGGCCAAGCAGTTGGCAAATCGACATTTTAATTGGGGTTATGAAATAGTTGATCGGATTGTGATGGAAAGGATAGATTAGGTATTACCCAAAGTCAGGACACGGCAGTGCCGTTTCCCTACAATTAATCGCGCGATGGTTATCAGAAAAGGAAGATTGATGATTATGGTGTAGGGACACGGCACTGCCGTGTCCTCCTTATCTTGTGCAAGTTGACTACCACAATCTCTATGTTAGAATTATAATTAAAACTTAAATAACTATTTAACTATGACGACAACTATTAATGCCAAAAATATAACGCTCGGTGAAGTCAGTCAATTTTTGAAATTCCAAGAGCAGCTTAATAATGACACGTACACAACCTTTTTGTCCTTAGAATCCTTGACAGAGATAGAACAGTTAGAACTCGTGCAAATCCGCAATGATTTTCGCGAATACCTCTCTGTTGAAAGAGTCTCTGAAGGACTCATACAAGCTTTAACTACCTTTCCCTTAATGCGATTGGCGGGCTTCTACCGCCGCCCAATCAAGATGAGTCTAGAACAAGACATTGCTAACATAACTATAGAAGATGAAGATACAACGATTACAGGCAGATTTGACGTTTTAGCAATCAATAAAGAGAAACAAATTGCCGCTGATATACCATTTTGGATTTTATTAATAGAATCTAAAAATAGTCTAATTGCTCCCCGCGCTGGTTTGTCCCAACTCCTAACTTACGCCTCTAAAAGTTTAGAATATCAAGAGTCTGTTTGGGGATTGGTAACTAGCGGAGAGTTTTATCAGTTCGTTAATATCCGTCGCGGAAATCCCCCAACTTATCAACTAATGCCGTTTTTGACTTTGATGGAACCGGAACCTTCTATTTTGTTGCTGCAAGTTTTGAAAGCCATTTGCAAGCTATAGTAGAAGGAAGAAGAAGAAGGACTAAAGTCCTGACTACGAACCTAAAAAAAGAGGCCGGGAATATTCCCAGCCTCACATCTTATACCAAATCTCCCTTTATTTCTTCAGTCCGCGCAGGCGGACTTCGTTTGTGTAGCAGCGATTTCAATCGCCGAATCATCAAAAGGGATGACTATTTCTAGTAGCCTCTGGTGTTAGGCTTGTGGACGATAAAGCTGAGCACTTGGCACTGCTTCACGTTGTCAAAACCCATGACGCGGATGTAGCACTGAGGATTTTCTTGGCGGCAAGCTTGAATTTCAGCCATGATTTCTTGGACGCTGCGAGCACCAAATAAAGGCAGCTTCCAAAGAGTCCAGTAGCGCATTTCAGGGGCAGAGGTTTCGTTGAATTCTACGCCGGGAATGTAGCCTTGATCCAAGATGTATTGCAGTTGCTTGGCGATTTGGGCGTCTGTCAGCGGGGGCAAATAGGACAGAGTTTCGTAACGACGCTCTTTTGGTAAAGTTCTCATTTTTTGTATCTCTAAGGTATGTGTTCGATCGCACTTGTCGATCGATTAACTCGACAAATTATCCAGATTCGGTTCAGAATCTATTGAGGATGTTTCAGGATTGCTGCTAGCCACAGACCAATTAAGCTGCGTAATTCGCTCCAAATGCTGGCGTCTGTGTTCCATATTCGACTGTTGAATGCCAGTAGAAACCATTTCTGGCAAAAACTCTGTCACATCGTGCGCCAGATATTCTCGCACCGTCATGATCCGAAATCCTAAATCTTGATTTTCCCTCAGCAACTCTTGAATGTAAGCTTCTCCATCTTGGATTTTGCCCTTGGTGGAAAAGTCATTCAACCAGATTGCCTGAGCCGGATTGGTTTCGCTCAACTGAGCGACTACAATCCGCACGGATTGATAGGTTAGGTAACTTGCCAGCACCTTAGCGGTGTCTTTCGCAACTTGTTTGAGATCCATTTTTGACCCCAGCCCTTAAGAGTTTTGGATTGTTAATTTTAGATTTTGGATGCAAACTTACTTGTAAATCTTCTTCCAAGATAAAGACATAACAGTAAGTTTGCTACCTAAAACCTAAAATCTCCAACCAAAAATCATCAAACGGTATCCATTGCCTCGAATTCAAACTTGATTTCTTTCCAAAGTTCGCAAGCAACAGCCAATTCAGGGCTCCATTTGCAAGCTTCGCGAATGATGTCTCCGCCTTCGCGCATCAAGTTGCGGCCTTCGTTACGAGCTTGGACGCAAGCTTCCAAAGCAACGCGGTTAGCTGTTGCACCAGGTGCATTACCCCAAGGGTGGCCCAAGGTGCCGCCGCCGAACTGCAAGCAGGAGTCGTCGCCGAAGATTTCAACCAAGGCTGGCATATGCCAGATGTGGATACCACCGGAAGCTACTGGCATAACACCAGGCATGGAGGCCCAATCTTGGGTGAAGTAAATACCGCGGCTGCGGTCTTCTTCGATGTGGTCTTCGCGCATCAAGTCTACGAAGCCCATCGTGATGCCTTTTTCGCCTTCGAGTTTGCCCACAACTGTACCGGAGTGCAGGTGGTCGCCGCCGGACATCCGCAAGCACTTGGCAAGTACGCGGAAGTGGATACCGTGGTTTTTTTGACGATCGATCACGGCGTGCATGGCGCGGTGAATGTGCAGCAAAATACCGTTTTTGCGGCACCATTTGGCCAAGCTGGTGTTTGCAGTGAAACCACCGGTTAGGTAGTCGTGCATGATGATCGGGGTTTTGATTTCTTTGGCGAATTCAGCCCGTTCCATCATTTCTTCAAAGGTAGGGGCGGTTACGTTGAGGTAGTGACCCTTGACTTCGCCGGTTTCTGCTTGGGATTTTTCAATAGCTTCTTGAACGAACAAGAAACGATCGCGCCAGCGCATGAACGGTTGCGAGTTGATGTTTTCGTCGTCTTTGGTGAAGTCCAAGCCGCCGCGTAGAACTTCGTAAACGGCACGGCCGTAGTTCTTAGCAGACAGACCCAATTTGGGCTTAATTGTACAACCGAGCAAAGGACGGCCGTACTTGTTCAATTTGTCGCGCTCAACGGTAATACCGTGAGGAGGGCCTTGGAAGGTTTTCAGGTAAGCAATGGGAACCCGCAAGTCTTCCAACCGCAGAGCACGCAGAGCTTTGAAACCGAAAACGTTACCAACCAAAGATGTCAGCAAGTTGGTGACAGAACCTTCTTCAAACAAATCCAAAGGATAAGCAATGAAGCAGATATATTGGTTGTCTTCGCCGGGGACTGGCTCGATGTCGTAGCAACGGCCTTTGTAGCGATCGAGGTCGGTCAGGAGGTCAGTCCACACTGTTGTCCATGTACCGGTGGAAGATTCAGCAGCTACAGCAGCGCCTGCTTCTTCTGGTGGTACTCCTGGTTGTGGAGTTACACGGAAAGCCGCCAAAATATCTGTATCTTTCGGGGTGTAGTCCGGTGTGTAATACGTTAGTTTATAGTCTTGAACTCCGGCTTTATACCCAGCCTTTGATTGAGTTTGGGTTTGCGCGTAAGCCATATCTCGCTTCCTAGTATTCGCTTAATTTTTTGGGCCCGATGGCCGGCTCCTAAAAATATACCAATAAACGGACACTCTCAAATTTTAATATTCTTTTAATCCTCATAAGTATTGTTTATTTTACTTTACATTTAGACAATATTTGTAAC
>PVWI01000322.1 GCA_003003725.1 filamentous cyanobacterium Phorm 6 | reverse complement strand
AGTGCGGACTTTAGTCCGCATCTGAGGACTAAAGTCCGAACGATCAAACCATGTTCTCAAATATAAAGTAGTTCACAGGTTCGTAGTGCGGACTTTAGTCCGCATCTGAGGACTAAAGTCCGAACGATCAAACCATGTTCTCAAATATAAAGTAGTTCACACAAGAGGGATTCTCAGATGCTTCAGACAAAAACTAAACTAACATTTGCAGACTTCCTGCAACAGTACACAGATGGATCTGGTATCTACGAACTTGTAAATGGGGAGATTGTCAAAGTCGAATCAACCAGAGCTGATAAAAATGTGGCAAGATTTCTAATATGTGGCTTTAACGATGAAATCAGCCGTTTAGAACTTGACTATATTGTTGACAAAGATATAGTGATCAGAACTGTCAAAGCTTCTGGACAAGAACAAGGCAGAAATCCTGATGTTGGCGTGGTTAAGGCCTCTGTATGGAATAGCAATGTACGTGGTTACGGAGCGCTTACCGAACCTATCCAATTAGCAGTAGAAGTTGCCTCAACTAACTGGGAAGACGACTATGTTGATAAGCTAGATGAGTATCAACGGCTCGGCATTTGTGAGTATTGGATTGTGGACTATTTGGCGATCGCTTCTCGGGCTGATCTAGGCAATCCCAAAGTTCCCACCGTTTTCGTCTACTCTTTGAAAAATGACCGCTATGTAGTTCAAAGTTTTAGAGATAATCAGCGGATTATTTCCCCCACTTTTTCAGAATTGGAAATCACTGTCGAGCAAATTGTACTCAGCAGCCAAATTCAAACACTTTAGATAAATTAGATGAGCTTACACAGATAAATTTGATCGTTGATAGGAGTTTTTTATGTCTCGCTTGCATTCCTCCCTAGTCTGTGCTTTATTTTTGCTATTTCCCGGAAGTGCGATCGCCCAAATCGTCCCAGACGGTACTTTGGGGCCGGAAAGTTCGCGCCTTGTCCCCGATACTATCAACAACTTACCCTCAGATAGAATTACCGGCGGCGCTACTCGCGGCGTTAACCTATTTCACAGCTTGCGCGAATTTAACATCAGTGAAGGGCGGGGAGCTTATTTTGAAAATCCCAGCGGAATCGCCAACATTTTCACCCGCGTTACGGGTCCAAACTCTTCAAATATTTTAGGAAATCTGGGAGTTTTAGGCAACGGCAATTTATTTTTAATTAACCCGAAAGGAATTATATTCGGCCCGAATGCGCGGTTAGATTTGCGCGGTTCGTTTATCGGTTCAACGGCTGACAGTATTGTGTTTAATAACGGCTTTGAATTCAGCAGCACCAACCCGCAAACATCACCGCTATTAACAGTAAATATTCCCGTTGGTTTAAGATTTAGAGACAATCCCGGTACAATTGTCAATCAATCGACGGCGACGGGAAAGAGCAACCTGCCAGCATCTCCCGTGCCAATTCCGATTACTAATCGAGTTGGTTTAGCCGTAGACCCAGGTCAAACTTTAGCCTTAATTGGCGGCGACATCCAAATCCCAGGCGGCAATTTAACCGCCAATGGCGGACAAATTTTGCTCGGTAGCGTAGCTAGTCCCGGTTTAGTGAATTTAGCACTAACAGCGCGGGAACAAGGGAGTTTAAGTTTAAATTATGACAAAATTCAGAACTTCGGCAATATTCAAATATCCGATGGCACACTCATAAATACCAGCGGCACCGGTGGCGGCCGAGTAGAGTTAAAAGGTGGAAATATCACCCTCGACGCTGCGCGATTTTATGCGATTACACTGGGCAATATTGATGGTAGAGGTATCGATATCGATGCCCAAAAGTTGCGATCGCAAAACGGCACGCAATTTTCTACTTTGACTCTAGGAGACGGCGGCGGAGGCAATATTAACTTCCGCGCTACTGATTCAGTAGAAATGAGCGGGGTGGGAGTTGATGGCTTTCAACAGGTGGTAATTAAATATCTGGTATCGGGAACTACAGACCCGTTTGACCCGCTATTTACGCTGTTTAATGGTAGTGCTGGTGCTGGTTCGGGGGGGAATATTACGATCGACACCAACCGCCTGCTCCTCAATAATGGGGTACTGGGTAGCGGGATAACTTTTGGCGATGGAAGGGGGGGAAATTTAATCATTCGCGCCAATACTTTTGAGATGGTGAGTTCTGGAATCAACAACGGGACAGCGAAAGAAAGTACCGGTGCCTCGGGCAGCATTACTATTGATGTCAGTCGATTAATTATGCGCGACGGTTCTCTTCTGGGTACTACGAGTTACAGCAGCGGCCCGTCTGGGAGTATTAATGTTAAAGCTGCTGAATCAATCGAATTGTCTAACCGCGGCCCGCGAACAGTTGTGTCAACCGGAATTAGCACACTAACTATCGGTTCTAGCGGACGTGCTGGTAATATTAACATTGATACGAAGCGGTTGACTTTATCTGGGGGTTCTGCGTTTACATTAGGAACGGGTGTATTGGTTGGCAGGCTTTTGTTTTCTCAGGATGGCGGGGCTGCGGGAAATTTAACAGTTAGGGCGAGTGAATCAGTGGAAATCTCCGGTATTTCTCCACTCTTAACCAGCGGAATTCAGAATGCTAGCGCGCTGACTTCTGGAACTTTGAGTTCTAGTCGGGGCGGGGATATTCGCATTGATACGCCCAGCCTCACTGTGCGGGATGGGGGAATAGTTTCTACGAGTTCTTTGGGTAGCGGAGATGTGGGGAATATTACTGTGAATGCCGATCGCATTTTGGTCAGCGGCACCAGTAATAACGGTCTGTTTGTCAGTACGATAGATGCTTCAGTTGGTAAGACATTCGGTACTAATCCCGATGCTACAGCAAATGCCGGCTCGTTGAATCTGACGGCGCGCGATCGACTAACCGTCACAAATGGAGCTACAGTAACGGTACAAGCTACCGGAACCGGGCGCGCTGGTAATATCAATATTGTCGCAAAGTCGATCGACCTTGACAACAAAGCCAGAATAGACGGTACGACTGTATCAGGTACTGGAGCAAATATTAACCTGCAAGCACAAAACATCCAATTGCGGCGCGGGAGTCGAATTACCACCGATGCCGGTGTTTCTGAAGGTGGCAATATCAACATCAAAAGCAATACTTTGCTGGCTATTCCCCAAGAAAACAGCGATATCACAGCCAACGCCCGCACAGCAGCCGGCGGCCGCGTGAATGTCAATGTCCCCAATGTCTTCGGCTTCACAGCAGCCAGCCGCGAACAAGTCAGAACCAGGTTGAATCTCAGTGACGCGCAATTTGCAGCTTTGCAAGTAAGTCCTACATCTCTGCTTCCCACCAGCGACATCGCTGCCATTTCCCAAAGTGCTGGCCCAGCTTTACAAGGGGCGGTAACATTTAGTTCTTCTGGGGTGAATCCCGCTCAAGGTTTAGTAGAGTTGCCGCAAAATGTTGTGAATCCGGCTGCGTTAATTGCGGCAAATCCCTGCATCGAAGGGCAAGAGAACGAGTTTACAGTTACTGGAAAAGGGGGAGTGCCGCCGAGTCCTAACGATGCCCTCAGCAGTGCAGAAACACCGTTTCCGTGGGTGGAAGGTTCGGCAGCGAGCACTGTACGAGATGTAACGGATGTAACGGATCAAGCGAAGAGGGAAGAAATGAAGAAAAAAGATCGGGAAGTTGTTCCGGCGCGGGGTTGGGTGGTGAATGCTCAAGGAGAAGTTACGCTGGTGGCTGAGGAAGTTGCGGGTCAATTTCCACAGCGCACGAAGCAACAAGTGTCGGGTTGTCCGCCCCGATGATCTCAAAATAGCTTATGCTTTAAAATTTCTCGCCGAATGTCAGCTAACAATAGGTTAATTATGGTTTCCCAATATCTCTTTTTCTGGCAACTATCCAAAATTAACGAACTCAAAAACCGAGATAAATACTATATTTCAGCAGCGATTCAGCTTTTATTTGTGAGTTGTTACTTATGCCTGTTTCCCACTTCCAGCCTCGCCCAAATCGTCCCCGACGGCAGCTTGGGCGCGGAAAGTTCGCGGATTGTTCCCGACATTATCAACAATTTACCCTCAGATAAAATCACTGGCGGCGCAACTCGCGGGGTTAACCTATTTCACAGTTTCGGCGAATTCAACATCAATCAAGGGCGGGGAGCTTATTTTGCCAATCCCAGCGGAATTGCTAACATTTTCACCCGCATTACGGGCGGCAAATCCTCAAATATTTTAGGAACTCTGGGAGTTTTAGGCAATGCTAATTTATTTTTAATTAACCCCAAAGGCATTGTCTTCGGCCCGAATGCGCGGTTAGATTTGCGCGGTTCGTTTCTGGCTTCTTCTGCTGCGGGCGTGGTGTTTAATAATGGTTTTGAATTTAGCGCTGCTAATCCCAACGCAGTACCTTTGTTAGCGATTAATATTCCTGTGGGTTTAAGCTTTCGAGACAATCCCGGTGCAATTGTCAATGCTTCGAGAGTTACTCAACAAATTGAAGGTACAGAAATACCTGTCGGTTTAGCAGTTGCTCCCGGTCAAACCTTAGCCTTGCTAGGGGGAGATTTAACTTTTAACAATGGTTTTGCCAGCGCTTTTAGCGGTAACATTCAATTAGGAAGCGTCGCCAGTCCGGGTTTGGTAAGCTTCAATATCACGCCCATAGGATTAGGTTTGGACTATACTAATGTTACCAATTTTGGCAACATTGAATTATCAGGTTTGTCGGCGGTGACAGCGAGCGGGCCTGGTGGTGGCTCGATCGCACTCCGGGGAGGAAATGTGATTTTGCGCGATCGGGCTTCCCTAGTTTCCGATACATTGGGAAGTATCAACGGCCGCGATATTACAGTTGATGCAGCACAGTTAAGAATATTAGACCAAGCCTTTATTTCAACTGGTACTACCGGGACGGGAGCCGGAGGAAATGTCAGCGTCCGCGCGACAGATGCTGTAGAAATTACAGGAATTGGATTTGATAACTTTCGGCGCAATGTTCTCGATGCCGGCACAACAGGAACTGCTAGCTTTTCAACCAGGCAAAGCGGCATAGCTGTCGGGACAGTGGGCCCTGGTGCGGCGGGGAATATTACAGTTGATACTAAGCAACTAATGCTCCGAGAAGGCGCGTTAATCATCAACCCGAGTTACGGTGCAGGAGCAGGGGGGAATGTGGCAATTAAAGCTTCTGAATCAGTCGAAGTCAGCGAGTCGGGGCTGCTCACCACCGCGATCGATCGAGGTAGGGGAGGCAATTTAATAGTTGATACCGCAAAGCTAACTGTGCGTAATGGGTCAGTTTTATCAAGTGCAACTGTGGGTGCAGGTAATGGTGGAAACTTAATCGTGAGAGCTTCTGACTCGGTACTACTCACAGAATACCGATTAGATAGTACCTTCGGTACTGGTATTATCACTAACAGTATTGGCGGTACGGGAAACGCGGGAAATATAGAAATTAATACACGCTCTTTACTGATCGAAGGGGGAACTTCGATCAGTTCTACCAGCGGAGTTACATCTAGAAATGGTGTGATTCCTGCTGTCGGTAAGGGTGGAAACATTACCATAAATGCTGCAGACTCTGTGACACTAACCGGTAGCCGCCAAAGTGACAGCTTATCTGCAGCTCGTATTGCTCGCAGTCAATTAATTACCGGAACTGTTGCGGGTGGTAGTTCGGGAGATTTGAGGATTAATACTAGGCGATTGACTCTTGAAGGTGCAGCGGCAATAGGAGCATCTACTCTAGGTGAGGGTAATAGCGGAAATATCATTGTAAATGCTTCGGAATCGATAAAACTGATTGGAACCAAAGATAATTTCTCTGCTTCGGGTATAGCAACCGCTTCTGGAGATACTGTGTATCAAACTTTATTTGGGCTTGCTCCCCCCACGGGCGCGGCGGGAAACATCAGCATTACTACCCCAAGCTTGACTATCCGGGATGGGGCGACGATCGCTGTTGGGAGTTTGGGCTCGGGACGCAGTGGTAATATTAATGTTGTCGCAAATTCGATCGCCCTCGACAACAAAGCCAGTATTGACGGCACGACTGTATCCGGTGTCGGGGCAAATATTAACCTGCAAGCGCGAAATATCCAGTTGCGACGCGGGAGCAGAATTACAACAGATGCAGGTACTTCTGAGGGTGGAAACATCAACATTAACAGCGATACTTTGGCTGCTTTACCCAAGGAAAATAGCGATATTACTGCTAATGCGCGATCGGCCGGGGGAGGTCGGGTTAAGATTAATGTCCCCAATGTTTTCGGCTTTAGCGCCGTTAGCCGCGAACAAGTGCGAGGAAATTTGGAATTAACAGATGCTCAATTTGCAGATTTGCAAGTAACTCCTACTTCTCTGCTTGGGAGCAGCGACATCGCCGCGATTTCCCAAAGCGGGGGCCCGGCTTTGCAAGGTACTGTTACTTTTAGTTCTTCTGGGGTGAATCCGGCTCAAGGTTTAGTGGAACTGCCGCAAAATTTGGTCGATCCTGCTGCGTTAATTGCTGCTAATCCC
>PVWI01000321.1 GCA_003003725.1 filamentous cyanobacterium Phorm 6 | reverse complement strand
CAGGCAACCCAGAGGCGATCGCTGCTTTAATCGCAATTCTCTCAGCGACTACTGATGAGGATATCCGTTAAAGAGTCGCTGACAGTTTGGGTAAAATTGCCAGGCAACCCAAAGGCGATCGCTGCTTTAATCGCAATTCTCTCAGCGACTAATGATGAAGATATCCGTCGGAGAGTCACTAACATTTTGGGTGAAATTGCCACAGGCAACCCAGAGGCGATCGCTGCTTTAACCGCATTTCTCTCAGCGACTAATGATGAGGATATCCGTCAAAGTGTCACTAACATTTTGGGTAAAATTGCCACAGGCAACCCAGAGGCGATCGCTACTGCTTTAATAGGAATTCTATCAACGACTAATGATAAGTCTACCCGTTGGCAAGTCACTCAAATTTTGAATAAAATTGTGCAAAATGACCAGATACCTTCAGTTGTCTCAGCTTTGCAGCACTTTCTTTGCGATCAAACCCATGAAACCAATTTTGACCTCTACGAAAACAGCTTGGAAATCATCTTGAACTGCGCCCAAAATCTGCCTTACCCAACTTTCTATCAAGCATGGCACCATCAACTCACCACACCCCATCCAGAAGTCCCAGAAACAACAGGAGTCGGTTCTACCCCCTTCACCCAAAGCCTCAATTTAGCAGACTTACCCAAAATCCTTGATGCCAGACTTGTAGAAACACAATTAATCGAATCCCTACAGCTAATTTGCATCGACACCAGCAAATTCATCGACTCCGATAACCCCGCCCTCGACATCTACGGACAATTCCTCGACAAAAACTGTCCCCAACATCCCAACCACGCACCCGAAACCCTCGCCCAACTCAAATTCTACTGGAATCAACTCGGCCGCCACAGCGACAAACACCCCATCCTCATCTTCTACCAAGACCCCACATCCCCCGCCGCCCAAGGTTTGAGCCCCACTTTCCTCGATGCCCTTACCCGCTTCGACGGTACAATCTGTCTCATCACCGACTCACCGCATCCCACGATGCCCAGTTTCTTGCCTCAAGATCCATACTTGATCCAAACTATTATTACTTGGCTGCAACGTACTGTTTTAGAAGCTTAATCCATAACAATTGAGATACCGCAAATCGTGCTACTTAATACACCTCATCATGGCTACCAATATCTACAAACACAGCCTTTTCGTCTTCTGTAAAGTAGAACAATACCCTCTCATCGTAATCGACGCTGAAACTCCAAAATTCCTTAAGCTTGCCCGATAGCTTGTGGGTTTTTAAACTCGGTTCGTAAGGATTTAAAGTAAACAGTTCCAATTTTTGCCAAAACTTTTCCTCTAAATCTGTGTTGCCTTTGATGCGCTTTTTAAAGGCACGTTTGAAAGCTGAACTAAAACTAACTTCCACGGTCATTCCTCTATCAGTTGCCTCAGTTCATTAATATTAGAGGAAAACTTCAATTCACCTTTTTCCTGTTCTACCTGCGCTAACTTGAAGTTCTCATATATCTCATCACGGCGTTCTTCACGGATGTATTGGTTCAACAACAGTTGAATTTCTTGCTTTTCATCCGTGGAAAGACCTTTGATTACCTCGACTACATCATTAAACGTCATCATTTACTAAGCCTCACGGTACTGACCTACTTTTAATTATGCCATAGCAACGCCCCAACCTTCCAACTCGTCTGCACCGACAGCAGCAAAATTCATGCCAGAAAAACAAACCATTAAAGTGATTATAGACACTAATCTTTGAATTAGCTTCTTGATTGCCAAACAATTAGATAATCTCAAAACATTTTTACCTATTTTTGATTCGATGATTATAACATTTTTAATCTAATCACTTGCAATGTAACTGATGACAACAAGAGCGGGCAAGTGTGCCCGCCCTACAGTTTTTTTAGCGTTTCACTAACTTCTTGGACAACTTCCGCAAGCGAATTGATTTCGGTGTTACTTCCACCAATTCATCCTGACCGATATATTCCAAAGCGCGCTCCAAACTCATATCGACTGGTGCTTGCAATTGCGCCAATTCTTCACCGCCAGATGCGCGGTGGTTTGTCAACTGCTTCGACTTGCAAATATTCAGCTCCATGTCGTCATCTCGGTTGTTTTCTCCGATAATCATCCCTCTGTAAACCTTGGTTCCAGGGGTAATGAAAAATACGCCGCGGTCTTCAGCATTTTTCAGTGAATAAGTAGTTGCAGTTCCTTCTTCAAAGGAAATTAATACTCCGTTGCGACGGGCGATAATTTCTCCACCGAGGGGGCGATAGTCGAGGAAGCTGTGGTTCATAATTCCAGCGCCGCGAGTCAAGCGCATGAACTCGCCTCGGAATCCAATCAAACCGCGTGCGGGGACTGAAAATTCGATTTGAGTGCGACCGGTGCTGCTGACGTGCATATCTTGCATTTCTGCTTTCCGCTGACCGAGGCGTTCGATGCAGCCGCCGACTGCTTCTTCGGGTACGTCTAACACCAAACATTCAAAGGGTTCGCAGGGACGACCGCCGACTTCGCGGAAGATTACTTGCGGTTGAGATACTTGGAATTCGTATCCTTCGCGACGCATATTTTCGATCAGGATTCCGAGGTGGAGTTCGCCACGGCCGGATACGAGGAATTTGTCGGGAGATTCGGTTTCTTCGACGCGCAAGGCGACGTTGGTTTGGAGTTCTCGCATTAGCCGATCGCGAATTTGACGCGATGTTACCAAAGTACCTTCTTGACCGCAGAACGGCGAATCGTTCACAGAGAAAGTCATCTGCAAAGTTGGTTCGTCTACTTTGATTAAAGGTAGCGCTTGCGGGTCGTTGGGACAGGTAATTGTCTCGCCAATATAGGCATCAGCAAAACCGGCAACGGCGACAAGATTACCAGCAGTAGATTCTGCGATATCAATCCGCTTCAGGCCTTCAAAGCCCATCAATTTGCTGATTTTTGATTTGACAAGCGCGCCACTTTCGGTGATCAAAACTGCTTGTTGACCGATTCTGATTGTGCCGTTGTGGATGCGGCCGATGACGATACGACCGACGTATTCTGAGTAATCTAGGGTGGTTACTTGCAGTTGTAGTGGCTTGTTGGGGTCGCCGACGGGGGGTGGTACGTGGTCTAGAATTTCTTCAAATAGGGGCTTCATATCTAGCCCTTCGTCTTCGAGGTGTTTTTTGGCGTAACCGCTTAAGCCGGAACCGAAGAGGTAGGGAAATTCGCACTGATCGTCGTCAGCACCTAGTTCGAGGAACAGATCCAAAACTTTATCGACGGCTTTGTGGGGGTCGGCTCGATCGCGATCGATCTTGTTGACAAAGACGATCGGGCGCAGTCCTTTTTCCAGGGCTTTTTTGAGCACGAAACGGGTTTGTGGCATCGGGCCTTCGTTAGCGTCTACGATTAGCAAGCAACCGTCTACCATGCCGAGAACTCGTTCGACTTCGCCACCGAAGTCGGCGTGTCCGGGGGTATCGACGATGTTGATCAGGGTTTCTTTGTATCGGACAGCGGTATTTTTGGAAAGGATGGTGATGCCACGCTCGCGCTCGATATCATTGGAGTCCATGACGCAATCTGGGATTTCTTCCCCTTCGCGGAAGACCCCGGACTGTCTGAGAAGAGCGTCCACAAGGGTGGTTTTGCCGTGATCGACGTGAGCAATGATAGCAACGTTGCGAATGGGAAGACTCATAATGCGTCTGGGACGTTAAACGGATTTAACTAAAGATTCCTTAACGATTGTAGCGCATTAAGTCAAGGGGCGATCGGGCGGCTGCAATATTGGCGTGCGATCGTCGCTAGAATAAGGGTTAAGGTTCTGTTAGTGCTGTTGAGTTGGTGGAGGTTGCGAAGGTTTGATTTTGGCCGATCGCCCATATGATGATTGACGAGTAGTTGCGATCGCATTTATGGAAGTACAACCAAGGGATATTCAGCAGTACAAGATGCCGGATGGCAAAATTCCTTTTTCGGAGTGGTTGGAATCTCTTCGAGACTTTAAGGGTAAAGCCAAGATTGTGAAAAGGCTTGAGCGGGTTAGTGATGGTAATCTGGGAGATGCTCGATCGCTCGGAGAGGGAGTTTGGGAATTTAAAATTGACTTTGGGCCGGGCTACCGCGTCTATTTTGGACAAGTAGAAACAACTATAGTGCTTCTGCTGTGTGGCGGAGATAAAAGCACTCAAGAGCAAGATATTAGCAAAGCCAAGAAATATTGGACAGAATATAGGAGCCGAAAAAATGTCTAATGAAAGTGTACCTTACCATCCCTTGAAAATTAAATCTCTCAAAGATCCCTTATTTGCGGTGGCTTATCTCACAGAGATATTTGAGGAAGAAGAAGGTGATTTAGAGACGGGAATAATGCGAAAAGCACTTCGAGATGTATTTGAAGCTATTGGAGAACCAAATATGTCAGATGAAGAGGCTAAATTGCATCTTGACAAATTAGATGGTTTGCTGTCACAGAATGGAATGGCGACTATTTATGCTTTGGCTAATTGGCTGAATGCTTTGGGATTGAAGTTGACTGTTGCGGTTGCTGAGGATGACAAGGAAGAGGAAAGTTCTGTTAGTGCTGTTGAGTTGGTGGAGGTTGCGAAGGTTTGATTTTGGGCGATCGCCTTTATGATGATTTACGAGTAGTTGCGATCGCATTTATGGAAGTAGAACCAAGGGAAATTCAGCGTTACGTCAAGTCAAACGGTCAGATTCCTTTCGATGAGTGGTTTTATGCTCTGCGGGACTCTCAAGCTAAACTCAAGATTAATGTGAGATTGAAGCGAGTCAGTACAGGTAATTTTGGAGACTACCGCCCAGTGGGAGAAGGAGTCTTGGAATTGAAAATTAATTTTGGTCCAGGCTACCGGGTCTATTTTGGACAAGTAGAAACAACAATAGTGCTTCTCCTGTGTGGAGGGGATAAAAGCACTCAGGACGAAGATATTCGTAAAGCAAAGAAATATTGGATTAAATACAGGAGTCAAGACAATGGTTAAAAGTTTACCTTACCATCCGTTTCTGATTGAACAGCTCAAAGATCCGGCATATTCTGCTGGCTACCTCGCGCTGTTTTTGAATGAGCAAGAAGAGGGAGATTTGGATATTGGCATTTTCCCATCAGCTTTGAAAGAGGTATTTGAGGCTCTTGGAGAACCAAATATGTCAGCAGATGATGCTAAATTACACTTGGAAAAATTAGATGCTTTGCTGTCACAGAATGGAATGGCGACAATTTATGCTTTGGCTAGTTGGCTGAAAGCTCTGGGATTGAAGTTAACAGTTGCGGTTGATGCAGGGGATGAGCAAATTTCTGCGAATGTTGCTGAGTTGGCGGAAGTTGGTAATCTTTAATTTTAGCCGATCGCTCTCTCTGTATCCTACAACACCGTCAAAAGTGATGCCCGATCGCCCGGTATGGCAATGGCTGACATCGGTGCTCTGCTAAAATTGGCACGGACGTTTGATGTGTCGATCGCAGAATTGTGAGATTTTGTCGAATAAGTAGCAAATTACACTTAAAATTAACTAGCGCCACTTGCGCCAACCAGTGCGAGATCCGCGGGCGATTTGAAAACTGGCGGATGGGACAAAGCCCAGTCAGAAAGAGATCGTATATTCTCAGCGGGAATTGTGGATGTGCGATCGCGCGCAATCAGTCTACAATTTGTAACGTTGAGCCTTATTGAAGTGCAGGAGTGGAGCTGGCTTGGATAACGCTAGTCTGTCGAGAAAACCCCCGCAAGCCTCCGAGCTTGCCGCTGACGAAATTCCAGAAGCAATACGAGACAAGCCATACCCAGAAACAGGAGCGAGTCAGTCCAAGAAAAAAGGGCTGATTTGGAAACTGCTAGGGTTGGCGGCATTAGCCTTTGGGGTCAGCATTTGGCTGCACCTCAACTTTAAATTTTTCCCAGCCACCAGTCGGGCAGAGCAAACTCAACAAAACCCAGCACCGAAGAGTTCTGCGTCTGGATCTGCCGCAAGTCCAGCTACCAACTCAAAAGCCGCAACCCCAGACAACCTACTGGGACATTTGCCGTACCCAGAAGCACCAGCCTCAGACTTGGTAAACGTCACTTCCGACGGTGGCATCAAACTCCGCTCCAAGGCCGCAGCAAAATATCAAGAAATGGCTAACGCCGCCGCCGCATCAGGGATCTATTTCGCTCCCATATCCGGCTTTCGTTCCCTCGAAGACCAACAGCACGTATTTTTTGACGTGAAAGCCGAACGCAAGCAAAACGTCAGCAAGCGAGCCGAAGTCAGCGCCCCGCCTGGATATAGCGAACATCATACTGGTTATGCGATCGACATTGGCGACGGCTCCGCCCCCGAAACTAACCTCAGTCCCAGCTTTGACAGTACCCAAGCATTCAAGTGGCTAGAAGCCAACGCTCCCGCCTTCAGCTTTGAAATGTCCTTCCCCAAAAACAACCGCCAAGGCGTCAGTTATGAGCCTTGGCACTGGCGGTTTGTGGGTGACAGGCAAAGCCTCGAAACTTTCTACAAAGCTCATTCCATGAAAAAGTAGAGGAAAGAAGGAAGAAGGAAGAAGTCATTAGTCATTAGTCATTAGTCATTAGTCATTAGTCATTAGTCATTAGTCATGTTTTGCTGTCGCCTTCGAGCTTTCCGTACAAC
>PVWI01000067.1 GCA_003003725.1 filamentous cyanobacterium Phorm 6 | reverse complement strand
TAATGACTAATGACTAATGACTAATGACTAATGACTAATGACTAATGACTAATGACTAATGACTAATGACTAATGACTAATGACTAATGACTAATGACTAATGACTTCTGCTATAGTTTGCCCTTACTGAAAGCTGGGAATGTTCTCAATTTATATTCTGACTTACAACGAAGAGATTGATATCGCCGCTTGCATTGAATCGGCACTGCTTTGTGACGATATCATTGTAGTTGATTCTTTCAGCAGCGATCGCACCCTTGAGATTGTTCAGAACTATCCCGTGCAAACAGTGCAGCACCGCTTTGAAACTCACGGACGGCAGCGGACTTGGATGCTTCAAGAAGTCCCGTGTAAGTACGAATGGGTTTACATCCTCGAAGCGGACGAGCGGATGACGCCTGCACTGTTTGCTGAATGCTTAAAGGCGATCGCAAGTCAAGAATATATCGGCTATTACGTAGCTGAAAAAGTAATATTTATGGAGCGCTGGATTCGCCGCAGCACTCAATATCCCCGCTATCAAATGCGCCTATTTCGCAAAGATCAAGTGTGGTTTACTGACTACGGTCACACTGAACGGGAAGTCTGCAACGGGCCTACTCACTTTTTAAAGGAAACCTACCCTCATTATACTTGCAGCAAAGGTCTTTCTCGCTGGATTGAAAAGCACAACCGCTACTCGACTGACGAGGCGGCTGAAACTCTCCGCCAATTAGCAGCGGGTCAAGTAAATTGGTGGGATTTATTGTTTGGCGCGTCGGAGGTAGAAAGGCGTCGCGCTTTAAAAGATTTTTCCTTGCGCTTGCCTTTACGACCGGTCGTCCGCTTCTTCTATATGTATATTTTACTCGGCGGATTTCTTGACGGTCAAGCCGGATTAGCTTGGTGCACGCTGCAAGCTTTTTATGAATATCTAATTTTGCTGAAAGTTTGGGAAATGAAGCATATGCCACTGCCAAATTTAGACGTAGTGGAGGAACCGTCTATTTCGGAAGTAGCAACAGTTGATTCGCCTAAAGTTTCATCGAATATTTGTGCTTCTGATACTCGTAGTTGAAATTGATAATTGGGAATTGGGAATTGGGAATTGGAAATTGGGAATTGGGAATTGGGAATTGGGAATTGGGAATTGGGAATTTTAGGGTGCGCAATGCGCACCGGTTGAGTTTGTAGGGTGCTATAAAAGCCAGCCTACTTATCCGCGCACCGGTGTTTACGGCACACCCTACAGATACAGGTTCTGCGTCCAAAAATGAGAAGAAAACCAGGTTTCTTGGAGAAACCAGGTTTCTAAATACCCTCAAACTTTGAGGTTTAATCAAGTTTTGATGGTTAACTCAAAACTCAAAACTATTGAGAGTTACGCAATGCTGTTTTTTCCCGATCGATCTTTAAGATCAACACACCCAAAGGCGGCAAACACAAGTCGATCGAATAAGGACTGTTGTGGAACCACCACTCCTCAGTCCACTTGCCTCCCAAATTCCCCATATTGCTACCACCGTACTCCCGTGCGTCGCTGTTAAACAACTCCGTATAGAAACCCGGTTCCGGCACTCCTACGCGATAGTGAGAGTGTGGCTGTGGCGTAAAATTGCACACCGTCACCACAAACTCATCGCCATCCTTCTCGCGGCGCACAAAAGCTACCACGCTGTGCCGATTATCGCTGCAATCAATCCACTCAAACCCTTCTTCAGCAAAATCTTGACTGTAAAGCGCCGTTTCGCTGCGGTATAAATGGTTTAAATCCTTAAAAAACAGCTTCAACTTTTGGTGCGGATCGAATTGCAGCAAATCCCACTGCAAATCCCCCCAAACGTTCCATTCGTGCCACTGGCCGAACTCCATCCCCATAAACATCGTTTTCTTTCCGGGGTGAGCAAACATAAAAGTAAACAAACACCGCACGTTTGCAAACTTTTGCCATTCGTCTCCAGGCATTTTGCCGATGATGTGGGCCTTGCCGTGGACTACCTCATCGTGGGACAAAGCCAGCATAAAATTCTCACTGTGGTTGTACCACATACTGAAAGTTATGTTGTTTTGGTGGAACTGGCGGAACCACGGGTCCATGTGGTAATAGTCGAGCATATCGTGCATCCAACCCATGTTCCACTTCAGGTTGAAGCCCAAACCACCTACATAGGTCGGCCAAGATACCATCGGCCAAGAGGTAGATTCTTCGGCGATCGACAGTGCCCCTGGGAAATAGCTAAAAATGACGTGATTTGTCTGACGCAGAAAATCTGCCGCCTCGATATTTTCGCGGCCGCCGTACTGGTTGGTCAGCCATTCTCCGGGTTCGCGGCAGTAATCTAAGTACAACATCGAGGCTACGGCATCTACGCGAATGCCGTCGATGTGATACTTGTCAAACCAGAACAGAGCGTTTGATACTAGGAAATTCCGCACTTCGTTGCGGCCGTAGTTAAATACGAGGGTTCCCCACTCTTTGTGTTCGCCCTTGCGGGGGTCGGCGTGTTCGTACAAGTGAGTTCCGTCAAAGAAAGCCAAACCGTGGCCGTCTTTGGGGAAATGCCCCGGCACCCAGTCCACGAGTACGCCAATCCCCGCAGCGTGGCACTCGTCAACAAAATACATGAAATCTTCAGGTGTTCCGTAGCGGGAAGTTGGGGCGAAATAGCCGGTTACTTGATAGCCCCAAGAACCGTCGAAGGGATGTTCGGCGATCGGTAGCATTTCGATATGGGTGAATCCCAAGTCTTTGACGTAGGGAATTAGTCTTGTGGCTAATTCTCGATAAGTTAGAAAGCGCGCGCCCAGATTCAGTTCTGAAACTTGCACTGCGGGTTCTATTTCCCCATTTGGTAGCACGGCGGGTTCGTCAGTACCGGCGTGCAGCCAAGAACCGATGTGGCATTCGTAAACCGAAACTGGCTGCGTCAGTTGGTCTGTATTCCGCCGCTGTTCGATCCAAGCGCTGTCGTGCCAAGTGTAGGTATTTAAGTCGGTGACAATTGATGCTGTTTTAGGCCGCACCTCTTGCTGGAAACCGTAAGGGTCGGACTTTTCGTAGGGATGTCCGTCTTGGTTTTTCACTTCATATTTGTAGTGAGTTCCGTAGGATAGTCCCGGAATGAATAATTCCCAGATGCCGTTTTGGGATTTCCGCATTTGATGTTTGCGGCCGTCCCAATAGTTGAAATCGCCTAAAACTGAGACGTTGCGGGCATTCGGGGCCCAAACGGCAAAATATACTCCTGTGATGCCGTCTACTTCGGTGAAGTGCGCCCCCAGTTTTTCGTAAATCCGGTGGTGGTTGCCTTCTGAGAATAGGTGTTGGTCAAATTCTGTGAGTTTGGGCGATCGAAAGGCGTAGGGGTCGTAGATAAAGCGATCGTGTTCGCCTTCTTTGACCCGCAGTTGATAGTTTGCTAATTCTGGGGTCTCGATCGTGCATTCAAAAAAGTGAGGGTGATGCCCTGATTTCATCGGGTATTCGGCCCTGGCCTCGGGCAAAACTACCGATACCGCATCCGCATTGGGCAGATAAGCTCGGACAGCCCAGACTTTTTTGCCATTTTCTTCGATCGCGTGGGGGCCAAGCACTTCAAATGGATCGTGGTGCTGATTCCCAACAATCCGGTCAATCTGTTCAAAGGGGACGGTCGCGGGCATAAAACTACTTACCTCAATCTTTTGACTAAATGGCTTTCAAAACCGTTGGCGGCGCTGCACTTTACATTTCGATACATTTTTGATCGCTGATCCTACCACTGATTAGCATGATTTTGCCTGCTGCAGCTCCAGCGCGCGGCCTTGCACACACAGCAGGCTGTTGCCTTGCCGGCGGCCGAGCTGGGGGTTTACTGCTAACATCTAAGTATAGAAATATTAAAACAAATTAAAAAATTTATATTTTTTCCTAAATACCCTTGACTTTTTATTTAATATGTGATATTGGATTTTTTTCAACCTGTTGTCGATTTGCCACCGCAAGAGGGTCAACCCTGTAAGTGTTCGGCAGAAGTTAATAGTTTACCTGGAATTTTCAGGCAGGGACATCGCCCGATCGGTAGAATTTCACAGAAAAGCTCGGTAAGTGGGAAGCGAGCGAGACTTTAGTCCTGAGAGGGAAACGACCAGGCGATTTCAATCGCCTTGAATCCCCTTGCGGGGTAGAGGGGTATAGTTGCCCCTCCAGCGAGGATATGGTTGTCCTCAAGTAAACACCCATTACTGGGGTAAAGTTAGCTTCACCAATGTTATAAAGGCTTGAGTTTCAAAACGTGCAGGCCGGGAGTCAAATTTTCTAGTTGAAAGCGAATGCTCTTATAACGCAGCGAATCAGCGGACTTTGCTGCTGTAAGGGGACGTACTGAACTTTAGTAGTAAAAGCATCAGACAATCACTCACGCCCAACTTGAGACCTAGACCGATGAGATGAAAAAATGCGAGGAGCGAACCATTTTTCACCCCGAGGCTAGGCTCGTTGGGCACCGACTCCGGGAGAACCCTAGTTAGGGAGTCTTTTTAGGAGCAGGGGCAGGGGTAGTAGTTGCACCAGCCCCTGGAGTTGCTTTTGGAGATGGAGAAGAAGCAGGAGGAGTAGTAGTAGTAGTGCCAGGGCCGCCCGGAGAGGGGCTGGTGGGGCTGGTGGCATCACCTCCGCAAGCGCCGAGGGCTGCTGCCAAGCTCAGTACCAAAGTCAAACGAATTAATCCCTTGTTCATAAAAACTCCTTAACATTGAAAACCCATCGCAAGGAAGGGAATAGTGTACTTGAGAAACAATGCTGGCACGAATAGATCAACGATTCGCTCGTTGATTACAATACTGCATTTATTAATAAATTTCACATTGATTCTGGCGAACCGGCAAAGATTTCATTTTTTTTTGCGAATCCTGAAGTCAAAGTGACCAGTGGTAGGATGGGTTGGTTGGTTTGTGAGGTATGTTTGGTAAGGATAACCGATCGACCCGGTGACTTGGGCCGCTAGCGATCGCCACTCCTAAAAAACTTTTAACTTCAATCAAGCTGAAGCTCCCCCACTTTACGTATTGGTGAACTCTATGACTGCTGCTATCAGATCCCCGGATTCTGGGCGCTCCCGATCGACCCGCAAGCCTGCGGAGGCCCCAGCCCAGAGTAAAGTTACTTCTATTGCCCGAGCTAGGCGGGCGAAAATTGGGCCGGTATTGCCCAACTACGAGGCCACCGACGAACAGCCTGGGCCTCGCGTGGCAGCATCCGTGCTGAAAGTGATGCCCGATCGACAGTGGCAGCCGCTGTGGCTGCGATCGATCCTGCGGGTGGAGCGTGCCTCCTCAGCGGCTGTGGTGCTGCTTTTGGGCGGGGCGCTGACTCTCTACGGTTTGACCGTGTACAGCGAGCAGCGGTGGAGTCAAGAGTATCAAAAGCTGGAAACTCTGCGCCTCCAAGAACAGCAGTTGAGTGCTGCTAGCGAAGTCTTGAAAAACCAACTTGCTAAAGAAGCCCAAAATCCAGAAACTGGTTTGGCTCCACAGAAGCCTGCGGATACGATTTTCTTGTCGCCAGTTCCAGAAAACCGATCGCCCGTGGTGGTACCAAACTCAGAAGAACCAGCTCTCAAACATCGATCTGGTGTGGAAACGCCGTTGGGCTATTGAGGTGTCAGCGAGGAGAGGGCCCAGGGGGCAAAGTCCCCAAGGCCCCGAAAATTTGAGGGTATGGTAAAAGGCATTGTTATTACCCACATCTCCTGAAACTCTCTCCACGTAAAGGTCTTAGACAAATTATGTATTATCATTGTTCAGAAATTATTGATAATAACTAACAATGAACAACGAGAAAATGTGGGTTACGGAATTTGCTTCTTGAAAAAATTAGCAGATTTAAAAATGTGGGTAATGACAAGGGCTCTAGCCCGGTGAGTATTTCAAATAACGTAATTGCTCAACCCCCCTATGGAGAAAAATAAAATCTCTGAAACCCTTTGTGGGCAAGTATTGCAAAGTTTAAACACAATTATTTCATTTTTCGGTTTTGATCGCCAAAACCCTCATTCTCTGGTTGATTTTATTTAAGAAAAAGCTTTTTGCTTAAAATTCACAATCTGAAACTGTCTCGCTTGAGGCAGTTTCACGGGAGGGGGTAGTTGAGCAATTACAATTATTTAATTTGCGATCCTTATGAGCCGACGCCGCTACCGCAATTGCGAAGATTAAAGTTACTTTATCACTTTTTTTAAAGAATTAAGTCGTTAATTCAACATAAATATACTTGACAAAAAACATTATTTGTGCGTTGTCTCATTTATAAAAAAGCTTGCTACAACAAAAATGTTAGGTTTGTTTCCTGACTTTTGAAAATCCCAGGTGCGTCGCTATTAGATTGTCGGTCTTTCTTGAGGATGGTCTATGGCGACACACCCTACGGCTTGACTTAAGTCGTTAATTCAACATAAATATACTTGACAAAAAACATTATTTGTGTTTAGGTAAATAATTTATAAAAAAAGCTCCGACTGCCCCAAGCTAGTGCTGTAGGTGGGCGGAGCATTCTATCAAAGTTGCCATCTGAGAAATAGTTGAATTTTGATAGAAATTACTACATTTTATTGAGCTGCGATCGCAATTCTTCCAACTCAGCGTCAATCACCGGACTTGACTCCGAGGTAGTAGGAGTAGCGGCAGTTTTACCCGCTGCCGGCAATTGACCTTGAGACACAGAACCTCCGGTCAGTTGAGCTTTCATTTGGGCCAACTCGTCGTCAACATCGCCGCTACCTTCGAGCAAGCGGAACTGTTCCTCTAAATTACTGCCACCAGCCGCCAGTTCTGCTGACGCGCCCGCACGAGCTTCTATCTGCAAAACTTTTTCTTCCATGCGATCGAAAGCTGCCATTGAACTGCCAGTATTCATGGTGCCAATGGTATTGTTGAGCTGTTCCTGAGCCTTAGCAGCGGATATTCTGGCTTTGAGCATATCCTTCTTAGTCTTAGCTTCGGAAATCTTGCTCTCCAAACCGATCAAGTTACGCTTGAGACTTTCCACCTGACCCGATTGCTGATCCAGACTGGTTTTGAGCGTAGTGGCCGTTTCAGCGTGAGACTTTTTGCGCACCAGCGCTTCGCGGGCCAAAGTCTCGTCTCCTTTTTGCAGGGCGAGGGCCGCCCGCTGCTGCCACTGGTTAGACTGGGATTCAGCTTGATTGTACTGAGTTTGGGTGCGCTTTTGAGTGGCGATCGCGCTGGCAACGGCCTGACGCAACTGCACCAAGTCTTCCTGCATATCCGTGACGGATTGTTCTAAAATCTTTTCCGGGTCTTCAGCTTTGTTGACCATATCGTTAAGATTGGCTCTGACGACTCGGCTAATGCGGTCAAATAATCCCATAATGCTATTTTTCCTGGGTGAGGTTTACGAAGTAAGCGAAAAGCAGGCTTGATAGAGTTAACCCGCTCTGAGTGAAACTGATTTGGTCAGATTTTTAGTGCGATCGAGTTTTTGGCAATTTTTGCAGATATATAAATCCAGTTTAAAGGGATCTAGTAATTGTGATGCAGGCAAGCTGACTGCTGCACCTATCTATTGAGTTTAACTTCGATCCGGGAATTCCCCAACAGGCTTCGAGCCATCTCTAGCTGCGCTGCTTTTGAAGTTTTTGCTCGTCGAAACTATGCTCCTGCTCGTTCTGGTTCAGGATGCGGGCGGCTCGCCTGATGGCAATTTGGGTGTATTATTGCCTGGAAGCATTTGTGCTTTCATCGCCGCCAACTCGGCATCGACATCTCCGGCACCTTCGAGAGAGAGAAACTGCTTTTCTAAATCGTTAGTTCCGAGTTCTGCGATTGCTTCGGAGCGAGCTTCTAGCTGCATGACTTTCTCTTCCATTTTTTCAAAGGCGCTTAAAGCACTGCCGGTACTGAGATTTCCCATCATTTCTTGCAGCCTTTCTGAGGCTTTTGCCGATCGAGCTCGGGCAATATACATATCTTTTTTAGATTTTGCCTCATAAATTTTACTTTCGAGCGATCGCATATTTTCTTTAAGTTGAGTCACAACAGTATTCTGCTGTCCGAGACTGGCTTTCATCGCGGTTGCTGTTTCTTGATAGGATTTCTTGCGCGTCAGAGCTTCCCGCGCCAAATTTTCCTCACCTTTTTGCAAAGCTAGCTGCGCCCGTTGATACCATTCTCCGGCTGTAGATTCTGCTTGAGAGCATTGGCGTTCGGTGCGTTTTTGAGCTGCAATCGCCCCTGCTACAGCTTGTCTGAGCTGTATTAAATCTTCCTGCATATCCATTACAGCTTGTTCCAGTATTTTTTCTGGATCTTCGGCTGCCCCGACCAAACTGTTAATATTGGCTCGAATCACTCGCCAAAGTCGATCGAATAATCCCATCTTGCCCTGCTCCCGATTTTAAATTTGAGATTTAGGAATGGGAACTAACAATTAAAAAATCCAAATGAAAATTTCTCAATTCTCTATGAATTTTTTAATTTTTCATTCCCTTTAACTAATTTATGGCTGATAGTATTGCGGCTTCACCCCTTTTGCTTGGAGTTCTTTCGCCAAACGTTCTGCTGAGGCAGCATCGTTCAAAGCTCCCATTTGGATTTTGACACCCTTTGAGAAGTTGCGCACATAGGCATCGGGAACTGCGGTTCTGGCTTGCTGTAGCGCTTTTTCGTTGGTGTAATCGGTGACAACGTAATAGAAACCGTCGGTAGCCCGTATCGGCCTTCCCAGCGGGGCTGTGGTGGCTACTGGGGCTGCTGTCACCGGGGCTGCTGTCGCCGACTGAGCTGGGGAGGGTGTTGGAGGGAGTGTCGGCAGTGTCGGGACAGGCTGGGCTGCGCTAGGGCTAGGGCTCGGAAGCAAAGCTGTACTGAGATTGTTGAGTCCTTGTTCCCTGCCTCTGGCTGGGTTGCCGTCTTCTGTAGGGATCGGGACAGCCGCGCTCGGGCCCGGAGGTGCTGCCGGATTGGGCGGGATTGATGCTTTTGGCGACGGGGAAGCAATCGTCGAGCTGGCTGTCGGCTTGACATTGCTGAGAGTGCTCAAATCTAGATCGACAAATTCCTTGGATGCCAGATTTGGAGCTTTTGGCAGTTCCTTGGTACTGGTATCTGATGTGGCGGTATTGGCCCGATTGTCGCTGGAAGATGGCGTAGTGCGATCGAGCAAACGATTCAGCCCGGCCATTCTAGCTAGACTGGATGGGTGCATGAATGCGTAGCCCAAAGCTGTGCATGACAGCAGAAACAACAGCATCGAACTCAGTCCCAAGGGAGTTAACAAACTGGCTGCTAAACTGCGTTCGACTTCGGGCTTGGCTGTTTCCTCGTCCAAACTTTCGATTAGTTTTTCACTGGATTCGAGATATTTGTTGGGTGCGAAGGCATTGCCAGATAGTTTTGTGCCCTTCCTGGTAGTTGCTAAAGGGGCATCGCCCTGGCTGCCACCAAGGGATAGGGGCATGGACAATGGCTGCTGGGTTTCGGCAGCATCCGGCGGCAGGTTTTCGGCTAGCTGTTGTTCGGTTGTGGCTGTTTGCTTGCCGGTGCGAACTGATGGCGACACCCACTGTTCGGCACGCCGCCTGTGCCTTCTGTATGTTGTCAGTTCTGCTTCTAGGCTCACATCCATGCACCCCAAGGCTGCTTGCAAAGCAGGCTTGATTGGGGTTGATGAGGATTGATGATTTGGGGATTCAACCGAAGAACGCTTACTCATTACCAAAATTCCTACCGCCTCTGAATTGATTTTAGTGTTTTGATTATATATACGAAGCAAGAACAAGAAAGTTTAAAACTTGCTTATTTTAGGATTAGCTGCTTTTGGCGTCAAGGCAATTGCTGGCTTTGGTCTCAAGTATCGATCGCCGTCCGCTATCTTTTCATTTTTATCTTAAAACTTAACTGTTGCTTTGTCCCTAAGCTGCTTACCCCGACTCTAAACAGCTTTTTGTATCAGGAGCGACAGATTATTTATAACCTCTCATAGTGGTTCGGCATTTGTGTTTTTTCTTGATCCCTGACCTTTTTATAAACTTTTAACCTGTATTTTTACCTAGAAAATGAGTAAGGACTGAGCTAATTGTTTCTAGATATAACGAGATTATAAATAAATTATAAAATTTATTTATGCTTCGGGGATCTCTACAACCTAGACAGCATAAAGGCTGGGATGCTCTAAAACCTGCTACTTCTACAGAGGAGAATTAGAAAAGAAAATGATTTACCCAATAACTTTTATGAAAACCCCATTAACTTCTGCTTGCCGTCACTGCCGCCACTACACTCCTGAAGGGAGACGCGGGGGTGTTTGCGATTTGCTGAGTGTGCCGGTGCAAAGCCAGTGGAAAGCTTGTTCTTTAGCTGTTTCGGCTTTTGGGCTATCTTGGGAAAACATAGAAATTGGACGGTTGCAAGAACAGACTGTGATGCAGGAACCCGTCGTCACTGTTGCTGAGCGCAATGCCTATCAGTGGACAGGCCGGGCGTTAACCTAAAAATCTACAGTAGCAGTAAAGTATAGTTTTTCCGCAGCAGGAAAACTCTACTTGACTGACACTTTTCGACGATCGCCCAAATTCCGCTCATTCAACTCACAGAAATCAGCATCTGTAACCTAAATAATCGCATAAAAAAACTGATTTCTCGATCGAGCTATGGTAGCCAAGGATATTCACTAAAATCCGGTTCCCGTTTTTCCAAAAAGGCTTGTTTACCTTCGGCACCTTCTTGGGTCATATAGTAGAGCAATGTGGCATTTCCAGCCAGTTCTTGCAGTCCGGCTTGACCGTCGCAGTCGGCATTAAAAGCGGATTTTAAACAGCGAATCGCGATCGGACTTTTTTCTAAAATTTCGCCAGCCCACTGAATTCCTTCTGCTTCGAGTTGTTCCACAGCTACGACACAGTTGACTAAACCCATTTCTAGAGCTTGCTGCGCGCTGTATTGGCGGCACAAAAACCAGATTTCTCGGGCTTTTTTCTGGCCGACGACTCTGGCGAGATAACTAGCCCCGAATCCACCGTCGAAACTGCCGACTTTTGGGCCGGTTTGTCCGAAAATAGCATTGTCTGCCGCGATCGTCAAGTCGCAAATTAAGTGTAAAACATGACCGCCGCCGATCGCATAGCCTGCTACTAAAGCAATTACAACTTTAGGCATCGATCGAATCAACTTCTGCAAGTCGAGCACGTTCAACCGGGGTATGCCACCTTCATCTACATATCCCGCAGAACCCCGCACGCTTTGGTCGCCGCCGGAGCAGAAGGCATATTTGCCGTCTGTATGAGGCCCCGCACCGGTAAAGAGGACAACGCCGATTTTTGTGTCTTCGCGGGCATCAGTAAAGGCATCGCACAGTTCCTGGACAGTTTTGGGACGAAAAGCGTTTCGTTTGTGAGGTCGATTGATGGTAATTTTGGCGGTGCCACCACTTTTGTGATAAAGAATGTCTTCGTAGGTTTTGGCGGTTTGCCATTCAATTTGCATAATTAATATATTTGGGATTTGAAACTGAGCTGGATCTATGGAGGCTGCGATAATTCGCTTTTAGATTTTAGATGGATTCGGTTCAATGGGATACGACTCACATCTTGTACCATTCTCTCTTAACAGGCTTTCCGGCCTGTTCGGCAAAGACTGAGTTTTCTTGTGGGGTGGGCATCCGGCCTGCTCGTATCGGTTAAAAAAGCCAATTTTTCAGCGGTAAGGTGCGCAATTCACCTATAAAATCGAAAAAGTGTCAAATCCTCTTCCCTATTTCTCGCTTTTCTCCTGCCAATATTAGACATCTCTAGAAAAAGCCAGTTTTGAACAGGCTTTCGGGCTTGTTCCACAAGAATTATTAGAGATGTCTATTGCAAATAAATCTATAGCGGTTCTCAAGCGTTGTGAGGTATGTCCTATGCCTATGTCCTATGCCCTATGCCCGTCGGGCACCTCATCTTTCTGAGACTCGGCTATAGATGCGCTGCATTATTTGCGCTGCAAAAAACCCAGCAGGTGTTTTGCAGCTTTGGCAAATACCGGATCGCGGGAGGAGAATTCGCTGGGTGCGAGTAAAGCTTGAACTTCAGCAAAAGCTTCTAAATCGAGTTCTCCTTCTTTTGTAAACAAAATGTCTACGACTGCAATGTGTCTGGAGTCGAGGCCGAGCCGATTTCCGATCGACTGTAAGTACATTTGCTCCCTCAAGTCGATGTGTCCGTCTACCGCTGACATTTCGTAGCCGGAACCGATGAGCAACAGCTTTTCTGATTCTGAAAAGAAAGCTGTCAGAGTTAGCAATTCCGTGGGGTTGAAGTAAACCTGTTGTTTGGAGATGCCTTTGACAAGGCGCTGAATTAGTTCAATCCGTTCTGGATCGCCGCTAGCAAAGGCTTTGAGAGTCTTTTGCAGCCGTTCTTCTTCTTCAACTGCGATCGTCCTGTCGATAATCATTACTCCGCGCAGGATGGAAATTAGAGCAGTCAGAAACACTACCAAGGGAGTGATATCTTGTTCTCGGAGTTTTTGCCGGCTAATCCGGGACAACAGCTCAACAACTTCATTGCTAATCGTGGTGGTGTCCATAATTTAAAATTACTCTGGATGGGACTGTGGTGTAACTTTATTTTTCGATCTTAAGTGTTTTCAACTAGGTAAGTATGCCATAAGTTGCCCAAGAAAACTTGTTTTATTAGTGATCATACTTATTGTATCCACAGCAAGTGGATAAGTAAGACTATGTTAAGTGTTTTTACTTACCAAAGCACAGGGAATTTAAGCCCCCACCTTTAGGTGGATTGTTTTTAGGCTGGGGCTTAAATCCCCTGCCTAAAAACTTCGCACTCAAGCAGTCAACTGTCAACTGTCAACTGTCAACTGTTAAGTAGGTATACCGTGAATTTGCAAACAGAGCCGTTGTCTATTAGTGATTCTAATTATGCTATTCACAAGGGCTGGATGGCTAGGGCTGTGGAACTAGCACGAGCCGCCGGTGATGCGGGTGAAGTTCCTGTGGGTGCTGTAATCGTTGATGGTACTGGTAAGTTGATTGCTGAATCGCAAAATCGGCGAGAGCGAGACTGCGATCCTACTGCTCACGCTGAAATCTTGGCTTTGCGGGCGGCTGGGCAAGTTTTGCAAGACTGGCATCTCAGCCAATGTACGCTCTACGTAACGCTGGAGCCTTGCCCGATGTGCGCTGGTGCGATCGTACAAGCTCGGATCGGTTTGCTGGTATACGGAGCTGATGACCCGAAAACTGGCACGATTCGGACTGCTGCTAATATTCCAGATAGCGCGCCTTCGTGTCACCGCTTGGAGGTACTTGGCGGTATTATGGAGTCTGTTTGTCGGGATCAGTTGCTTTCTTGGTTCCAAGCGCGCCGGAAAGTTAACAGCTAAAATTTTTGACTCTCTTTTGGGCGATGTTTAATCGAACTTGGCTCTTTAACTGAAATAATAGGTAATTGTCCGATCGATCTGGCTCCTGATTGCGGTCGGGTTGACCTCGGTGAAAGCCTCTAACAGATTAAGTTTTGGGGCGCTTTCCGCCGGCGAAAAGCAAAATGCCAATAGCAAAAGTGTCCCGATCGAAAGATTAAAAGTTTACTAAACAACATATCCTTAAACTTTATATCGATAAAGCAGGTTAACTGCCATGCGCCATAATAATGCCGCGATCGCCGTTGAGTCCAGTAAATCCTCAAAGAGTGAAGCCCATGCTTGCCAAGGTAGCACCTAATACCTCTCGCGTTTCTCCTTGGTTAACCTCCTTGCTCTACCCGCTAGGTCACTATGTTGTCCTGCCGTTTTATTTTAGCAAGATTGAAATAACCGGACAGGAGCACTTGCCGAAGGACGGGCCTGTCATCTTGGCCCCTACGCATCGCTCCCGGTGGGATGCGTTGATGATGCCCCATTCAACGGGACAGAAGGTGACTGGACGCGATTTGCGGTTTATGGTAACTGCCGATGAGGTGCAAGGCTTGCAAGGTTGGTTCATCAGACATTTGGGAGGTTTTGCTGTCGATATCAAGCATCCAGCAATTAGCAGTCTCCGTTACGGCGTGGAGTTGCTGCTAGACAAGGAAATGTTAGTCATTTTTCCCGAAGGTGGCATTTTTCAGGATGGCGAAGTTCACCCTCCTAAGGCTGGATTGGCTCGGTTAGCGATGCAAGCAGAATTGAGCAAACCGGGTTTGGGGGTGAAAATTGTACCCATGAGTATCCGCTACCGCCCGCGCATTCCTCGACGGGGTGCTCGTGTCAAAATTGCGATCGGCGAGCCGCTTTCGGTGGCAGATTATGCTAAAGGCGGCAGTAGCAAAAAAGAAGCGCGATTGTTGACTGCCGATCTTGAAATGGCTCTGAAAACTCTTGATGAATGTTGACAGTTGACACTTGGCAATTGGCAGTTGGCAGTTGATAGTTGACAGTTGGCAGTTGACCGAAGGAATAAGTAATTGTGATATAATGTTTTTTGGTGCTCTTGAGAGTTGCGGCACTTATTTTGCTTGGTTATTGTCTGTATTAAGAGTCAGCATTAATGGATTGTGCTTTGAACTTTAAACCCGGTCAAATTGTCAGTTTAGAATGTGGAAATGCGTGCCTGCATTCAGAGGTGATTGAAGTGGTTGAGGCACGTCAAATTTGTTGGGTGCGCCCTCTAATGTTGGTGAGATTGGTATCGGGGAAGGATTTGCCCCAAAAGTGGCCGGAAGAATACACTTTATCGGATTTGCGAGATGGTGCTGATTTGCTTTGGCCGTTGAGTTTGTTTCGGGCGGCGCTGGATACCGAGGTGATTTCGCTGTTGACTCAGTTGCAGTCTCTGGACTCCGATCGCAAGGATAGCACGATCGCGTCTCGGCAACTTAGAGATTTTGTCGATCGAGTTTGGGCTGCTTTTCCGAGTGCTTTTCAATAGTCAGTAGTCATTAGTCAGTAGTCAGTAGTCAGTAGTCATTAGTCAGTAGTCATTAGTCAGTAGTCATTAGTTAACAGGTTTCCTTTCTATGCTCTAGGCTGGTAACAAGTAGAGAGCATCTGTAGGGAAACGGCACGGCGGCGTGTCGCGGGAAACTGCGACTTTTAATAATTGCTATCAGATTGAAGATTGTAGCAAAACTTTTGAAATTGGCATTAAAATACCGCGTGAGAAAGCTCTGCCGGATCGAGATTGTTATGAATAACTTGACCGTCGCGGAACCAGACAACGCGGCGAGTTTGGCGCGCTACTTCCGGTTCGTGCGTTACCATCACCACAGTCATGCCGCTTTCATTGAATTCTGTAAAAATATCCATTACTTCTTGAGTGGTTTTTGTATCCAATGCACCAGTCGGTTCATCTGCAAGCAGCAACACGGGACGGTTGACAATAGCACGGGCGATGGCTACCCGCTGCTGCTGTCCTCCTGATAGTTGATTCGGTCTATTTTGCAGCCGACTTTGCAAGCCTACTTTCGTTAAAGCGTCTACGCCCCGTTCGCGTCTTTCGGCTGCGGGAATGCCTGCATAAACCATCGGTAACATGACATTTTCTAAGGCTGTTAATTGAGCTAGCAGGTGAAATTGTTGGAAGACAAAACCTAATTTTAAATTACGAATTCCGGCTAATTCTGCTTCGGGCATTTGGGCGACATCTACGCCGTCTAGGTAATAACTGCCGCTCGTAGGTCTATCGAGACAGCCGATAATATTCATGGCTGTAGATTTTCCCGAACCCGATGCGCCCATAATCGAGCAATATTCTCCTTGCGTTACTGTCAAGCTGACACCGTTTAGGGCGCGCACTTCCAAGTCGCCGATGCCGTAAACTTTTGTTACGTCTTGCAGGCCGACGATGACGGGTTTTGAGGTGTCTTGCAGGTGGAGGTCTGGATGGGTCTGGGTTTGTAGTTCAGGCATTTGTTTTTATGTGCGATCGACACAACGTATTACTAAGTTAACACTTCTGAGAGGTTTTGGCGGGTGGAAGGGCGATGTTTGGACGCTTATAGCACTTACGCACGGGCGGGCCAGAAACCGGGTTTTTTCACTAAAATAACTCGTTATAGCCCGCAAAAACGCTAAAAACCCGGTTTCTTTGGTCTTAATGAATAAGTCCTAAGTTAAATAATTTGTGGCTTAAATGCGATCGGGATCGATGTTAAATTCGCGCAGTTTTGCCGCCAAAAGTTCGGCTCTTTGAGATTCTTGTTCGGCTCTTTGAGATGCTTGTTCAGCTCTTTGAGATTCTTGTTCGGCTCTTTGAGATGCTTGTTCGGCTCTTTGAGATGCTTGTTCTGCACGCTGGCGGTTTAATTCACCCTGTTCCTCCAATTCCGCATAAGAAAGAAACCTTTGTCCATCTGGTCGATAAATTTCCAACCCATCTTCGCCCAACTCAAATCGTACTCCCAATCTAGGACTGATCCAGCCCTCCATCGGCTCAATTATTTCTAAGTTTCCTTCAATTCTTTGCCAACCGCTCAAATCGTTGTTTTCTGGATCGTAAAGATAATATTCCTCGACTCCATAGCGATTGTAAAACGCAAGTTTTTTGTACATTTTAGCTTGTCTGTCGTTATGAGAGCGAATCTCAAATGTGACTTGGGGAGCAATATTATCTTCTTGAAATTGCATATAGGAAAGTCGATCGCCCTTTGGTCTACCAAATATTACCATCGTATCCGGTGCTTGAGAAATTTCTGGTCTACCTTGAATTGGATACCAGAGTAAATCGGCTGCTATAAAGACGTTTGGGTCATTTTTAAACAGCGATTCGCAACCTTCTTTGATTGTGACAATTAATTTGTATTGAATTGTGCTATCTGCCATTGGTTGACCGTCGCTGGATGGATAAATAATTTGTTCGTTCGTGACTTGCATAGTGGTTGTCTTCGAGAACTATTTGATATTAATTATACTATTTTTTGAAATAGCATAATTTGTTGATAGTTTTTTTGTTTAGATTATAGTCTCTCTAATTAATTTTGCCAATTGTTTCAGGGCAAAATTGCGGACTTGTTTATCTGGATCCTTGGCAAATCTATCGCGAAGTATTTCTAAAGTTTGTGGGCGATCGGAGTATTCCTTGACCATGATTTCAAGTGCTGCTTTTCTAGGATTATCTTGGAACTTAGACTGAAGTTCAAAAGGATCATTGATAGCTATATCGCACAACCATTGAAATATTTTTAGGTCATCTTTCCACTCCCGTGCTAATTCTTGGACTGCTGCACATCGCACAGCCGAATTATCGTCAGATTGAGCGCATTGTTTGAGCCAAGGTAAGATTTCGGGGTCATCTTTCCACCCCCGTACTAATTCTTGGACTGCTGTTTGTCGCACAGCCGAATTATCGTCAGATTGAGCGCATTGTTTGAGCCAAGGTAAGGTTTCGGGGTCATCTTTCCACCCCCGTGCTATTTCTTGGACTGCTGCACGTCGCACAGCCGAATTATCGTCAGATTGAGCCCATTGTTTGAGCCAAGGTAAGGTTTTTGGGTCATCTTTCCAAGTTGCGGCTACTGCTGCTAGTGCTTGAGTACGAATTTCCCTAACTAGATTGATATTTTTTGTATCACGAAAAGTATAGTCATTTAGGTCATACTTTGTTAACTCTTTTAAGCGTTCCAGCAATTGACTCTCAACCGCAGAAATCACCTTTCTATCCCTCACCTCATCCAAACACTTCGCCGCCAAAAACAGATTGCGGAACTTTTGGGCTTCCGCATCCTGCCGCATCAGAAACTCAATCAATTCCCCTGTGAACCGTCCATCAATCAATCCCGCAATCAAGCACAAAACTTCCTGCCACGATTCATCATCCCAGTGCTTGCCAAAAATCTCTATTTTCAACTCATTTAAAGAAAGTTGGCGCTTTTTTTCAAATCGATATACAACCTCCGACGCACAGAAATATTCCAAAAAAGTTCGATGCACAAACCCATAAGTATCCGCACCCAAAAAACATAAAATAAAATTGCGAGTTCGCAGTTGATGAATGATTAACTTCGCCCGGTTTCTCGGTTGGTCAAAATCTTTATTCTTCAGATATGCTGTCAGAATTTCCTCCAAATCTTCCGCACTAATAATATTGCCAGACAACCCTTCAGGTGCTGCCTGCATTTTCCAAGCAACTCGCCGCAACATTTCTTGCTTATCTTTAGCATCGATCGTTTTCGGATCGAGCCTGCTATCCTCTACTAAAGACCTTTCCACATCCCATTGATACAGCAATACCCGCGAAGCTTGATTGTAAAGTTCTGCCCTGTCTCTCGGCAATTCTTGACTGCGATTCAAAATCGCCATAATCGTTAACAATAACGGATTTCCGGCTAAATCTTGAATCGTTGATGAATACTCTAGCGCTCTTTTCATGCGCTGACTAATTCGCACTTTTTCCCTAGCATCCGTAAAAGTCAACTCATGCCAGCGGTGCACAAAATCCTGAATCTGTGCCGGATTCAAGTCTTGGAGAATAAAGTGATGAAATTCCGCATCTTGCAACCGTTGAGGTTTGTAACCAATAATCCGAGACGTGACAATCACTCGCACGCGCGGATACTGATTGGTAAACCGATGAATCGCCGTAATTACATCTTCTCGTTTCCCTGAATCGAAAATTTCATCTAACCCATCGAACATCACCACAGCGTCGCCGGCTTTAAGCTTTTCCTGCAATTGATGCTGATTCAAGTCACAAATAAAACCGGAATTTTTATGGCAAAATTCCAGGAAATTCTGGCAATGTCCTGATTCCACGTTGCGAATGTAAATCCGCAATTCTATCAACAGCGGAATCGGGAGAGATGTTACGCTATTTAATGGCGATCGCGCCCAGGTTAATGCTAAATATTGTAACAGAGTAGATTTGCCCGAACCCGGATCGCCTAAAATTACTATGTAGGGATAATTTGACTTGTCATTGATGACATCTAACACAGATACGATTGGCTGAGATAAATAACCGTGTCGATATTTCTCTAAATTTTCAAGTTCGATCGCGTTTAATCGATCGCAATCTTGCAACCGCCGTTGATGTTCCTTGGGAATTTCGTAAGCTTGCGGCAGAAATGACTCGTAAATTAAGCGCACATCTTGCACAATAAAGATTTGCCAAACTTTCAGCTTTTCCCGATAATCGTAGGTATTGCTATCGACGCTGCTTAAATCTAGATTGCTGTAACGTTCGCACAAAGCCTCTTGATATTGCCTCAAATCAAAATCGGGAATAATCCCACCTATCTCTTGAGTATTTTTCTGAATGCTATCCAGATTTTGAGCATTCAAGATATCCCGCAACTCTTTTGAGTCTAAGAGAATTTCTTGAACTTCGGCGAGATACTGATTAGCGATGGTTTGCCACTTAAATTTGGCGGGTAAAGCAGCTAAATCTAGTTGAGTCCAGGTTTGTTCGAGAATTTCTGCATCGAGGGATTCGCGATCGCTCTCAAAGCCCTTACCCAAAATTTCCTTAACTGACTTGTTGCCGATAAACTTTTTAACATCTTTAATATACAGCGTAATCTGTTCTGGGGAAAGTCCGCTGATTTTCAACTGTTGTTGCACTAACTCCAAAAACTTTTTCAGCGCTTTACCCGCAGCGACTTGTCGCGGGTCTTTTTCGCCAAATATGACGTTTTTTAGGGAATCTTTAAAAAAATCTTTAGCAAAATCCTTCGCGCCGTCTTTGACTAAATCTTCTAAGATGGGTTTGACGATAATGCCTGCTGCTTCCGTTGCTCCCCAAAGTACCAGCCACTCGATCATAAAGCTAGCCCGAAAATAAATTTATGTTTATAATATAGCAATTATCAATGATTTGTGAAACTCGAAAAACTTTAGGGTAATTCCAGTGGGATTGGTGTCAACAAGAATGTTAAACTCCCAGTCACTCCTGCGTTTAACCCAAAGTCCGGCAGGGGTTTAAACCCCTGGCGGTCTTTTCGGTTAAAGCAATTACCAATTTCCTCAATTTCCTCATCGGCGGCCGCCCAAAAATAGTTACATTTTTATATATTTTTAGCGACTTGCTTGTGCTATACTCTAATAATGGGAGTATAAAAACTTTTAAAATTAATGCACAGATTTCTATTATCTAATGATACCATGTCAACCGAAAAAAGTAAAGTAGTTGACCCCAAAAAAAATGAAAATTTTTTGAGATATCATGAAAAAAAGTAAAGCGCAAAAATCGTCAAATAAAGATAGGAAACTAGCGACAATTATGACATACGACTACGACTTGTTTGTGATCGGTGCGGGCTCTGGCGGATTGGCTAGTTCCAAGCGCGCGGCATCCTACGGGGCGAAGGTGGCGATCGCCGAAAATGATTTGGTAGGCGGCACCTGCGTAATTCGCGGCTGCGTCCCCAAAAAACTGATGGTTTACGCCTCTACATTTTCGCACCTTTACGAAGATGCAGTCGGCTACGGTTGGAGTCCAGTAGAAAGCAGTTTCGATTGGGAAAAACTCGTCACCAGCGTAGACACAGAAGTGCGGCGGCTGAGCAAACTGCACATCAGCTTCCTTGAAAAAGCCGGAGTGGAATTAATCTCAGGATACGCCAAATTTATCGACGCCCACACTGTCGAAGTTGGCGATAAAAAATACACGGCTGCTAAAATCTTAATTGCAGTCGGCGGCGAAGCTCACAGGGTGGACATTCCTGGTATCGAACACGCCATTACTTCCCGCGAAATCTTCTTGATCAAAGAGCAGCCGAAACGGTTGGCAATTTGGGGAGGAGGTTACATCGGCGTTGAATTTGCCTGCATTATGAACGGTTTGGGAAGTCAAGTAACTCAAATCATCCGGCGCGATTTAATTTTGAATGACTTTGATGGAGAACTTCGCACTAACGTACAGGAAGGAATGGTTAAGCACGGGATCAATTTTGTGACTGGAAGCTCGATCGCCCAAATTGAAAAAACCCCGGAAGGCTTAAAATTAACTTTGTCGGGAGAATCGGAAGAAACCTTGACAGTTGATGCGCTTTTGTGTGCTACTGGACGATCGCCCAATTTGGAAAAATTGGGTTTGGAAAATGCGGGAGTAGAAACTGATAAAGGTGCGATCGCAGTTACCAAAGACAGCCGCACCAGTCAACCGCACATTTTTGCCGTCGGAGATTGCACTAACCGGATTAATTTAACGCCAATTGCGATCGCCGAAGGACGCGCTTTTGCCGATACTGAATTTGGCAACAATCCCAGAGCAATTAGTTACGAAAATGTGGCCTCAGCGGTATTTTCGCAGCCGGAAGCTGCTACAGTCGGCTTAAGCGAAGAGCAGGCTAGAGCCAAGTTTCCCGAATCAATTAAGTGCTATACAGCCAAGTTTCGACCGATGTTTCACTCTTTGACAGGTGCAGACGAAAAGAGTTTTGTCAAGTTAGTTGTTGAGACTAATACTGACCAAGTTTTGGGCGTGCACATGGTGGGGAAAGACGCGGGCGAGATTATTCAAGGTATGGCGATCGCCGTTAATATGGGAGCTACCAAGAAAGATTTCGACGTGACTATTGGCATTCACCCCTCGACTGCTGAAGAGTTTGTGACTCTGCGGTAAATCTTAGATCGGGACTGCCCGCAAATTACTCGTTACCAGGCAGAGCCTGGTAACGCAGATAGGCGAGGCTCTGCCTCCTCTTTCCCCAGCGAGGCAGAGCCTCTAGATATAGGTTCCCAGGCAGAGCCAAGGAACCAGTTATATCAGTTAAACCCATGCGGTAGTTGGTTTTCCCTTCTTCCTTCTTCCTTCTTCCTTCTTCCTTCTTCCTTCTTCCTTCTTCAATAATTTGAACCTTTTTCACACCTCTCCTGTCTAAACACTTCAGATAACGAACTGGTGAGGGATACTTCACAGGTGTTAGGTGTGTCAGCCCATGTTTTAACCGACGACTGTTCCGACTCCGACTTAGTTGATAAATGCTTAAAGGGCGATCGTACTTCCTTTCGATACCTTTACCAACGCTACCAACACAAAGTCAGGTCAACCCTTTACCAACTCTGCGGTTCATCACTTCTTGACGATTTAGCACAAGAAGTATTTCTGCGAGTCTGGAAAGGATTACCCAAACTCAAGCACCAGGAAAACTTTTCTACTTGGCTTTATCGAATCACTTGGAATGTGGCTTCTGACCAAAGACAAGCATTTGCTAAACAGCATTCTTTTGACTCCAAACTCAAAAATCAAGAAACAATGAATGGCGTTATTTTCAAAGATAACACATCCAACTTGATGCAGTTGCACTATCAAGATTTAGTGCAACGAGGACTGGAGCAATTGAGCTTTGAACACCGCAGCGTTTTGGTGCTGCACGACTTAGAAGATATCCCACAAAAAGAAGTAGCCCAAATTTTAGGACTGCCAGCGGGAACTGTCAAATCTCGCGTATTTTATGCCCGAAATTCCGTGCGGCAATTTTTGCAAAAACAGGGGGTTGATGAACTATGAAGGACGGAAATAGCGACGATAAATTAGTTAGTTTTATGAAGCAATATCGCCCAAACCTTCCAGAAGCTGCCCCCGATTTTGAGCAAAAAATTTTAGCAGCAATAGATAGGAATGACGCGATAAACCTAAATTATCTGGAGAATTTGCGATCGACCGCATCTACTAAAAACTCAAAAATAGTCGGCTTTCCCAAGTGGGCTTTTCCTGCTGCGATCGCTGCAAGTCTGCTAGTTTTTGGGTCAGGTTATCGTGTCTTAGTTACCGCACAACATCAAAAGGATGAGGCGGCACACCTAGAAGCATTTCTTGTCAATAACTGGGAGGCTGTATTGAAGGAGCCTCCAGCGGAAAACTTGCTGGAACGCTCGCCAACTGACTTGTTTAATTACGCTGTTACTCCTGACAGCGAACCGCCAACAAATTAACTAATCTCAAAGAGGTAATTTTCATGTCTATTCGCCGAATTTCAGCCATAGCAGTTTTAATGTTAACTCTGGGTACTACAGCCGCTGCAACAGCCGTTCCCAGCCCCGCCCAACCGGAAACAATTGCCCAAAACCAGCGTCCCAATCGACCTGCTGGCAAGAAAGGCGGGCTGTTCGAGCAACTCAATTTAAGCGCTGACCAAAAGCAGAAAATGCAGGCGGTGCGCGATCGCTACAAAGAGCAAGTTTCCCAGCGGATGCAAGCAATCCGCCAAGCCAGACAAGAATTGGAAACGATGATGTCTAGTGCGACAGCAAATGCCAGCCAAATGCGCGAAAAACACCGCCAAATCATGGGATTGAGACAGCAGTTAGAAGATGTGCAATTTGAAAGTACGCTAGCAATGCGAGAAGTGCTCACTACCGAACAGCGCAGCCAATTATCTCAACTAATGCAGCAGCGCAGGGAAGCTGCTAAAAACCGGAGGCAAAACGCCCCAAAACCATAGTAATCTACGAGTATTTTTGAGTGAATCGTAGGGTGCTCTTCGGCGCACCTTAGTGAGATTATTATAGATAAGACGGCGGTTTCAACTACTCTTCAACCCACGCACCATCTGGGTTTTGTCTGTGTAGACGCGGTTTCAACCAGTTTTCTAATTTAAGTTAAAATAATTAGTTGGTAAATTTCATAAAAATTTCTGAATGAATCTACAAAACGATTCTAGTTACATTTATTTACACGGATTTGCTTCAAGTCCCGATTCAGCTAAGGCTAAATATTTCCGATCGCACTTTTCTTCTCTAGGAATCGATCTCAAAACTCCCGATCTCAATCAAAACGATTTTTCCAGCCTCACCCTCACCCGCCAGTTGCAGCAAATAGAAACAGAATTTTTCCAAACCGAATCCTCCGAATCGGTAGAAAAGGTAAAAAATGTAGGGGAAGTTACAATAATTGGGTCGAGTTTTGGGGGCCTGACTGCGGCTTGGCTGGCCCAGCGACAATTGTCAGTAAATCAAATAGTTTTGTTAGCGCCAGCTTTTCAATTTCTCTCCCACTGGCTGCCGCTGTTGGGACAACAACAGTTGGAAAAGTGGCAGTCTGAAAACTATTTGCCCGTTTACCACTATGGCGAACAGCGCTATTTGCCGTTGAATTATCAGTTTGTGGCAGATATGGCTCAATATCCTGAAGAAAAATTAATGCGGTCAGTCCCTACGTTAATTCTGCACGGCAAGCATGATACAATCATACCGATTCAAGCTAGCAGAAGTTTTGCCGCTGACCGTCCCTGGGTGCAATTAATCGAATTAGAAGACGATCATTCTTTGGGAAATGTCCTAGGGGAAATTCGGGAAGCGATTCTAAAGTTTTGCCAATTCAAAAATTAAAATTTGACCAACTTGCAAGTCTCAACAATCAAATGACTGAACAAGATAAATCGACTCGCACCTTAGCCGTTGACATTGGCGGAAGCGGCATCAAAGTTATGGTTTTGGACGCTGAAGGTCAACCCCAAACGGAACGCAGCCGTTTAGAAACGCCTCAACCACCGAAGCCGGAACCCATACTAGAGACGATCGCCTCTTTAGCCAGCGGACAAGGCGAATTTGACCGAGTATCCCTGGGTTTTCCCGGCGTTGTGCGTCGCGGCGTCATCAAAACCGCAGCAAATTTAGATCCGTCTTGGATAGATTTTGACCTAGCAACTACCCTGAAAGATCGCTTGGGAAAACCTGTGCGAGTGGCTAACGATGCCGACATTCAAGGATTGGGAGCAATTGCTGGGACGGGCGTAGAATTAGTCATTACCCTCGGCACCGGTTTCGGTTCTTCCTTCTTTGTCGATGGTATTTTGGTGCCAAATCTAGAGTTAGGACATCACCCGTTTCGCAAAGGGGAAACTTACGAACAGCAATTAGGGCGATCGGCATTAGATACAGTCGGTGCCAAAAGATGGAATCGCCGTCTGGAAAAAGCGCTGGTATCTCTGCAAAATCTCTTTAACTACGATCGCCTTTATATCGGCGGTGGCAATACAAAAAAGATTGTTGTACAGTTACCATCACTGGTTAACATAGTGCCGAATGTGAGCGGTTTGTTGGGCGGCATCGCTTTGTGGCGCGATTAACATAGTCATTGGTCATTGGTCATTGGTCATTAGTTATTTATTTGTGAGAATGAAGAATTTACCAACTAGATATTAGAGACTAATGACTAATAACCCTAATAGTGTCAAACTAAATTGTAATTAGACAATCTACAATCTCCAACATAAAATCATACTATGCTGCCTTTTATCCGCCAAGACTTAGCCGAACTTGCCGCCTACACTCCCCATCCGGGCGGCGCGTCAGGAGAATCAGCGCACTCGGAAACTGTACTCGATCGCCTAGACACCAACGAATGCCCCTACGACTTACCAGAAGAATTAAAACAAAAGCTAGCTTGGACTTACCAGCAGTTAATTGAAACAAATCGCTATCCCGACGGAGGCCACGCAGCACTCAAACAGGCGATCGCCCAATACGTCAACGAATCGATCGCAGAATCTATTCCTGTCCCCCCCCTTAATAAGGGGGGGCTAGGGGGGGTAAAACCGCTAAAAACTGCCATTACAGCCGACAATATCTCTGTCGGCAACGGTTCCGACGAACTAATTAGATCGCTCTTAATCGCCACTTGCTTGGGCGGCGCGGGCTCAATTTTCGTCGCCAATCCCACCTTTTCCAT
>PVWI01000320.1 GCA_003003725.1 filamentous cyanobacterium Phorm 6 | reverse complement strand
GTACCAGAGGAACTCACCCAAGTTCGCATGGGCAAAATCGTCAAAGAGAAATTTCCAGATTTAGAAGCAGAGGATCGAGAAGCTGTGCGTCAACACGCGATCGCAGCTCTAACCCTCGTCCAACAAGCTAAAAAAACCATGAATGAAGGCGGTGGTGAGGCAGCGAAAAATACTGCTCTGATCGACGGAGTAAGGCAGTTTGCCCTATCTGTCACCGAGTTGGACATGGATTTGATTGATCGCATCAATCCCTTTGGCGAAGCCTACGCCATCCTCGCCAAATCCATGAGCGAAGAACGGTTAAAGCAGGTGGCGGCAGTCATTGCGGCCAAGCGGATCAACCTCTCCGTGGAAGAAGCACGGGAATTGGCAAAACGGGGGCTACGGTTCAAACAAGAGAAAGGCAGATTGCCTTCCCTCACAGCAGCAGATCCCTGGGAAAAACGGATGGCGGAGGGGATTGCCTTCCTACAGCGCAAGGTGAAGGAGGAAAAAGATGCCTAAGTACACGACAGATGACGATTTGGACTTGCTCAATGAATTGGGTATCGACACTGCGCCTCCTCAATCTGGACAACGCTCTGCCCGCGAAGAGCGAATCATTGCAGGTTTTGAGGAAATCGATCGATTTGTGTACGAACAGGGCAGACTGCCTCAGCATGGGGAGGATGGGGACATTTTTGAGCGGCTATATGCGGTGCGGCTCGATCGGCTGCGGGAATCGGAGGAATGTCGCGCTGTCTTGAAACCCCTAGACTCACGGGGATTGTTAGATGCGATCGATGATGCCAACCTAACGACAGAATCCCCCGTTGATGAGGCACTGCTGGCTGCTCTTGGGGTCGAAGTCGCCGCAGACAACGATGTTACGCAGCTTGTGAATGTGCGATCGCGCCAAGAAATTAAGGCCGCAGAGGAAATCGCCCAGCGGACTCCCTGCCAGGACTTTGAGCAATTCAAACCGATCTTTGACCAAGTGCAGCGCGAGTTGAAAAGTGGCTTACGGCAAACCCTGAAATACCAAGACAATGCGGCCGTTAATCAAGGCGATTTGTTCATCCTCGATGGGCAGAAGGTTTTGGTTGCCGAGACGGGCGAGCCGTTTGTCAGCGACTATGGCCGTTCCGATCGCAGGTTGAGGGTGGTGTATGACAACGCTACTGAGAGTGACTTGTTGCTGCGATCGCTCCAGCGTGCGTTGAACAAAGACAAGTCCAGTCGCCGCATCACCAACCCAGATTTCGGCCCTCTGTTTTCTCACATTCCAGCAGAAGACGACTTACCAACTGGGTACATTTACGTACTCAGGAGTCGATCGGATCATCCCTTCATTGCTGAGAATCGGTCTGTCATTCACAAGATTGGTGTCACCGGAGGCGATGTAAAAAGCCGAATTGCCAACGCCAAGAAAGACCCGACTTATTTGCTAGCAGAAGTGGAAATTGTCGCAAAATTCAAACTGGCGAATATCAACCGGAAAGGACTTGAGGCACTACTTCATAAGTTTTTCAGCAGTGTTCGATTAGATATGGAATTACAGGATCGCTTTGGTTCGCAAGTGCAGCCAAGGGAGTGGTTCCTGGTTCCGTTAGAGGTGATTGAGGAGGCGATCGAAAAAATTAAGGAAGGAACGATCGATCAATTCCGATACGATGCGAACACAGTAAGTCTCATGCGATCGTAATGTCATTCCAGGGATAATGTTTTAATGAATCTGCTGGCTACAAAACAACAAAAAAAGTTGTTCCCTCTTTCATACGCCCCAACCGCCTAACTGTCCCTCATGCTTATCTATAGCAATCCTAAATCATTATCTAGACAGTGATTTCTCCAAAATCGATCGGTAGGGACACGGCAGTGCCGTGTCCCTACCGAAAATCATTTAGGACTGCTATATCAGGGCCGACTCGGTAGTTTTATGCAAAACTCAACTTTTTTTTGAGAAAGTTTTGTAAAGATTACGTGGAAGCACTGAAAAGAGCTGGTTTTGGGAGTTGAAGGGCGATCGAATAATGCGCTTTCCCAACAATCCGGCAGGGAATTAATTCCCTGCCTCATAGCGAAAGTCCTCTAAAGAGGACTCATGAGTTCCTCAGTCGGCGACCGACGACTTTCGCTATGAGACGGGGGTTTGAACGAACGGCGGACTCTGGCGGAGTGCGGGAGTGCGGGATTGTCCGATCGACCTTTTTACAAAACTTTACCTACACAAAAACAGCCACATCAACAGCACAGCAAAGCTTTCAACCACATCCACAAAAAGAAATTGGAAATTTCGCAAAAAAATTCCTAACTTAACCTGATAAATAAGTGTAGGAACAAAGTTGCGGCCGCACTTAACTATGAACGATAAATCCAACCCCTCCGAGGGGGAAGACCACTTATCCGACGATTCCGATGCTGTTGGGTGCTCAGTAAAATCGGAAAAGTTCGATCGAGATTCCGCCCAGCAGCAAATCCTCGAACTCGTCACCGAAGCTTGTAAGCATCCCGTGGGTAGCCTCCGGCGAGGTCGTTTCTTGGATAAACTGATTCGAGAGATTGTCAAATCCGGCAAACTCTGGAAAGAAAACACGCCTCACTACGAAGAGGCGTTACAGAAGACATGGATCTATCTTTCTCGGAATTTATGTGAAGCTACCACAGCCAAAGAACCTTACAATCCCGAAAAAAGTCAGATTACCACCTGGTTAAATCCCTATCTCAAAAAGCGGCTGTTAGATTGTTATCGGAAGCAAAAACAAGAAAGGGAAAGACAAATACAACTTCCAATAGTTTCCTTAGACAGATTATCAGATAAAAAGGATATCAAATACACAGAAAATCTGAAAGCTAATCCCGATGTCAGTTTCTATTTAGACGAACTTTTAGAATGGATAGAAACCGACCCAAATAACGAGTTAAAAAGCAGGCACGTTAGAGGTAAACCAGAAATAAATTGTCAAGTTTTATTACAGCGCAAGTGTTTGTACGGTCAAACTCTTCAAGAGATTGCCAAAGAGTTTGGGTGCGCCCCTTCCACGTTATATCAATTGCTCAACAATGACTGTCGCCCTCTGCTGCAACAATTTTCCGAAAATCAAGGATATCAAACTTTCACCATACCAGGAGTGCCGGAACAATGAACTATGACAATCTTTCAAATCTCGAACCTTTGCCGATGCCAATTACTCAAAATTCACTACAAATTGCTCGGGAATTTGCCGCCCAACAGCGCCATCCGCAAAGACAAGAGCAAGTTTATCTCAATACTTTGGCAGTGCTGGCAGTTCACGATTACCTAGAAATCTTGAGCATTGAAACTGATTTGACTGAGTGCGATAGCTGGAATCCCGCAATGCGTTTGTTTACAGATGCGGCAGATTTGTATATCAAAGGATTGGGTAAAATTGAATGTCGTCCCGTTAGAAGCCTGCATCAAAATCAAGCAACAGCTAATGACAATTTGTCAGCGAATCCTCCTGTAAATTGTCCTGTTCCAGTGGAAGCTAGGGCTGATCGTATCGGTTATATTGCCGTAGCCATTGATGAAGATGAAAAAGCAGCGAAATTGCTTGGTTTTTTTCCGACTGCGGAAACGGGCGAATTAGTATTGAACGAATTACATTCTCTTGACGATTTTTTGGTAAATCTCGAACATTTGTTTGACGCTAAAGTTGACCTAAATCAGTGGTTAATGAATGTATTTAATCCTGATTGGCAACCTTTCGAGGCAATATTTGACCCTGAACCACTGGAGGATTCGCCCGGTGAAATCGAAAATCCAATTCCGTCAAAATTGGGTAATTGGTTTAAGAATATTGTTGAAACAGGTTGGCAGAAATTTGACCAAGGTAAGCAAAATTTAGAAGACGCAATTTTTCCTGACGAGAATCCAGATTTTGCATTCCGAAGTGGTGGAAATTCGAGACAAAATTTATCATTGTCAGGGGGACAAGCCAGCCTCCAGCAGAGATTCCCCGAAGCGGATGTTGCGAGGGCTAGATTGATTGATTTGGGAATGCAGTTGGGTAGGATAAGTGTGGTTTTGTTGGTGGCGATCGCCCAACAGAGCGATCGCACTATTACAGTTCATGTTCAGTTGCATCCGGCGATCGGACAACGCTACCTCCCACCCCAGACTCAACTCTCGTTAATATCCGATACTGGAAAAATTTTACACAAAAGTCAATCAACGGTTCAAGATTTGTGTATTTTGCTGAAAGATTTTGACGTAGAACCCGAAGAGAGCTTTAGTATCCGAGTAGCCATAGATGATTTGAGCATAACAGAAAATTTTGTGGTATGATTTTGAAAATCACTACACTCGCCTCCAATTTATGAGTAAGAGTATTATATTGGTTTTGGCTTCTGGGAATTTAGGAAAGGGTTTTGGTCACGTTACAGCGGAACTCAAAGAATCAGAAAAAACCTTAATTAAATTTTCAGGAAGCTTGCCGCCAGCGCCGGAAATTGGGCTACTGCATGACAAATGGAAAATGATGTGTAATGTCCTCAAACCTCGGAGCAATGATCCTCGGATTAAGGTCAAATCCACGGGTGTGACAAACATTTCTGAGGATAAACCTGAAGCCGTTTATAGGAACTTGCAGGAGCACATGAAAAAGTGGCTGGAGGCTGACGAATTTTGTAGAAAAATTGAGTCAAAACTCAGAACACACATCGGCAATGTATCTGAATGTTTTAAAATATTTTTAGAGGTAGATCAGTCTGAGATTTGGGAGTTACCTTGGGATGTGTGGGCGTTTCGCGAAGATTATGCTAACTGCGAAATAATTCCCACTTCCTCACAATATGGCAAAAAAAATCAACAGAAAACCACAGCAGAAATAGCTGTACCTTCTCAAGGCAGAATTTTGTGTGTTGCTGGGAATAGTAAAGGAATCAACATTGAAGAAGATAAAAGAATTATACAACAACGTTTGGGCGATCGGTGCGATTTACAGTTTCTAAAAGAGCCGACTCCTCAAGAATTGCATGATGAGCTTTTTGATGATAAAGGCTGGCAAGTTTTCTTTTTTGCTGGACATAGCAACAGCGATAATAATGCTGCTAATGGAGTGCTGTATATCAATCAAAATGCTGATCACAATAGTATTAAAGTAGAAGAGTTAAAAGCAGGTTTAAAAAAAGCGATTAGCAAGGGCTTGCAGTTACTGATTTTCAACTCTTGTTCAAGCTTGGGAATTGCGACGGATATAGTGGCTGAGGGTTTGGATTTACCGTCGATAATTGTGATGCGCGCGCCGCTACCTGATGTAGTTGCTCAAGATTTTGTCAAGTCTTTATTCACATATTTGGCTGCGGGAGAGCTTTTATTTTTAGCTGTGCGAAAAGCTAAGAATGACTTGCAGAAATGGGATTCTCAATTTCCCGGTGCGAGTGGGATTCCTATGCTGTGTCAGCATCCGACGTTTGAGGAGTTTGTTTTACCGCAGCCGGAAGCCGATCGCCCTTTCGTACCTAAAACAGACGCTGTAACTGCTGATTGCCCTCCAAGCTACCCACAATTTACCATTTCAACTAAATTTATGCAGCGTGCCAGCATCAGTTTAGCCGGTTTGGCGATCGGCTATCCATTGATCGGCCCAAATCTGGCATCTGCGATTAACACATTTGGGATGGAAAACCACCGTAGTAATCAATTTTTAATCGCGAAAGCTTCCTACAATCTAGCATCATCAATCAACCCGACTAACGGCGAGTTTTTCTATAACTTATCTTTGCTGTACGATCAATTAAACGAAGACGAGTATGCACAAGAAGCAATGAAACAAGCAGTCTGGCGGGGACTTCCAGAAGCTTATGCTCAAATATCTAAATCGCTGATTCTCAAAAATAAACCTGAAGCTGCTTTAAAAGTGATCGGAATGTGTTTAGAGCAAACTCAATTTGATGGAGTGAAGTCATCTTGTTTCAAAAATCGCGGTTGGCTGCGTTTCAATGAAAATCAATACGATTCAGCGGAAGCAGATTTAAGAATAGCAATATCTCTCAACAGTAAGACTCCAGAAGCTCAATGTCTTTTAGCGAAGGTACTGGAAGCTAAAGGAAAACCGCAAGAAGCCCTCATACATTGGGAAGAAACACTGAAATCTGCCAATTCCAGGATACCAAAACAAGATGAATGTATCCAACTAGCAAAGCAACGTTTACTAAAAACAGGAAAAACTAAATGAAAAAACAGACGACTGTTGTTATGGGTGCAAGCGCGATCGCATTTACGTTAATTGCGATCGATATTTTGCCTCATCCCCGCTTCGGAAGTGACACCAATTCATCCAAAATATCCGCCAACAACCTGATAATTTCCCCAGCAATCGCAGCAACAACAAGAATACCCAACGGACAAATCCTGAATATTAGCGGCGAAGTGCAGCTACAGCGTCAAGATGGCAGAAATATTCGCCCGACAGCCGGTACACCAATTTATCCGGGCGACAAACTGCAAACTTCACAAAACGGACAAATTACGATCCAATGTGCAGATTTAGGGATTAAGTCAATTCAAGCGGGCGAAAATCAATTAAATAGCTGTTTGTTGGCTAGGGACAAATCGAAGTCAGACTGCAATAAAAACTTAATTAACTGTCCCGATCGCGGTGATAATAAAATTGCCTGGAATAACGCGCCAATTCCTTATATAATC
>PVWI01000319.1 GCA_003003725.1 filamentous cyanobacterium Phorm 6 | reverse complement strand
CTACTATTTATGCGCCGGAGATCCCCCTAAATCCCCCTTAAGAAGGGGGACTAGAGCATTCTTGTCCCCCCCTTTTTAAGGGGGGTTAGGGGGGATCTGTCTTAAGTGAACCGTATTGCTGCATAACATTCTACCAGCGGCAAATCCTCGTAATCTTTAATCAATTCGATACCCGGAAGTTTGCCGTTCGCTTTCAGTCGGTGCTGGAGAATTAACAGAGTGCTGTCGATTCCTTCGTGAATCGAAGCCACACTCATGCCATCTTTATCTAAACGCGAAAAATTACGCATCGACGAAACAATCGCGCAAATTCTGTCAGTTCCTACCTTCATTGAAGCCATTAGTTTGGGCAAATCTTCGCTGAGAAAATCTAATTCTACTGTCTCAATTTCTTCCTGAATTTCTTCTACCGGATTGGGATAATGTTGGCCGTAGAGGTTGACCAAACGCAACAAATCTTCAACATAATTGCGGGCGTAGGCGATGTTCGCATCAATAAAGTTGATGGGATTGTTAATTTCGTGGGCAATTCCTGCTGTCAGTTCACCCAAAGCTGATAATTTTTCGGTATGTACTAATTGAGCTTGGCTTTCCTGAAGTTTTTGCAAAGCTCGCTCTAGTTCTCGGGCTTTTATTCTCAATTCTAATTCCGATTGTTGCAGCGCTTTTTTAGCTTTTTTTCGCTCAAAAACTTCTTTAATTAAATAATTATTTGCTCGGGAAAGTTTGCCAGTTCTGGCTTGCACCCGCTGTTCCAATACTTCGGCTAGTTCAGCGATTGCTGTCTCGGCTTTCCGGCGTTCTGCAATCTCATTTTCTAATGCTAAATTTACTGCTTCTAGCCTTGCTGGGCTGGGAAGTGCTAAGGCAAAAGGCATTAATGTTAACAGCAACAAAACTGAACTCCCAGCGACGAAAGCCGTAATCGCTTTCATGAATTGTGAGACTAAAGATTCAGGAAACCACAGATACCATGTTTGGATTACGTGAGTTGTGCCGCAGGCGACGAAGAATGCTCCGAATACCAGAAACATCCACTGAAACGGGATATCTCGCCCTTTGTAAAGCGAGTAAACCAGCATTGTGGGAATTGCATAATAGGAAATTACGATCAGAACTTGCAGCCATTCCCAATTAAGCATTCCAGAGTTTGCTGAACCCGTAGCAATTGCTAAGTCAATCATAAACAATCCTTAGTTAATTTGAATTAGGTTAAAATCTCACTAATGTTAATTTTCCAGATAGATGCACCCTGTTGTTTGCACTTAATTTTCTATTTCGTTACTGCTGTTTTTTGAAGGGAAAAAATACTCTACCGCTCAAACTTTGGAGATAAATGCCACCCACGGTGATTAGAAACACGAAATAAGCAAGACCCTGCACCAAATAAAGTTTGTCAGTGTAGCCAAACATCGCGCTCAGCAACAAGCCGGGAAACTTTTCTTGGGGAAGCACTTTCGAGGTATTCCACACCATCGGCCCGAGAATGCAAGAGTGCTCTTTGGCAAATCTTTCGTAATAGAAACACATCCCTGCTGACTCGCGATTTGCTTGCGATAAAATATTCACCGCGCTGTCAAATAATCCCAAAGTAGATACGACTAAACCCGCTACAATAAAGAGCAGTAAAATGCCCATATACTTAAAAAACAGGCGGATATTAATTTTCACTCCCCATTTAAACAGCAGCACGCCAACTCCGGTGGCTGAAAGTATTCCTGCCAAAGCGCCGAGGGCTGGAAGAATGCCTTGTTGAAACTTAGCGACGACAAACAAAACTGTTTCAAATCCTTCGCGCAAAACGGCAATCAAAATTAAACTAAATACGCCCCAACCTGCATGAGATTTGTCCGTTAAGGCAGCACTTACTGCGCCTTCGACTTCGGCTTTCATAAATCGCGCTTGCTTGGTCATCCAGAGCAGCATCCAGCTCAGCATTGCTATTGCTAAAACTCCAAAACTTGCCTCTAGCAGGGATTCCATAATTGGTGCAAACGGCTGATTGGATGCGGACAACATTTGAATTGTCCAGCCGAACAATACACCTATCAAAGCGCTGGCAATAAGTCCGACGGCGACACCGCCAAAAACCCAAGGACTTAAATAACTTTGTCCCGATTTTTTGAGGCAAGCTAGAACGATTCCAACAACTAAGGCGGCTTCGACTCCTTCGCGGAGAGTAATTACAAATGTGGGTAATGCTTCGCTGAAATTCATGTTTTTAATTAGAGGGAAGAAGGAAGAGGGAAGAAGGAAGAAGGCAGAGGGAAGAGGGAAGAAGGCAGAGGGAAGAAGGCGACTTAAGGAAGAAGAAAAAAGACTTACTTAATTTCGATAATATTTGAAAGGTTTGTAGTGCGGACTTAAGTCCGCAAGATCGGAGCGGACTTAAGTCCGCACTACAAACCGTTTTTAAGAGGCGGGTTTGAGAACTTTTTGGCTGTCGTTTTCGATCGCCTTAATGAGCACAGCTACTTGTTCGGTGGTTTTTATCGGGGCTGGCGGGGCGATCGCAGTTGGCCAATTTGCCTTAAGTTCAGTCATGTTGGCAACAATGGCTTTGTCGATATCCGGGTTAGTTTTAGCCACTTGAGCGGCAATATCTTTGTACAGCATTTCCGCGTACATGACGAAACCCCGCGAATCTTGGTATTCAATAACTGCGGAAATTTTGCCGTCGGCAACGGCCGCTCCGTATTCGGAATTAGCTGTATCCAGCAAGCCGTTAATCACTTGCAGCACGAATTTTGGATCTTGGCGCTGCGCTTCGGGAATGCCGGCAATTGCTCCGTCAACTGCTTGCATTGATGTGGCAAATTCTGCATTCACTTCAGCCGGATCTTTTGCACCCGCTTTGACTAAATCCTGCAATTTAATTAAAGTAGTTTTAAATTCGGGAACTTTACGCTCGTTTAGCTGGTCTTCCACGTCGGCATAAATTTCTTCGACTGGGTGGCCGATGTGCGGTTCTGCTTGGTCTGGTTTGCCTGCATCCAAGAGTTCTTTGGCTACAAAAAGATGCCCTTTCATCAAGCCCAATTTAGTCATATAATCTACATCTTTGGCTTCCCCTGTGAGGACGACATCTTCAATAGTTACCAAGTCTTTTATTTGGTCGAATTGGGCTTGATTGATGACATTTTTTGAGACCAATTCTTCTGTTTTTCCGTAAGGGCGGCTGGCTTGAATTTTGTTAGAAAGTGCCGGGATTCCTAACTTGGCTTCGAGTTTATCTAACTCCGAAAGAATGGCGGTATTAATGTTAATTTCGCCTTTGCCGCTGTGATTCATGCTGTGGCCGCTTGTTGCTGCGGGACTAGCAGTGGCGACGGGTGAGGCGGTGCTGCCGGTGTTGCTGGCGGTGGGAGTGGAAACGCAACCAGTCAAAGCAACGAGGATGGCTGTAGCAGTGGCTGTCGGTAATTGGCGAAAGGATGGTAACATGGCAGTCGATGACTTTTTGGTTAGGTGCAGTAGGACTCGCCTGTTATTAAGAAAGTTTCCTAATTATTTGCGAGTTAATGATTCTACCTATTTATGAGAAATTTTGGTAGATAATTTAAGATTTTCTTAACTTGAATCGGCGCTGATCGATCGCGATTTTGGTTAAGCGATGACTTCAAATAAACCCATGCAGCCTGCTTCGGCGATCGCATCTTGATGGGGATGAAACATATATTTTCCGCCGTAGCCGTAGCTAAATTCTAAAATATGTCGTTCAGCTACTCCCATTGTAATGACATCTGTTTTCTCGCTGGGAGTTAAAGTCATTCCCGTGCGATATACGTCAAAAAAATTGGCGTGCAGGTGAAAAGTCACGGCAGATTCGTACTCAATCATGTTCAGGACGTAGAGGCGAACTAGCTGATTTTGGTAAATTTGAATCGGGTTGTTCATGTAATAATTTGGCATCCCGTTAAAAGCGTAAAGTTCGTTTTTTTTGTCATCGTTTACGTCGTATCCTCCCATGATTAACAGGATTTCGTCGGCGGGAGGGCGGGGTTTTGGCGGATCGATAATGAACATTCCATAAAGTCCTTTACCTATATGCCTAGTTACAGGTGCAACGTGACAGTGATAGAGATGCAGCCCGTAGGGAAGTGCGTCGAATTCATATATAAATGCAGCGCCGTTTCTGATCGGTTTAACGCCGTCCATTTCTGTGGGATGAACGCCGTGGAAGTGCAGCGAATGAGAATGTCCGGCTTTGTTAGAAAAAATGACCCGGATGCGATCGCCCTCAGTTGCTCTCAATGTCGGCCCGGGCACGCGATTGTTCACATTCCAAGTGTTGAAACTAACGGCGCTGTTAAGTTGGATGATCGATGTGTTCGCTTCCATGCGAAATTCCCGCACCGTGCGCCCGTTTTCCCGCGTCACCGTGCCGTAATCAAAATCCCGCGCAATTTGCATCGGATTGATCGTGCTAGCTGCGGCTGGATCGGCAGCCATTGGCGGTATTCTCGGTGCAGCCGATCGCTTTTGGGTGAAATTTTGCAGTGCGATCGCGCCTCCCGCTACCCCAGCACCAGCTATTCCTAGCTGTAGGAGTTGGCGGCGAGTCCAGTGCCCCGGCTTTTTCATCGCGGAACGATCGGATAAGTCTGCCATACTTCTTGATAATGATTGTCAAAATTTGGGCTGCGTTCGAGTATAAGACATTTTCAGCTTATTGTCAATTATTGTCAACTGTTATTTTTTTATGCGAACTCAAGAGATTTCATACTGATTTCATTTAAGTATGTCAGCTTATATGTTGGGGGTTGGCGCTGGCGGCTGCTAACAATGTATACAGATTTACTGCTGTAAATTAATCTTATGAGAATTTTGCTAGTTGAAGACGAGCCAGATTTAGGAAAAGCGATCGATCGCACCTTAAAGCAAGAAAAATACATAGTTGACTGGGCCCAAGACGGAAATGAAGCTTGGGAATATCTAGACAGTCATTGGACGCAATACACCCTAGCCATTTTTGACTGGTTGCTTCCGGGATTGTCTGGAATAGAATTACTGCAAAGATTGCGCGCAAAACATAGTTTTTTGCCAGTTTTGATGCTGACAGCAAAAGACAGGATGGAAGATAAAGTGGCGGGATTGGATGCCGGGGCTGACGATTATTTAGTCAAGCCCTTCGGGATGGCGGAAATGTTAGCAAGGTTGCGGGCCCTGCAAAGGCGATCGCCTCAAATTCAGCCCCAACAGCTACAAATCGGCAATCTAGCCTTAGATTGCGGAAGTCGCACTGTTTTTCATCTCGATTCCCACGGGAAACATCAGAATATTTCGCTGACTAACAAAGAATTTCAACTGCTAGAATATTTAATGAAACATCCCAACCAAATTGTCACTACCGACCAAATTAGGAATCAGATATGGGAAGCCAGCGCAGATTCTTTTAGCAATGTAGTAGCCGCTCAAGTGCGCTTGCTGCGGCGCAAACTCGAATCAGTTGATTGCGCGAATTTAATTGAAACTGTCCACGGTGTTGGATATCGGATGAAAAGGGGAGAGATATAAATTGATTGTTTGGTGAGGGCGGGTTTTTGAGATTGTTTGTTTTTTGCTAAAATTTGGAGTTAACCTGCCACTACAAGACACCTTGTTAAATATTAAAATTAATTGAACTTAATGTGAATCAAAATAAACTATTTAACCGCACTCGATCGCAATTAGCCATTTCCTATGCAGCAGTCATGGGTTTAATTTTAAGCTTGTTGGGATTTGGCGTATATCGGGCGATCGCCCACGCGCACTGGATCGCCATAGATCGTGAGTTAGAATCGGTAGCGGGGACACTCCACGATAGCCTGGAAATCAAGCTACAGCAGCCCGGACGCCTAGAACCAATAGTTAATGAACTTTTGCCAAATCTCCGCGTAATTGGAGTTAACGGCGTTAAAGAACAGTTGCCCGATCGCCATATTTTAAGCGCGATTAACCAAAGCTATTACTATATCCGTTTATTTAACAATTCAGGAAAATTGATTGCAACAGCAGGCGCTTATCCCGAAGCATTGCCGCCGATATTTAACTCGCAACACTGGCAAACAATTGCTGACAGCCAAGGCAATATTTATCACCAGATATCTGTATTGCTGCATACTAAAACACAGCAAGATTGGGGATATTTTCAAGTAGGGCGGAGCTTGCAAGACTTCAACAGTTATCTCAATACAGTAAAATTGGTTTTGAAGTTGGGATTGCCGACAGCGTTAATTTTGGTAGCTTTTTCGAGTTGGTGGCTGGCAGGATTGGCAATGAAACCGATTTATCATTCCTACCGACAAATTCAACAGTTTACGGCGGATGCTGCCCACGAATTGCGGACGCCTTTAGCGGCATCCCAAGCAACAGTAGAATCAGCCCTGTTGATGCCTGAATTGGATGAGAAAGAAGCGCGGGAAATTTTGCAAACAGTCGATCGCCAAAACCGACGATTGACTCAGTTAGTGGTTGATTTGTTGCTGTTGGCGCGGATGGACTCTCAACCAAAATCCGTTAGCGAAGCCCGCCCCTACGGGGGCTACGCCAACGAAGAGGATCGCCCTCAGCTTTGTTGTTTGAACGACTTGGTTAGCGATTTAGTCGAGGAATTGGCGGCTTTGGCGATCGCCTCCGAGGTAGCGCTAACATCCGAAATCCGCGTACAGCAGCAATTGAATGTTGTCGGAG
>PVWI01000066.1 GCA_003003725.1 filamentous cyanobacterium Phorm 6 | reverse complement strand
GTCCAAGTAAAACTCTGGGACGGCAAACCGTGCAGCAGCAGCACCGGAGGCTTATCAGATTCGTTAACTGGATTAGTTTCTCGATAAAACCATTGCAGCTTGCCTACTTCAACTATTTTCTCATCAATTGACATTATTTTACTGATTATTTACCAAAGAATAAGGCGGGGAATACCCGCCCTACTCACCTAATAGTTGGGTGTGTACACCAGCACCCACCCAACTAATTACAGCCGCGCTTAGAAATTCATTTCAGCAGCTTGAACTTTTTCGACCTGTTTCTTCTTCAGAACCAGCATAACTTGAGCCAGCATAGTCAAAGCCAAGAAAGCGATGAATCCTTTAACTCGGGTGGCACTTTGCAGCACAATCTCTACGTCTTTTTGACCGAAGCCACCAACATTAGGATTGTTCGTCAAAAGTTCGCCGGCTGCAACTGTTTGTCCTTCAGTAACAATCAGTTCGGGGCCTACTGGAATTGTATCAACAACCGCTGCACCTTCTGCCGGTTGAATTGTCACTTCATAACCGCCATCTTCGGGTGTGGCAATCTTAGAAATGCTGCCAGCTACCGAAGCATTATAAACAGCATTGTTGCTCTTGGCGCCTGTCGGATAAACCTGGCCACGACCACGATTTCCGCCGACATAGATTAGGTATTTGCCGTAGTGAACGGATTTGTCAGTTTCAGGATTTGGGGACAAAACTGGAAATACCAATTCTTTGTACTGTTCCCCCGGCAACGGGCCGACTAAAACAATATTTTCTTGGGTTTCGCTGTAAGGTTGGAAGTAAAGATCGCCGACTTTTTCCTTCATTTCTGCGGGAATTCTGTCAGCGGGAGCAATCTTGAAACCTTCTGGCAACATCACAACTGCGCCCACATTCAAGCCACCTTTGGTGCCGTCGCCGACAACTTGCTGCACGCTAGTATCGTAGGGAAGTTTGACAATAGCTTCAAAAACTGTGTCAGGTAAAACAGATTGGGGGACTTCAACTTCGGTGGGTTTTGCACCGAGGTGACAGTTGGCGCAAACAATTTTGCCAGTTGCTTCGCGGGGAGTAGCTGGTGCTGATTGCTGAGCCCAGAAAGGATAAGCAAATGCTGCTTGGGGAAGTGCGATGTCGCTGGTGAGGAAAAATCCGGCGGCGGCGATCGCAATTAAGGCAGTTTTGGCGATCGTCCTGGCACTGTGGCGAAATATCGCAGATAAATTAATTTGGGGCATCAGAGTATTCAATCTCAAAGGTCAGACAATTTAGTGATTAGTCATTGGTCATTGGTCATTGGTCATTAGTTATTAGTTATTGGTCATTAGTCATTGGTCATTAGTCATTGGTCATTAGTCATTGGTTATTTGTTATTGGAACTAACTACTAACTAATAACCACTAACCACTAACTACTAACGACTAACTACTAACTGCTAACTAATGACTAATAACTATGACCACCAAGGTGCTTCGCCGCTGCGGAAATCTGTTTCTTTCCAAGGGGTGAAAGCAACCTTGTCATCTGCGACAGTGACGTGGGCTAGAGCCAGAGACAAAGGCGCGGGCCCGCGTACCACTTTGCCCTCACTGTTGTATTGAGAACCGTGGCAAGGACAGATAAACTTATTTTCGCTAACATTCCAAGGCACGACGCAACCCAAGTGAGTGCAGACTGCATTGATGCCGTATTCGGCGAGAGATAAGTCTTCTTTCACCACAAGATAAGTGGGGTCGCCTTTGAGGCCTTGGGCCAAAGTACGATCGCCCGCAGGGTGCGAAGTCAAATATGTGCTAACGATGATGTCGTTGCCCAAAGCGTCTTTAGCTGTGACACCGCCACCGGCTGCCCCACTCGACGGAGGAACAAAATACTGGACAACGGGATAGAGTGCGCCCAGTGCCACACCTGTGACTGTACCGAACGTCAGCAAATTCATAAATTGGCGACGCCCCATATCGGGGACATCGGGATTTCCAGCAGAAGATTGAGCCATGACCTGCCTTTACGGTTTTAAGTTACGTTTGTTAGCTGTTAGCGAACCTGTACGTGCAGACAAAGGAGGATGATTGCCGCCAATCTGCTCGCACAATTTTGAGGCCGCGAAAATTCGTTTAAGAATGCACCTTCCAGCCTTTATTAGAGTATTATTACATTTTTTGAACTTTTATTGTTTAAGACATTCACTCAGGAGAAACTATGACGGGCAAGGATTTACACCAGCTATTGCTGGAAAAATGGGGAAAATCTTACGATGTCAGATTGCGGCGGGCGCGGGGCAAGATTTTTGTACAGATTATGTGGAAATATTTGGAACAGGCGTCGTTTCCGATGACGGAGGCTGATTATTTTGAGCATTTGGATGCGGTGGTAAATTACCTCAACGGCTGGGGCAGCACGGAAAAGGTGAGAGAATTCATTGTAACTACTCGCGATCGCCCCCGTTTGGGCAAAGCTGTCAGTCTTCCCCTAGATTTGGGGGAAAGAGCCTCGGAGTGGTTGCTTGACGAGTTGTGAATCAGTCCTTAGTCATTAGTCCTCAGTCATTAGTCAACAGTCATAAAAAATTCGGTTAGATCCGAACGATACCGGAGTGCTGTCCCCGCCGCCGAGGGAAACCAGACTGTGTGATGATATCTCCGGCGCGCCTCAACTGTGGGATTGAAATGTCGCAACAGCTTGTGGGGCTCTGTTAATTTTGGGCGATCGGGTTTCTAGCCTAACAAAATCACCAGAACCAATTTCTGTCAACAATTTCACCTACAATGAGTCTCAGATATCTTGTGAAATTTAGGAGAATGTTGTAATGGGTGTTGCAGTTGGAATGGTTGAAGTCTTAGGATTTCCCGCTGCCGTAGAAGTTGCGGACTCAATGGTGAAAGCAGCCCGAGTTACTTTAGTTCGCTATGAAAAGATAACCCGTGCCTACTGGACAATTATAGTTAGAGGAGATATCTCTGAAGTGCAAGCAGCCGTTGCTGCTGGGATTGAATCTGTTAAAAAGGTCGATGGCGGAAAGTTGCTATCCTATCACATAATTGCTCGTCCCCACGAGAATCTCGATTACATTTTGCCGATCGGCTACACTCCCGAAGTGGAACAGTTCCGAATGTAGTCAAAGTTTTGACAAAACTTTGGTGTTGAATTATAACTTTTAGTAAAATATAGAGGCGCGGGCGATCGCATCTCTATATTTTTTGGGCTACGAGTCGATCAATCTTTGAAGATGTCACCGCCCTAAAAGCTTCACCAAACCAACGCCGCCAAAGTAAAGAGCGAGCACCGCACCTCCTAAAAGACTTTGCGTTAAAGGGTCAGTAGAAGGCGTTAAAACAGCTCCCAAAACAGCCGCTCCCAAGACTACATAACGCCAGCCCGATAGCATTTGCTTAGAAGAAACTATGCCCAAAACACCGAGCAATACTTGGACAATCGGGATTTGAAAAGCTAAGCCTGTGCTGAACATTAACAATAATACAAATTTGAAGTATTTGTCGATCGACCATAATTGCTCTACAACATCCGCCCCGTAGGTAACAAAGAAGTTCAACGCCGCCGGAATCAGAGCGATATAAGCAAATACTAACCCGCCCAAAAATAAGAAACTCGAACCCAAAAACACGGGCCCGAGCAACCCACGTTCTTTGCGAGTCAAACCTGGTAGCACAAATAGCGCTATTTGGTAAAAAATAAACGGACTTGCAATTAGCAAACCGCAGTATCCGGCGACTTCGATCGAAACAAAGAAATACTCGCCCGGAGCTAGTTGCAAAAACTTGACTGGCCCGGCGGGTACTTCTAGCAATTGTACGATCGGCTTAACGGTTAAAAAGCAACCAACTACACCGATTGCTACGGCAATTAGCGAGTAGAAAAGTCGTTGCCGCAATTCTTCTAAATGGTCGAATAAAGACATTTCTACTTCGTCGGGAAGTTCGTCGAGAAATTCGTTTTCTAGGTTGCGGGAACCCATGAAATCGTCGGCGATTGGCACAATGCTATTTTCCGAGCTAATTAGTTCGAGGTTGTTGTTGGAACCTTGTTCGGATGTCTCCAAGTCTGAGGGGGCAGTCATAGGTATTTTTGATTTTATTTAGGTTTTACGTTTATTCGTCTTGGACACAGTTGAGTGCAAAAATCGGTTTCTGGGTTAAGGTCGATCGCTCTTTTTACTTTAACGCCAACCGCGCATTTTTGGGTGAACCATTGCCACGTAAGGCATATAATGCTCTAAGTCGTTTTCGTTAAACATAGTTTTTTTAACCGTCAATGGCGATCGCAATTTTGCCAACAGCGCGGCCAGTTTCGCTGTAAGTGTGGGCTGCGGCTACTTCTTGCAAGCTGTAAGTGCGATCGACAATTGGATCGACGCGATCGGATTCTATTAACTCCCGCAAAAAATCTAAATCACTGGGGTTGGGATTAGCTACAATTAATTTAGCTTTTTTTCCAGACATAAACGAGCTGAAAAACATCGGTGCGAGGTTGTCAAAACTCGGCAAAGTCGAGATATAAACTCCCTCCGCCTGCAAAACATTTTCGCACCCAGCAAATGTTTTTGTCCCGACAGCATCCAAGATTATATCATATTTTTGTAACTGTTTAGTAAAGTCAACTTCTGCATAATCCAGCACCAAATCTGCCCCCAAACCCTTGACAAAATCTCTATTTTTAGCGCTGCAAACTCCCGTCACTTCCGCATTCATTGCTTTGGCAACTTGCACCGCAAAAATGCCGACTCCGCCGGAAGCACCGTTAATCAATACTTTTTTTTCTGCTTGAATTTCACCCAAATCCCTCAGCGCTTGTAAAGCAGTTAAACCTGCGATCGGTACTCCGGCGGCTTCTGCATGGGTGATGTTTTTAGGTTTAATTGCCGCCGAAGATTCGGGCACGACAGCGTATTCGGCACAAGCGCCGCCAGCGATCGGATTTAAGAATGTATAAACTTCATCTCCGACTTTGAATTTGGTAACTTCGCTGCCGACTTCCACGACAACTCCCGAGATGTCAGAACCGACGATTTTAGGAAAGTTAAATCCTGTCAATAGTTGCAGGTGTCCTTGCCGGATTTTCCAGTCTACGGGATTGACGCTGCTAGCGCGAACTCTGACTAGCAATTCGTTCGATTTGGCGATCGGCTTGGACAATTCTCGGTACTGCAATTCCTCGGCGGAACCGTAGCGATCGAACGCAACTGCTTTCATGGCAAATTTTCCGGTTTATTTCCAATAGAACACTCAATCCTTTACAATTACAGCACATTCGATCTAAATGTGACACAGTAAATTGAGCTAGCCTTGTAGCAGCGGGCGATCGACTTTCTTGGAGGCCACCAGACAGGACGCAGGCGTGAGGCAATGGGTTCGCTGGCGAGCGTGCGATGGCTAGCGATTAAAATTAATAGGGACTGGGCGGGCGATTCCATAACCCTGAGCATAATCTACTCCAATCTCCCGCAATTTTTCTAAGATAGTCTCGTCTTCGACAAACTCAGCTATAGTTTCCAGATTCATCGCATGGGCAATACGATTAAAGCCTTCAACCAGCGCTTGAGAAATCAAATTATGACTAATATTCTTGACAAAAGCACCATCAATTTTTAGATAATCAACTGGTAAATTCATCAGATAAGCAAAGGAACTCAACCCACTGCCAAAATCATCTAAAGCAAAGCAACACCCAATTTTTTTGAGTTCGCTCATGAAATATCTGGCTTGCTCAAAGTTTGCGATCGCTGCGGTTTCCGTGATTTCAAAACCAATGGTTTGTGGGGGGACTTGGTAGCGAGAAAATTGTTCGATCAAAAACCTCAGAAACTGATTATTACTAATGCTAGCCCCAGAAAGGTTGATCGTATACAATCCTTGATTAACAACATCTTTTTCCGGCAATTTGTGATAGTTAGAGAAAAATTTCTCGATGACCCAACAATCGATCTCAGTTATCAATCCGTAACGCTCGGCGGCTGGAATAAACTCATTTGGAGACACTATTTTTCCATTTTCGTCCAGCATTCTGATCAAAATCTCATAATGCTCTACTAATGGTTTAGAGGTAATAGAGACAATCTTTTGGTAGTAGAGACAAAAACGATTCGTTTCCAACGCTCGACTGATTTTGGAAACCGCCAGTCTCTCACCACGTTGTCTAATTAGTTCGCCATCATCTAGGCGATAAAGATGAACACAGTTGCGGCCTCGGGCTTTGGCCGCATAACAAGCTGCATCAGCCGCTCCCAGAATCTCCCTCAAATCTTGGCTTGTTTCGTCAATGGCAACAACTCCAATACTGACCCCGACGATCAAGATTTTGCTATCCCAAATAAACCGAAACTGATGCACTAAGTCTTTGAGTTGTTCCGCAATCTTAGCTGCTTGAGAGAGGGGACATTGACTAAGCAAAAGACCAAATTCATCACCTCCCAAGCGCGCCAGCGTGTCATTAATACGGACTCCCTTTTGAATAAGTGCACTGATTTGGCGCAGTAGCTCATCGCCAGCAAGATGACCTGCGGTATCGTTAACGACTTTGAACTGGTCTAAATCTAAATAACAGAGAGCGTGCTGCTGATTGCTATCTTTAACAGAGGCGAGCGCATCAACTAAATGTTGCTCAAATTTTCGACGGTTGATTAACCCCGTCAGGGCATCGTGACTAGCTTCCCAAGAGAGTTGACGGGTGAGATAGCGCGATTCGGTAACATCATGAAAGACGATGACTACCCCAATAATTTGACCTTGGCGGTCTCGAATTGGTGCTGCTGAGTCCTCAACGGCATACTCCGTCCCATCGCGGGCAACGAGAATAGTTTGGTGAGCTAAACTCACAATACGCTCCTCTAATAGAGCTTTGTTTATAGGATTCTCTACTGGCTCTCGCGTTACTTGATCAACAATTAGGAAGACTGTAGACAAAGGAACTCCTTGAACCTCATGAGCCTTCCAGCCTGTCAGTCGCTCAGCTATAGGATTTAAATATCTCACATTACCTTGGGCATCAGTAGTAATGACCGCATCGCCAATGGATTGCAGTGTCACTTGAGCCAATTCCTTTTCGGCAAAGAGAGATTCTTCTAGACGTTGCCGTTCTTCAATTTCTATCAAGAGACGTAAATTCTGATTTTGGAGTCTTTTTTGCAGCCTTCCGATAGTTAAGTGGGTTTCGACACGAGCTAATACTTCTTCGACTTGAAATGGCTTAGAAATATAATCTACCCCGCCCGCAGCCAGTCCTTGCACCTTATTAAAAGTTTCATTTAGCGCACTCAAAAAAATTATTGGAATGTCTACGGTGCGCTCATCAGATTTTAATTGTTTACAAACTTCATAGCCATCCAAATCGGGCAATTTAATGTCTAGTAAAATTAGTTCCGTCCAGGGAGATTGGGCGGCTCGGATAGCCATTGCGCCTGTTGGGGCACTGCGAACTTTATAACCCTCTGCCCTCAAAGTATCTCTGAGAAGACGCAGGTTATCAGGCAAATCGTCAACAATTAAAATATTACCTCGGTAGTTTGTAGCTCGATCGCTAACCCTATCCTTAGTTCTATCGACAATCCTATTGATTTCCATACTTTCCTGGGAGAACACTATAAGCCTATGACAATAGTTCGGACAGTTTTCAATCACCAACGATACAATAAGGGTTCTGGGTTCCTTACTCTGTGAAATCCAAACGGTAGAATGCGGGTTTGGGTCGCTGCCCAAAAAACTGTCAGGAGTATTGCTATATGAACAATAGTATACTTGAATTATTAGGCGATCATCAACTCACTTTACGCATAAAGAATTCGTGCATCGCAGATATCTAGGGCTGGCACGGTGGTACAGTCCCTACAAAATCTGACTTGTTCGGGTAGGGATAATCCCCCCGTGGTTGCCATTCTTAGTTTCGCGTAACATCAGGAGAATATTTTTTCAACCCAAGCAGCCGATTTAGAAACAAGCACATTTCTCAAAGGGCAAATCTACTCGTCATTGCGATCGGATGTCTCGTGCTGCTGGGTTGGCAATTTGACATCTCCCTACTCAAAAGTGGTTTTCCCGGTAGGACTTCGACGATCAAGCGGGCAATGGCAGAACTGAATCGCTAAGCACTTCAGCACTTATTAATAATGCAGGTTAGGTATGATTACACAATTTTTTTCAAGTGGAGGATTCATTCCTCATGGTCACTGCTATCTCTGGCAAACAAACTTAGTAGGATTACATATTTTATCCGATGGTTTAATCGCTTTAGCTTACTACTCCATCCCAATCATGCTAATCTACTTTGTGCGACAGCGCCAAGATACTCCATTTCTGAAAGTAGTTTTTCTGTTTAGCGTCTTCATAATTGCCTGTGGTACAACTCATATCATGGAAATTTGGACGCTTTGGTATCCTACTTATTGGCTTTCTGGAGGAATTAAAGCTATTACTGCTCTGATTTCTATATATACTGCATTTGAGCTAGTGTTTTTAATTCCATCAGCCTTAGCTTTACCTAGTGCAGCTCAACTTATTGCGGCAAATCAAGCCTTAGAGAAGGAGATCAACGAGCGCAAGCGGGCTGAAAACGAACGCCAACAAATTGAGGTGGCTTTACGAAACAGTGAAGAGCAGTTTCGCAAGGCGTTTGAAAATGCGTCAATTGGAATGGGGATCGTTTTACTTGATGGGTACTGGGTTAAAGTCAATCCTGCCTTATGTCAGATTATTGGCTACTCCTCAGAAGAGTTGTTAGCGTTAACTTTCCAAGACATTACCCATCCTGATGATTTAGACGCGGATCTTAGTTATGTACGTCAGCTATTAGCAGGAACAATTTCAAATTACCAAATGGAAAAACGGTATTTCCATAAACAAGGACATATAATTTGGATTATTCTTGATGCATCGCTAGTACGAGATGAACAGGGAAATCCACTGCATATTATTGCTCAAATCCAAGAAATTACCGCTCGAAAAGAAGCTCAAAAGACGCTAGAGCTTCAGAGTGTTATTATGCATAACATGGCAGGTGGAGTGTGTTTAATTAAAGCCTCCGATCTCACGATCGTCTACACCAATCCCAAATTTGACGCTATGTTTGGCTACACAGATGGCGAACTCGCAGGTCAACCCGTTGGTGTCTTGAATTATGTCGATACAGAGGTTACACCAGACGCAAGCGTTCTAGATATTGTCACTCAAATTGAGCAGAACGGAGAAGCACAATATGAAGTCTGCAATAAGAAAAAAGATGGAATACTTTTTTGGTGCAGGGTTCATACATCCAGGTTTGAGCATCCTGAATACGGAACTGTATATGTTGCCGTTCAGGAGGATGTGACAAATCTGAAACAAGCTGAGCAAGCCTTGCAAGCTACCACAAATCGCCTCAACTTTCTCCTGAACTACAGCCCCGTCGTTATTTTTAGCTGTAAACCTGATGGCGATTATCGAGCAACGTTCATCAGCGAAAATGTCAAAGACGTATTGGGCTATGAAAGCATTGCGTTTTTACGAAATGGTGAATTTTGGGTGGATAAGTTACACCCAGATGATCTAGAACGAGTGCTTAATGGCTTAGCCAATCCATTCGTCAATGATTTTTATTTCCATGAATACCGTATGCGTCGCTCAGATGGGGTTTATCGCTGGATGCTCAATCAAGTCAGACTAATTCGAGATCCTGCAGGTAGACCAGTGGAAATTTTGGGATATTTAATTGATATTAGCGATCGCAAACAAGCCGAGTTGGAACTTCAGCAAGCTAAAGAAGCAGCAGAAACAGCCAACCAAGCCAAAAGTATGTTCCTGTCCAATATGAGCCACGAACTCCGTACTCCTCTGAATGCTATTTTGGGATTTACGCAATTGATGAGTTACGATCCTGCTCTGACTCCCGAACTCCAACAAGATATGGCGATCGTCAATCGTAGCGGCGAACATTTATTGGAATTGATTAACGACATTTTAGATTTATCCAAAATTGAAAGCGGACAGATGACACTCTATCTTTCTGACTTTGATCTAAACAATTGGCTGAATTCTATTGAAGAAATGTTCCAAATTAAAGCCCAATCGAAACGATTGAAACTAATTGTCGAGCGAGAACCAAATCTTCCCCAATTTGTGCATAGCGATGAGAAAAAACTGTATCAAGTCTTAGTCAATCTGCTCGGTAATGCGATTAAGTTTACTAATCAAGGAAGCGTTACCTTACGAGTGAGATCAGAACAAATCGACCAAACGTCCTGTCGCCTATGTTTTGAAATTGAGGATACTGGAGTGGGAATTGATCCAACAGAACTTGACAGCTTATTTAAGGCGTTCGTGCAAGCTGAAGCTGGGAATAAATTGAATCAAGGTACTGGTCTAGGTCTAGCTATCAGTCAAAGATTTGTCCAACTCATGGGTAGTCAGATTCGGGTTCAAAGCATATTGAATCAGGGCAGCATTTTTTACTTTGAAGTTGGGGTACAGTTACCTCAAGCAGTCTGCCTTGCCTCAGAATTGCTTAAACAAAGAGTGATTGGTATAAGTCCAGGACAACCAACTTACCGCATCCTTGTGGTTGAAGATGTAGAGGAAAATCGCCGCTTATTGGTCAAACTCCTTACCTCAGTCGGTTTTGATGTGCGCGAAGCAACACAGGGAGTTGAAGCACTATCCCTGTGGGAAAGTTGGTCCCCACACCTGATTTGGATGGATCTACGAATGCCGATCGTGGATGGCTACACAGCTACCAAACGCATTAGAGAACACCCTCATGGACAAGAGACTGTCATTATTGCTTTAACTGCCAGTGCTTTTGAAGAAGAGCGAGAGAAAGCTCTTATGGCTGGTTGTGACGACTTTATCAGCAAGCCATTTCAGGAAGGGCTCGTCTTTGACAAACTCGCTCAACACTTGGGAGTACAGTACATCTACACAGTTGTAGGACAAGAACCCCAAAAACTAGGTGTTGATTATTTATCTCCAGAATATCTAGCCGTGATGTCCTCTGAGTGGTTAGAAGAAATGTATCAAGCTGCCTACGATGTTGATTTTGAAGTCATGAACGAGCTAATCAAACAAATTCCCGCATCTAAACCAACCCTTTCCAGTGCGCTAATTGATTGTGTCAATAACTTTCAGTATGACCAAGTTATGGAGTTAATTCTACCTCTGCTCCCGAATCCCGTTTAGTTATCGAGTTTAAGGACAAAGAAGCTATAGTGCTGTCAGCAGTGGGTATATTTCCAATAGAAATCAACAGGGGAAAGGATTTGGGAGTTTTTGGAGATGTCTATTGCAGATATCCATCAGCATGAGGAAATTACATACACATTAGATGGAATGTGCTGTATCATATAGCAATTCTCTTTCGTTTGTGAACGGGATTTATTTTTTTTATTAACCGCAGAGGGCGCAGAGGGCGCAGAGAAAGAGAAAAGATAGAGATGGAAAAATGATTGATTTAACTGGAAAGGTGATTTTAGTAACTGGCGGCTCGAAAGGGATTGGTGCTGTGACGGTGCAGACTCTAGTTAATGCTGGGGCTGACGTGATTTTGCATTACTTTCGCAGTCAGAAAGCAGCGGAATCGGTAGCAGCAAGTGTCGCGGGCGATAAATGTTATTTATTAGCTGCTGATTTGATGTTACCAAAGGCGGCTTATAGTTTGTGGCAAGATGCTTTAAAATGGCGCGGTCATATTGATATTATAGTTAACAATGCTGGGATTATGCAGTCGGCGGGTATTGAGGACGAGTTCGATATTTGGTCGTCGGTTTGGCAGCAAACTTTACAAGTTAATTTAGTTGCTGTTGCTGATTTGTGCCGGGAAGCAATTCTACATTTTCAAACTCGCAATGGTGGTACAATTATTAATATAGCAAGTCGCGCTGCTTTTCGCGGCGATGACCCGAATTATCTGCACTACGCCGCCTCAAAAGGTGCAATTGTTGCTTTAACTCGCAGCATTGCTAGAGGGTTTGCGGCTGATAATATTTTGGCATTTACAGTTGCACCGGGATTTGTCAGTACAGAAATGGCAGATAAGTTTATTCGGGAGTTTGGCGAGGCGGAGATTGTGCGCGATATCCCGATCGGCAAAATCGCTCCTCCTCAAGATGTCGCCAATGTTATCGCGTTTTTAGCGTCGGGTTTAGCTGCACACGCTACCGGGACTACGATCGACATTAATGGCGCTTCTTACGTGCACTGATACGATTCGCGATGTACTTAAAACATCAAAAAACTCTTGCAAAAATAATTAGGACGTTGCTCAGAGCAGCGTCCTAAAAGTCCTATCATATCATGTCCGGCCAATTACCATAACAAAAACGGTTCGTAGTGCGGACTTCAGTCCGCAGCATTATGCGGACTGAAGTCCGCACTACAAACCAATCTTGTTGTGGTCAATCCACCGGACATGATATGATAGGACTTTTGCAATCTTGTCAAAATTGTAGCGTGCGGCTAACATAAATCTGCCTACCTCCAAAGACTCACTTCGCACATTTTGCCACCAACCAATTTATAACCTTAGCCAGACGCGAAAACAGCAACAAATAAATTAAATTATATAAAATACTACCTTAAAGGAAACTGATTATGACAGTAGATAACGCAACCAAAACCAAACGAGTTGCCATACTAATCGAAAATGGAGTTGAAGATTCGGAATTTCTAGTTCCTTACAACGGATTAAAACAAGCAGGATTTGATGTAGTTGTCCTCGGTTCCCGCACTAACGAAAAGTATGCCGGGAAAAATGGTAAAGTTTCCCAGCAAGCTGACGGAACTACCACTGAATCATTAGCAGAAGAATTCGATGCAGTGATAATTCCCGGGGGTATGGCTCCCGATACCATGCGGACAAATCCGAATACAGTGCGGTTTGTCAAAGAAGCGATGGAGCAAGGAAAAATAGTCGCTGCTGTTTGTCACGGCCCGCAACTTTTGATTGAAGCCGACGCGCTCAAAGGCAAAAATGCGACGGGTTTCTTGGCAATTAAAACCGACATGATCAATGCCGGAGCTAACTACATTAACGAAGGTTTAGTCGTTGACGGCAACTTGATTACTTCCCGCCAACCCGGAGATTTAGCAATATTTACTACAGCAATTATGGCGCGCCTCGGTTACGGTGGCAAAGCAGTCGGTTTACCCGAAGAAACCGACGCCAGCGCAGAATGGTGGAAACTAGCTAATGGTTGGGGAGGCTCCACACAAAGCGACATTGTTAAAGGTTTGAATACCGCCCTCGCAGGGGAACGCTATGCTTGCGAAGCCTTTCAACATTATGCGGAAAAAACCGGAGATGCCGATTTGCGATCGCTCCTCACAGAAATGGTAACAAATAAACAGCAGCACATCGAGGCTCTCGAAAACCGCCTCAACGATTTCGGCGAAAAACCCTCAATTCCCGCCCAAATTGCTGACAAATACGCTAAATTAAAATCTTCAATGCAAGGAACTGATGAAACTTTCTTGCTGCGCAGCACTCTCGGCGATTTGCAAACAGGTGTTGTCGATATCAACCACTTGCGGGCGAAGTTCACCGATCCGGTATCAACTGACATTTTTACACAGATAGAAGCGGATTTGTCCAAGTGCGAGCAAGTCGTTGCTAAACTCTTCCGCGCCCGTGCGGCTTCCCAAGAAATTAAGGCTCCAAAACCTTCAACTAGCCCCGCTGTAAAAATGTAATCTCCATGCGGATTAACAAGTTTGTAGTTGTGCCTAGGGGTTAAAACCCCCACCCAGAGCGCAACTACAAATTTGTTGTGCAATGATAAAATATACGCCTTTGCGGTAAAATTAAACCCAAGACTAAAAAGCTGACACTGAAGTAACTGTAAGGTGGAGAGTTTTATTAAATGGGTTCTATTTTTGTTTCAGCCGGACACGGCGGGTTTGAAGGCAGCTTGCGCGATCCGGGGGCGATCGCATTTGGCACAACTGAAGCCCAGGAACTTATTCTAACTCGGGATTTATTAGTACCTGAATTGCGGCAGCGAGGCATAGACACTTTCTCCGTACCAGATACTCTTAGCTTAATGGACAGTATCGCTTGGATAAATATTCGCTGTCAGCCGGGAGATGTAGCGGTTGAAATACACGCCGACGCTTTTTCTAATCCCCAAGTTCGCGGTGCTAGCGCGTTTTATATTGCCAGCAACCCCAAACGAAAAGCAGACGCGAATTTAATTTTAAATGGCTATTTGCGCCGATGTCCAGAAGTACCGAATCGCGGCGCAAAAGCAGATACAGAAGCTGGTGTTGGCAGCCTCGCATTTTGTCGGCGCGTAAACATTCCTTCGCTGTTAATAGAAATCGCTTTTTTAACTAACATCGACGACTTGCGAATTCTTCAAACTCGTCGTCGCGATGTCGCCCTCGGACTCGCTGACGGACTCGAAGCTTGGTTAAAAAATACCGATTTGAAACCTTTGCCGACACCAACTCCTGCACCAACTCCTGCACCGACTCCTGCACCGACACCGACACCAAAACCGATAGTTTATCCCTTAATTAATATCCAAATTAACGGTGCGCCGTACGAAGAAAAAGGCATTTTGGTGAACGGAAATTCTTTTGTTCCTTCGGAAGTTCTAGACGCTCTCGACATCAAACCAGAGGTAGCCGATCGCCGAATCACTTACAATGGAGTCGTATTCGTGCGGGCGATCGATTTGCGCGATGCTAGCATTTCCGTAGCTTGGGATCAGTCCACAACATCAGTATCCCTGCGATCGCGCCGCGATATCCTCTCAGGTGTGGGAAAAATCATGGGTCGCGGTTTAACTACCCCCCAACAAATCACAGTATTTCTCACAAAAACTAACAGCAAAGCACTAACAACATTTCCCAATTTACCTCAAATTTACGTGCAAGAAGCAGCCGCAGAAGGTGTCAACCACGACGTAGCTTTTTGCCAAATGTGTTTAGAAACAAACTATCTCAAATTTGGCATTGCAGTCAAAGCAGAACAATTTAACTTTGCCGACATGGGAGTCATCAGCCCCACAAATTCCGGCCTCTCATTTCCCGACATCAGGACAGGAATTAGAGCGCAAATTCAGCACCTAAAAGCTTACGGCAGTACCGAACCAATCAACCAACCTTTAGTTAAAGAAAACGTGCGTTTTCGCTTTGTCAAGCGCGGTGTCGCCCCCACCGTCAACGAACTTGCAGGTCGCTGGAATTCCGACCCCTTATACGGACAAAAAATCATCAATATCATCCGGCTTCTGTACGAAAATGCCAGCTTATTATAAGTACATACACCAAAAATTATAGGTTTGTAGTAAGGACTTTAGTCCTCTTCGTAACTTCGTTGAATAACCAGGAATTCAGTTCTCTTTCTAACTTTTAGTCAATCAGAAAGGACTAAAGTCCTCACTACGAGCCTTAGAAGGACTAAAGTCCTCACTACGAGCCTTAGAAGGACTAAAGTCCTCACTACGAACCTTAGATCGTCAAGGGTAAGGTGCTTGTGGCGCCGCCTACAAATAGAGTCGATGTGTCGCAAGTTAATTCAGCGGACACTATCTCAATATCTTAAACAATCAATATAACTATGGTTTCCAGCACAAATCCCTTTTCAGATACTCAAAATCATTGGGCAAAAATATTCATTGACGGCCTAGTAGAACGGGCCGTGATCAGCGGTTTTCCCGATCGCACTTTTCGTCCCAACAGCAACCTCACCCGCGCCCAATTCGCCGCCATTGTCAGCAAAGCCTTTCCCGTACCCGACAAACGGCCGTACATTCGCTTTACCGATGTTCCCGCGACTCACTGGGCCGCCGCCGCCATTGAAATAGCATTTAAAAGAGGATTTATATCCGGCTATCCCAACAACCTCTTCAAACCCGAAAACAGGATTACCAGGGCCGAGGCATTAGTTGCCCTAGTTAGCGGAATTTTTGCGGCAAATACTCAACCAACAACCAATCTTATCTTATCAAACATCTACCAAGACAGTACAGAAATTCCTAATTATGCCAAAAAGGCGATCGGCATAGCCACCCAATCCGAAATAGTCGTCAACTATCCAAGTTTAAACTTATTAAATCCCGCCGGAAATGCCACGCGAGCCGATGTCGCAGCCTGGGTTTATCAAGCCTTAGTTTATCTCAAAAGAGCGCCACAAATCTATTCACAATATATTATAGTTCTCAGTAAAGTGCCGCGACCAAAAGTTAGCGTCAGCCACCAGCGAGAATTTCGCGGAGTTTGGATCACATCCGTATGGAATATTGACTGGCCATTCAGCGACAAACTCTCAGCAGAACAGGAAAAAACCGAAATGCTGAGAATTCTTGACAGACTAGAAGAAATGAATTTCAATGCGATTATCCTCCAAGTTCGAGCTGCGGGTGACGCCCTTTACGCCTCCGAATTAGAACCTTGGAGTGCGTGGCTGACAGGAACCCAAGGAAAGCCGCCGCAACCTTATTATGACCCTTTAACATTTGTCGTTGCAGAAAGCCACAAACGCAACATTGAAGTTCACGCTTGGTTCAATCCCTACCGCGCCAAAGTTTCAGCAACTAAAACCCCTCCCAATGTCCGTCCTCACATCTCTGTTACCAATCCCGAATGTGTTTATCCGTGGGGCGATGATTTGTGGATGGACCCCGGAATTGATTTAGTTCAAGATAAGACTTACAACGTAATTTTAGACGTAGTAAAGCGCTACGATATAGACGGCGTTCACTTCGACGATTATTTCTATCCTTACCCGATTGCCGGCCAAGAATTTCCCGACAGCAAGATTTACAATAGTTATGTCTCTAGAGGCGGGAAAATGAGTTTAGGAGATTGGCGTCGGGAAAATGTTAACAAGCTAGTTAAAAGACTAGGAGAAGGAATTCGAGCAGCCAAACCCAACGTTAAATTCGGCATCAGTCCCTTCGGCATATATCGCCCCGGCCAGCCGCCCCAAAGTCGCGGTTTAGATGCCTACGAAACACTTTACGCCGATGCCAAAAAATGGTTAGTATCAGGTTGGGTAGATTATCTCAATCCGCAACTTTATTGGCGCATCGACCAAACAGCTCAAAGCTATCCAGTTTTGCTGCAATGGTGGCTAGAAAATAACCCGCAAAACAGACATATTTACGTGGGAAATAACTTAGGAAAGCTCGACGGCAAGAAGTGGACGGTAGACGAAATTAACAAGCAGATTGAGATTACGCGCAACTCTAAACAAAACTTAGCTTTGGGTAATGTTTTTTTCAGCATGAAAGCATTTAGCGAAAATCGCCAGCAAATTTACGATAATTTCAAATCGACTACCTATAACCAACCAGCCCTCGTCCCAGCCATGCCCTGGCAAAAAGGAACTCCGCCATCTATTCCGACAGGAATCGAAGTAAAAAAAGTGGGAAATAGCAATGTTTTGAAGTGGAGAAATCCCGCCGATCCGAACATCCGTTCTTGGACGCTTTATCAAAAAAATGGTGATAACTGGAAACTCATCAAAGTTCTGAATGCAGAGACTGTAGAAGTAGCGGTAGGAAGCGGGATTTACGCTTTGTGTGCGGTGAGTATCATGGCTGTAGAAAGTGTGGGAGTTTTTATAGAGATATGATGGTAAAATATCATGTATGATCAAACAATTACAACCAAATTGTTTGCATTCATTCGCTCTTCTATCTTAAAATTATCTGCATTAATCTGTGTTGATATGCTTTTCATCTGCGGTTGACCTGCTCTATCAAAGATTTATGCAATAAGGAATGAGAATTAAATAACTTCCACAAATTTGTGGGATGGGCATCCCGCCCGTCTTGAACAGGCTTTCCTGCCTGTTCCACAATAACAATTAAAACTGTAAGTTATTTAATTTGCGATCCTAAGTCTAAACACTTTTTATTCGCAAAGATGAACGCAACCGCAACAAAACCCCTCTTCTTTCTAACTAAGGACTAATGACTAATGACTAATGACTAATGACTTCTTCTCTCTTCCTCTAGATAGGAGACACATTGGGTATAAATACGCTATGCTATTCCCAATATTTTGATGTTGAGGAAAAAAGGCTGTGGTTCCCTTACGCGATGACAATCCTACCACTATCACTCCCTACGTTACCTACGGACTGATTGCTGCAAACGTATTAGTATTTTTGTACGAACTCAGTTTGGCCGATCGCCAATTAACGCAATTTTTCTACTCTTGGGCGGTAGTTCCTTGCCAATTAAGCAATATGTGTCGGGTGGCGCTGCCAGTTTCGCCATTTCCCGAATGGACGACCCTAATTAGCTCTCAATTCCTGCACGCAGGCTTTCTCCACATTGCCGGAAATATGTTATTTTTGTGGATTTTTGGCAACAACGTAGAAGACCGTTTAGGACACGTCAAATTTATAATATTTTACCTTACTTGCGGCGTTTTAGCATCACTAACTCAATGGTATTTTTCCTCAACATCGGCCATTCCTTCCCTCGGTGCTAGCGGCGCGATCGCAGGCGTGATGGGAGCTTATATTCTCAAATATCCCCAAGCCAAAGTTTTGACATTGCTGCCCTTGGGAATCTTCATTACCACCGTCAGAGTCCCCGCTTTCTTCTTTCTCGGATTTTGGTTTGCACAGCAAGCATTGAGCGGGTTGGCTTCGTTGAATGCGCCGGCAAGTGTCGGTATGGAATCCGGGGGAGTTGCCTACTGGGCTCACGCTGGCGGCTTTGTTTTCGGCGCTATTCTCGGCCCTTTATTGGGGCTTTTTTCTGAGGACGATCAGATTTAAGGGTTCGATCGTTCGGACTTTAGTCCGCATCAAGAAGGACTAAAGTCCGAACGATCGAACCTAGATAAACGTGAAGTCAAATGCCGAAAGAGAAGCAACTCCAGTAACACCATTTAATTTCGCCACAATGCGAGAATCAGCGCCGCTGAGATTATTGCCATTGCCGTCATAAATGATGTAAGTATTGCCACCGGAATCGTAGGCAAACAAGAAAGCAGTTCCTCCCAGAATATTTGCAGAAACAGTTTTCTGCACGTTTAGCAGCACTTGGGTGTTACCACTAAGATTCGGGAATCCGGGGGCAAAATTAAACTGATCGGCGATCGGCACACCGAGACCTGTGAAATCAGTAATCACATCATATCCGCCCGCCGCGATCGCCGCCTCAATTGCCGCCGAAGAAGCCGCATCAAACGTTGGCCCACCCTCTGCAGGGCTAGTATAGCGGAATTGATTGCTGCCGCCCCCTCCTGTCAAGGTATCTGCGCCGAGTCCCCCTATGAGTACGTCGTTATCCAAACCGCCGTTAATCGTATCGTTGCCGCCTTGCCCGTCAACAGTATCGCTGCCAAGCAAACCGTTCAAATTATCTGGCAAAGAGCCACCAACCAACCTGTTTGGCCCGCTGTCGGCCGGCAAGATGGAAACGGTGACGGTACCTACGCCCGGAAGTGTCCCGAATCCGTCGCTGACGCTGTAGGTGAAAGTAGTGGTACCCGCTACGTTGCCGGGGATGAACTGCACTCGATCGCCCAGATTGACAGCTATGCCCTGTGTTGGCGTACCGACATTGATAATGCTGAGCGGCCCTTTTTGCGGGCTGGAGTCGTTGGCGAGCACGTCAATGAAAGTGGGCAGCAAATTATTCGTACTCGTAAATACGATGCCGTCATCGCCAACAATCGGCGACAGGGTAGTTGGAAAAGTTGAGGACGCATCGAAAGAATTGATGTTAATCGCCACTGAGGCTGCTGCCGTGCCGCCTTGGTCGTCCGCTACGCTGTAGCTGAAAGAGCCCGCTTGCCCGATCGCATCAGCTTTAGGTTGGAACTGCAAGCCCAGCAATTCCTGAACAGTCAATTTTTGGTTGATGGCGATCGGACTCGTACCGACAACTACTTGGCCGAAAGTCGGATTGGGAACTCTGACAACCGCGATCGATAGCGGTTGGCCCTCTGGGTCACTAGGCGCCGAAATACTCAGAGACAGAGGCAAATTCTGTAAACCAGTCAGCGTCTTGCCAGTTTCCACGATCGGCGGTTCGTTAGGAGTCGGAGACGTAAAACTGGGTGGAACCGGCCCCCCACCGAAAGGCGGAGGAGTTGGGGGTGCCGCAGTTGGAGTCGGAACGATCGAAGGACTAGGACTCGGAGTTGTCCCAGTCGCAGTCGGAGTCGGACTCGGAACCTGAGTCGGTAATGTCCCCGGTGCTGGAGTTGGACTCGGAGTTGTCCCTGTTGGTGCTGGAGTTGGACTCGGAGTTGTCCCCGGTGCTGGTGCTGGAGTTGGACTCGGAGTTGTCCCCGGTGCTGGTGCTGGAGTTGGAGTCGTTGCCGGAGTTGGAGTCGTTGCCGGAGTTGGAGTCGTTGCTGGAGTCGGAGTCGTTGCTGGAGTTGGAGTCGTCGCCGGAGTCGGACTCGGAGTTGTCCCCGTCGGTGGTGGTGTCGGAGAAGGAGTTGTCCCCGCTGGTGTCGGAGAAGGAGTTGTCCCAGCAGGAGAAGGACTTGTTCCAGCCGGAGAAGGACTTGTTCCAACAGGAGAAGGACTTGTACCCATCGCACCAGGAGAAGGTCTTGTCCCCTGAATCATGAAGGGATTGTCGTTTACGCGAGGTATTTGAGCTGTTGTGAATCTAGATTCATCGATCGAGTTCGATCGAACATCAATCAACACCGCCAAAAATTCCCCAGTTTGTCGGTCTCTAATAATCGTGTTACTAGAATTCGATCCTTGACCCTGGAAGATTTCTAACTGCGTAAAGTTCAAACCTCCAGCCAGACCGATCGAATCTCCTACCTTAAAATCTCTAATTAAATCAGCATCACCGATTTCGCGGCCGCCAGTCGTGAGAAACCCAGCGCCCGAGGGAGATGTGCCCACCCTACCGAGAACAAAAATATCCGAACCCTCGCCTCCTGTCAGAGTATCAGCACCGCGATCGCCCGAAAGAATATCATCCCCAGCATCCCCAAAGAGAGAATCATTGCCATCGCCCCCAAAGATCAGGTCATCTCCGGCGCCACCGTCACCAGTATCGTTACCAACACCGCCTGTGATGACATCCCCGCCATCCTCACCCAACAAAATATCATCGCCAGCAGCGCCGATCAGACAGTCATTACCCGTGTCGCCAAAAATAGTGTCACTGCCCTTGTCGCCAAAAATCAAGTCGTCCTCGCCACCACCGCGCAAACAGTCATTACCTTTACCGCCGTACAGCGTGTCATTGCCTTCAGAACCAAAGACAATATCGTTACCCTGGTCGCCAAAAACGACATCATCGCCCTGCTCGCCAGTAACCAAATCATCGCCTTTGCCACCCCGCGCGGTATCATTGCCACGCCCGCCCTCAACGATATCTTTCCCCGCGCCACCGTTGAGAGAATCGTTACCGTCTTCGCCCCTGAGTATATCGTCTCCATCCCGACCCAGAAGCGTATCATCGCCGCCACGCCCGGAAATCGTGTCATTGAACAAGCTGCCGATCAAATAGTTATTTCCATCATTTGCGACGATTAAACCATCGACAAATACTGGCTCTGGAGGAGGAGTCGGAACGGTCACAGCAGGCCGTGGCACCGGCGTGACCGAAATCCCCGGGCCCGTCCCCATCATCGTCGGAGTTGTCCCGGTCATTGTGGGAGAAGTCCCGGTCATTGTGGGAGAAGTCCCGGTCATTGTGGGAGAAGTCCCGGTCATTGTGGGAGAAGTCCCCGTCATCGCAGGAGAAGTCCCCGTCATCGTGGGAGTTGTCCCCATCACCGCAGGAGAAGTCCCCGGCGACGGCGCAGGCGAGGGCACCGTGCCGATAATATCCGAAACATTTCCCCTACTATCGAGTAATACGAACGGTGGCCGCCCTTCGAGAAAACCTGCTGGGATTGCACTGGGCATTATTTTGGCTCCTTTAAATACTCAAAAATTCAATGACTAAAACCTGTATTCCAATACAATCCACCGATTTTGATCGCGATCGAAAACAAATTTTTTCCTAAATTTGAATCCCCGAGGACGATCGGCGAGATTGTATTTTTACCTTCTAACAAATGACGGATCGAGAAAGCATAACTGAGATTGTGTCTGGTCTATTCACCACAATAAGATTTGTTTGCAGTTAGGACTTTAGCTCTCATAACGAAGGATTAAAATCCTCACTACAAACATTTTTTATTATGGTAATTGACCAGAGATCGCACCTGAAAATTGGGTCTGAAGCCTCCCCCTAAACGGGGGAAATCAAACAAAATGATTCATTGCTCCAATCCTCTTCTATCGATGGAAGAGGTAGCTGTCAACTGTCAACTGTCAACTGATGAACGACCCTAAATAAACTTAAAGTCAGATGCAACAATCAGCGTACTCAGAGCTCCAGGCACTGTAGGAATAGTATTCAACACTGCCAAATCAAAAGCTGGGAGACTATCATCTGCCACATTCGGATCAAACCCGAGAACGTACTTATTAAAAGTATTGTTCAGGTAGACGAAGAAAGCTCCCGTTTTGCTCGAACCGTTTTGATTCTTCAACACTGCATTCACTGCTTGAGCGTTGTCAAATGTAGATTCAAACAAAATGACTTCTTGCTTGCTGATGTTGTCGCCGCCGCTGCCGATATTCCTGACGATAAAACTGGTGAAATCGTTAGTAGTTCCCGAGTTGGTTAAACCTCCGAAATTTGACGACCTGAACAAGAATCTGTCAGTGCCGGTGCCAGTAATATTAAAGTCAGCAATGATATCAACACCTTCGCTGGGAGTTTCGTAGTAGAAGAAATCATTGCCAGCATCGCCCGTGAGCAAGTCAGAACCGTTCCCGCCGCCCAAAATGTCATTGCCTGCACCGCCGGAAAGCGAATCGTTGTCATCGCCGCCCAACACTAAGTCGTTGCCGAAGCCGCCACTGAGACAGTCGCTGCCGGCACCGCCGTCTACAGTGTCGTCGCCCGCTTCCCCGAACAGGGAGTCGCTGCCACCTTCGCCCAATATGTAGTCGTTGCCCGCACCTCCGAGTCCGGTGTCGCTGCCTTCTCCACCCAAAATTGTGTCTTCGCTGTCGCCGCCGGAGATTGAGTCGTTATTGATACCGCCGTCGAGCAAGTCTCTGCCGAGGCTGCCGTCGAGGATATCGTCGCCTGCACCGCCGTCGATGGTGTCGTCACCTAAACCACCCAATAAGGTGTCCATGCCGGTGCCTCCAAGTATCGAGTCCTCGCCGGCTTCTCCCAATATCGAGTCATTGCCTGTGCCGCCGTCAATGGTATCGCCATTGTCGCCGCCCAAGATGATGTCATTGTCATTGCCACCGAACATCAGGTCGTTGCCTAGTCCACCAATCAGCGAGTCTATACCGTCACCGCCGTCGATGGTGTCGTTGCCCAGTCCGCCGTCGAGGGTGTCGTTGCCGATCGAACCTAGCACCGAGTCGTTACCTCCTTGACCGAATTCGAGGTCGTCACCGCCCTTGCCATCGATGATGTCGTTACCGTCACCCCCGTATAGGGTATCGTTCCCAGCCCCGCCGATGATGAAGTCGCTGAGGTTGCTGCCTGTAAAGGTGCTGGCTGGGAGTGCGGTGCGATCGACAATATTATCTACCACAGTGATACTGAAGGATGCCGGGGCGAGTGTCGCAGACCCATCAGAGGCTGTAAACGTAAAACTATCGCCGCCACTTGTCGCTAACAGATTGTATTTGACGATGTTGTTGTTGATATCGTCTTGGGTAAATTTGCCACCAACGTTGAGGAAAGTGCCGCCTCTTTGGACAAAGCCTCTGGTAGCGTCGGGGGCTTTGGTAATCGTATAAACGATTTCCGACGGATTGTTATCGGGATCTGTGACTAACAAATCAGCCGCCGTAATTGTCTGGGTAGGAGCACTTTTGGCAACCACCACACCGCCGTTAATCGCTAGCTTCGGCGGGTTACTGACATTGATAGTTACTGTCGCCTGACTTGTACCGCCTCTGCCATCTGAGATCGAGTAGCTGAAGCTATCAGTACCCGAGAAGCCTGGATTTGGGGTGTATTTGAACGTGGTGGCGTTCAAGGGAACCAAACTCCCCTTGGCTGTTGGAGTAAACGTCGTGACAGTCAGAGGGTTCTTTTCCGGGTCAGTGTCGTTGAACACAACGTTCAGACTGAGTTCTTGACCCGAAACCGTGGTGAAGTTGTCGTTAACTGCTACGGGAGGCTGATTGGGGAATGGCGTCGGAGTCAGACTTGGTGTCGGACTGCCTGTCGGTGTCGGAGTACCTGTCGTCGGAGTCGGAAAGACCAAAGTAGGTGTCGGACTTGCTGTCGGCGTCGGGAACATCGGCGTCGGACTCGGACTCGGTGTCGGTGTCGGACTGCCTGTCGGCGTCGGACTGCCTGTCGGTGTTGGACTATCTGTCGGTGTCGGCGTCGGACTTGCTGTCGGCGTCGGTGTTGGACTCGGACTCGGCGTCGGCAGAGGAAGTGGGGTGGCGCTGCCAGGAACTGTGGGGGCAATTACAAATGAGCTGCGCCCCAGGGTTCTGCTGTCCACTCCGGGTAATACTGCTAAAAAGTCGCCGCTGACGCCGTTGCGAATAATCGTGCTACCGGCTTTGTTGTCTGTGCTTTGGAAGATTACTAAATCTTCAAATTTGAGATCGCCGCTTAAGCCGATCGCATCTTCACCTTGGCGAAAGTCTGTAAAAATATCAGCATCGGCGATATCCGGGCCGCCTGTAGTGAGAAATGCCGGGTTAGTACCGTTGCTGCTGCCGCTGGGGGAACTGAATGCACCGATGACAAAGACATCTCTGCCTTCGCCTCCTGCCACGATGTCTTTGCCTTCGTCGCCCCACAGCACGTCGTTGCCAGCACCACCGTCTATGATGTCGTCTCCAGCACCTCCAAACACGATGTCGTCACCATCGCCCGCAAAAATTGTGTCCGCGCCGGCATCTCCGTAGAGCCAGTCGCCTCCTTCGTTGCCAAATAGCAAGTCTTCGCCATCGCCGCCGAAGAGCGAATCGTTACCTTGGTCGCCCCAAACGATGTCGTCACCTCGATCGCCCAAGAAGCTATCATCACCAGAGCCTCCGCGCAAGCTGTCACTGCCTTTGCCGCCGTAAGCGGTGTCTTTGCCTTCGCCTCCGATTACCGTGTCATTGCCGTCATTTCCGTACAGCAAGTCTGGGTTATTTCCCCCATCGAGGGAGTCATTATCTTTGCCTCCGTACAGGGTATCGAGTCCCGAACCGCCGTCGAGAACATCGTTGCCCTCATTGCCGAACAGCACGTCGTCATCTTCGTTGCCAAATAGTAAATCGTCGCCGCCGGCGCCTCGCAGGTTGTCGTTGCCGACAAGCCCGGAAATCACGTCTGGCCCGGGACTGCCAACTAAGGAGTCGTTGGTTTCTGTGCCGCGGACGATGCCGCCAACGATCGCGGGTACGGTACCTCTGCCTCCGCCCAATGTGTCGTCTATCCCGCCAAATGTATCGTCGGAGGGAGTGGGAGTTCGCGTCGGAGTTGGGCTTGTTGCCGGAGTTGGGCTTGTTGCCGGAGTTGGGCTTGTGGCTGGAGTTGGTGCCGGAGTTGGCTCGGTGACAGGGGTTGGCCCAATCGTCTCGTCACCCCCGAGGTTAAATATCGGCCCACTTCCGAGAAATCCTTGTGGTACTGCACTTGGCATAATTTTGGCTCCTTTAAACGACGATCCCGATTAACTTTAAGAACTGATTCGCAACAGTTTTTCACCACAAATCTGGCTTATTATTGATTAATAATCCCGCTCATTTCTAACATACTAAATCAAAATTGCAACGGCTATCGATATTTTTTAACCCGGCATATTTCGATCTAAAAATATTAATTGCACGTTTTGATGTTTGTTTTGGGTATACTTTAATATCACCCTATTTCGATCGCCACCTCTGCCTCCGTTCAATGCTACAAATCGGGCTTCGAGTCAGCACTTCGAGTCAGCACTTCGTATCTATCCAAAGGGGTTGACACTCCCCGGCGTGAACGCGCGGGGATTCTTCGATCTACGAGCTGACTTGCTCAGACAGGATTTCTCCAGTCA
>PVWI01000318.1 GCA_003003725.1 filamentous cyanobacterium Phorm 6 | reverse complement strand
AAGTTACATCATTAAATATTTTTAACTGGTTTACACACTGTTGTTATTGTACCTCACCTTTGTGAGAAAGGCTATATGTCAATCGAGTTCTCCGATTCGCACTCCTAAAAACTCTTTTGACAAAATTGAAATGCTCCCTATTTATTCAGCTAATTCTAATTGATACCAGTTCTCAAAAATGATGCAACTGTAGAGGATATCTAAACCATTAGACAGTAAGTCATTCCCAAATCTAAAATCTAAAATCTAAAATCTAAAATGGTATGACACCTACCGCCGGTTAAACCTTAGAAACAGATTGATCTGACTCTTGCCGAACGGGCACCTCAATCCAGAATTCAGTTCCCTCTCCCGGAGAGGATTCGCACCTGAACGAACCTTGATGTTTTTCGACTATTTGATAGCTGATCGACAATCCCAATCCGGTACCTTTGCCTACAGGCTTGGTAGTAAAAAACGGCTCAAACAAATGTTTTTTTACATTCTCCGTCATGCCCGCTCCGTTGTCAGCGATGCGCACGCATACACAATTAGAACTTAAAAGTTCAGTCCGAATCCGAATAGTAGGTAAAAATGCCGAATCCGAGGGACTTTTCCCGATCGCCATTTTTTTATTGGGTGCGTCAGATAAAATATCAATGGCATTGCTCAAAACATTCATAAATACCTGATTTAATTGTCCCGCCCAGCACTCCACTAAAGGCAAATTTCCGTATTCTTTGATGAGTTGAATACCCGGAAAATTAGCTTTTGGTTTCAGCCGACTTTCCAAAATCATCAAGGTGCTGTCAATGCCTTGGTGAATGTCAACCGACTTCATTTCAGCTTCATCCAAACGCGAAAAATTCCGCAGAGAAAGCACGATCTGGCGGATGCGTTCAGATCCCACATTCATAGATTTCAGGATTTTAGGCAAGTCTTCACTGAGAAACTCCAAATCTATCTCTTGTAGTTTGTCTTGCACTTTTGGGGTTGGATTCGGATATTGCTGCTGGTATATTTCCACAAGTTCCAGCAAGTTTTGAGTGTATTCGTCTGCATGAATCAGGTTGCCAGAAATGAAGTTGACAGGATTGTTAATTTCGTGGGCAACTCCAGCCACTAACTGCCCCAAGCTTGACATTTTTTCAGTTTGGATTAGTTTAAGTTGAGCTTCCTGCAAATTCTTCAGTGCCGTTTCTAGTTCAGCGGTGCGATCTTTTAGTTGAATTGTGCGATCGCGCACTTGCTGTTCTACTTTGGCAGTACGTCCTAGAGACATCAACAGGTAAGCCGTCAAACTGCCAGTCATCAATAGCCCGATCGCGCCAATTGCCAGCGAACCCTGATGCGTGTTCAGACCATTGTATCCCTTACCCGGCAAAACTAACAGCATCCACTGGCGGTCTGCGACGTTAAATGTGCGAGTGCAAGCACTCTTATTTTGACATATTTGTCCCCCGAGATTAATTAACTCTGGCTTTTCTAGTTTTGGGTTATCTATCAACTGCTTGGCTTGTGAGTCGTAGCGCACCAAAAAGCGTTCTTTGTCTGTAGCCGAGTTGTCATAGAGGTAAAAATTTATGTTGTCTAAATTCAGCGATTGTAAAGAGAAATCGACCGTACTGGTAATCTGAAACACACCCGCAATAACTCCCATCAGGTTTTGGCGGCCGTTGAGTGAGTTATCGCCAGAAGTTTCGTTGCGAGGTATTGGCAGAAATACTTGCAATCCCTGTCGATCGTTGCTGACTAATTTAATCCGCCCGGAAGCAGCTATTTTCCCGGTATTCACCGACTTCTCCAAAGCTGCTTTGCGATCAGGGTTGGAGGCAGCATCAAAACCGAGCACTTTGTTATCTTCTTCTAGTGCTTCTCTATAGGTAATTGGAAAATATTCCGATCGCACTTTTGCTTTGAGCGGCTTTTTGTCAGGAGTTCGCTCATAAATTTGAAATGCCGGAAAACCTTCGGCTCGAATTGCCGCTTCGTAAGCTGCTTTTTGGGCAGCAGGCACTCGCAGAATCCAGTTAACAGAATGGATGGCAGAATTTCGGGAAAGTGCAGGTTGAACGAATTGCTTAAAATTTTGTCTGCTAACTTCAGCAGATGCGCTGTAGAATGCTTTAATTGAGTACAGAAATTCTAAATTTTTGTTGATGCTTTGCTGCAATGCCACATTCAGGCGATCGGCTTGCTGATGAAATTCAGCTTTCATGCGCTGGTTTTCCCCATGCCACACAACAGCCGCGGCTGCCAATGACAAGCCCGTACCGGTGCAAAGAGTCAGCGCTGCTGGAATGTAGCCGCGGTATGACTGTAAACCTTTCGTCAGCGAATTAAACCAATTGCTCGCAACATTCATATTCCCACAGCTTCTGGCACCGGAGTGCGATTCGTTTAAAGACTTGTGAAATTCCTTGATAACACGATCGACACTCCAGAAACCAGATTGTATCAAAACTTGCGATCGCCCCAATATGAATTCACCCCCAAAACCCAATTGCTACGAAAATACTGATTAAGTAACGACAGCGTGCGCAATACACCAACTTTAGGGTGTGCAATACGCACCTTACCTAAGTAGGGTGCGCAATGCGCACCTTACCCAAGTAGCAATTCGCACTTAAATTTTAACTTTCGGGTGCGCAGTGCACACCTTGCCAAGGTAACAATTAGCACCCTACAAAACAGTACCGATTTCCTTCAAATAGACCCGCGTAAACGGTTCGTCATCCCCGAGACTGTACTGTTCGATCAACCCCTGGCGGCGAATAGAAATATTATTCCCTTCACGCACCACAACAGTATCCTCATCAGTGCTTTCTCTGCTCAAAATCATCTCAGTTTCCCCCGGGTTGTCCAGCACCACCATATTGCTGCCCCGATAAAACATTCCCTCAGCTTCCAAAACATCTTCCGGATATTCAGCTATCAACAAATCGAGCTTGGGATTCCGTAGCAAAGTTTGCACGTTAAGATTGTAATTCTTATTCAAAACCTTTTCAGAACGGTTGACAAAAAGTCCAGCGCGACAAACAGCACCGATTGTCCAATCGGGATGCTGCAACAGAATGTGGTCGATTGTTTCTTGCAGTTCGTGCACCGAAATTCTGTTAAAAGTAATAATCGGAATTCTGGCTGATTTTCCCGATGCAAAGAAAGTTTCGATAATATGCGAAGGCACATCCACACTTTCTCCTACAGCCGGGTTGAGGTGCATAAAAATTCCCGGCGCGGCATTGATTTCGATAATCCCAAAATTCCCGGTTTTCCAAGATTTGGCGAGAGTTTCTGTTATGACATCAACCCCCAAACAAGTTAACCGAAAATGTAGGGCAATATCTTGAGCCAAAACAATGTTATCCGCGTGAATGGTGCGGGTAGCGTCGATGCTGACGCCGCCAGCAGAAAGATTGGCGACTTTGCGCAGAGCAACAGTGCGATCGCGATCCAGCACGCTATCCAATGACAGCCCTTGTTCTTCCAGATACATTTCCATCGCTTCGTCGGACTGAATTTTGCTCATCGCCGAAGTTGGCGTATCCAAACGTTCGGGTTTGCGGTTTTCACGGCGGATCAATTCGCGAATTGTTAAGTCGCCGTCCCCTGTTACCGAAGCGGGCCGGCGTTCAGTTGCAGAAACGAATTTGCCGTCAACGCACAGCAGCCTAAAATCAGATCCTGTGATACTATTTTCCACAATTACTCGCACCGATTCTGTTTCGGAAATTGCCTTAACTGCTCTTTTAAAAGCTGCCTGCAATTCTTCAGCATCTCGCACATCTGCGGTGACTCCAATTCCTTTATGGCCGACTACTGGTTTAATAGCAACTGGGTAGCCAATTTCTCTAGCAACTGCCAAAGCTCCGTTTTCTGTGGAGACAATATCGCCTTTGGGAACCGGAAATCCTAAAGTAGCGAGAAAAGCTTTACAATCGTCTTTGCGCGTGGTAAAGTCTGAGTCTAAATGGCTATCAGAATCAAAAGTTGTTGCAGAGCCGCGCACCAGTTTTTTACCGTAACCGTATTGCATCAATCCTTCATCCCACAAATAAAATGCGGGAATGCCTTTTTGGGATGCCGATCGCATTAATGAATAAACTGTCGGGCCTCCGTAAACAGACTGGCGGAACATATTTTGCAGAGCGCCAATTTGTGCTTCTAAGGGGAAATCTTGATTTTGATTGATGGCTTCAAACCAATCCCAAACAGCGTAAACTACGGCTCTGGCGCTGCGGGCGTGAAGTGTTTCTATGCTGATTCTGCTAAACTGAGAAAACGGCTTGATGTTCCAGTGTTGGAAGTGCAAACCCATGTCGAGTTTTGCTACTTCTGATGCGGTACGGCCGAACAGTTGGGCGTGGTTGGAGAAAGTTTCGTGCAGCAGTTGCGGGTAGCGATCGCCAATAATTTCATGGTAATGTGCGATCGGCTTTGGTTCGCTCGCATCCGTTACCGCAAAATCGAAAACTAAAGCGGCTGTTTCTAGGTAAGGGTTTGGCCCGATGTAGTGTTTGAAGTTGAAAACATCAAAAACATCGGTTTTTCGAGCATTGACGCGGGCTGTCTCGGTACTTTTTTCTTGCAGCATTTTCTAACCTCCTTTTAACTAATTTGTCAGATTAACTCTCCTCTCGGTGCATTGCATACTACCTGCCGGCATAGATATAGCCTTTCTCACAAAGGTAAGATTTTAGATACTTCGGCTTGCTTCGGCTTGCTTCGGCTTGCTTCGGCTACGCTGGCTCACAAGTCGCTGGCTCACAAGACGCTGGCTCACAAGTCGCGAGCGTACAAGTTTTAGATTTTAGATTGTAGATTGAGGGATCGATACCTCATCGAGAGTGGCACAGCTATATTTCAGAGAGCGAGCATCTGTGTTTTGCTTTCGCAGTGATGTCCTCACTCGCGAAGTATACAAGACTCGCGAAGTATACAAGACTCGCGCAGCATACAAGACCATTAGTGAAAAATCAAAACTAACGCTGCATTTGTCAATCGGTAAAACTACTCAAAAAACTGCTTTTGAGAAAAGTGGAAAATTCGCAATTTGGGGGTGGGCGGGCATAAATACGGCGCTCCCCACGTCCGCCCAAATCTCAGTTTTTTACCCAAAATATAAGTAAAATATGAGTAAAATTGCTGATTGACAAATGCTCCCTAGTTTAAGTTGTAAGCAAGGATACAAAACTCCCGATCGCCAATTCTCCGCGAGCAATTACCAATAACTAATGACTGCTTAAAAAAACTATAACTTTGGAGAGGTACAACGCCAACTAAAATTGGCTATGACTGTGAAAAAGGATTTAAGAGGCAGCAAATTATGAAAATCGCACAAACTGCTCTCAGGGATCAAGTTCACCACTTAGCTGAGGAAGCATTTCACCTGAAGCTGATTTCTGGGTACGGCGACGGTCAACACAGCAACGAATATCAGATTGTCTGGAACGGCAAACCCAGGCACCTGCCTTTGGAACGGGCGCGTACAGTATTGAGCAATTTGATCGATCGATCGCACTAACTGGCGATCGGGCTAATCTAGAACTTGCGCTCATCAGCCCGGTTTCTCGGAGAAACTAATAGGAGGATCGGCGAAGCATCCAGTCAGAAACCCGGTTGATGACCCCGCGCGCCTCAGTCCTGTAATTTAAACTCATTTTTTGACCCCTTCTCTATGCTGTGAGGAGGGGTTCGTTTTTTTTGCCAAAAATAGTGTTACAGGCCGCAGCAAGAGTCAAAAACCCCGGAACACTTCAGTTACCTGCCTCCAAGAATTCTTGAAGTCAGATTTTTATGTATCTATCTATACCTTTTGATACTTGGCGGAAAAAAAAAAGTTATGGTTTATTGAAATATAATGATTTAAGACTGGAGATCACATGGCTGGCAGCAAAAATCAGGGCAAGTTGCTAATTATTGGCGGCGCGGAAGAAAAAGACGGGGACTGCAAAATTCTGCGGGAATTCTTGCGGTGTGCTGGAGGGACTAAAGCCCGCATTGTAGTGATGACGGCTGCGACAAGCCTCCCGGGAGAAGTCGGAGATAATTACATCCGAGTGTTTGAGCGCCTCGGCGCTGAAGACGTGCGAGTGATTGACACCCAGAAACCCGAAGATGCCAACAATCCCGATTATTTAGAAGCGATCGAACAAGCAACTGGCATCTTCTTCACCGGCGGAGAGCAAGCGCGGATTATTAGCTGCTTGAAAGATACCATACTCGACGCAGCTATGCACAAACGCTACTCGGAAGGGGCGATCATTGGCGGTACCAGTGCCGGCGCGGCGATGATGCCAGACATGATGATTATTGAAGGAGACTCCGAGACAAATCCTCGCGTTGACGTGGTAGCAATGGGCCCGGGAATGGGTTTCCTGCCCGGAATTGTGATCGACCAACATTTCGCCCAGCGAGGCCGTCTGGGACGCTTAGTTGCCGCACTCTTGCTGCAACCAGCAGTCTTGGGATTTGGGATTGATGAAAATACAGCGATTTTAGTCAGCGGTGACGAGTTTGAAGTCATTGGCGAAAGCGCTGTAACTGTCATCGACGAGTCGGAAAAACTCCACGACAATATGGAGGGACTGTTGAAGGATGAGGCTTTAGCGATTTGCGGGGCAAAGTTGCACATCCTCCCCCACGGATACCGGTTTAACTTGAAAACTCGCCAGCCGATATTGGATAAGGTAGCAACTACAGCATAGAAAGGGCGATCGCGTAACTTAGGAATAAGAATTAAATAACTTAC
>PVWI01000317.1 GCA_003003725.1 filamentous cyanobacterium Phorm 6 | reverse complement strand
ACTGTATCGTAACAAAAAATTACAATCAATTAAAGCCGTCCTAGAAGGACGGGGTTTTCAACCCAGGTTTTTGATAAGCCGCCGCCGCAGGCAGCATCGCAGCGGATAGAAACCCACCGACTGCCCGCGCAACGTACAGCATTGTCAGGGAAGAGGCAAACCCAAATAGTAGTTGGGCAATGGCGGAACCGGCAATTCCGAGCAAGATTAAGGGTCGTCTGCCGACTCGATCTGACCATTGCCCCCAAAACGGTGCTGCAATTAACTGAACGAAGGCATAAATGCTGGTTAATAAGGTAGTGTGAATCGCGATCGCCTCACGCGAAACACCTGCTGTATGTAAATGTCTGAAGTAGAAAGGAAGTACAGGTTGGCTTACTCCGAAGCCAATCATGACCACAAATAAGCAAACAAGAAGCAAGAATAGCCTTTTATTCATAAAAAGAGAAACACGGGTTATTAGCTCCGCTTTTCGGGATAGCCTAGTATGTGACGGCGAGCCAAATAAAGGATGAATGGCGGCAAAACGATCCACTGAATTACGGCGAGGAAACTCATCCCTAGAATGGGTACTGCCAGCACCGGAACTCCATAGACTTTAGAAACATTAACTCGATAGGTTTCGATTACCAGAGTAATCACCAACCCAATACTGGTAAACAGGAACGCCAGTTTCGAGGTGGGATAAAGCACCCACTCCCGCGAACGAACTAATACACTCACCACCCAACTACTAAATAGAATAATGACCCCATCACCGAAGGAGCAGTGAGTCAAGTCTTTGATTTTGTCGGCTAAAGACGGACTTCCGTAGAACTCGTAATAGGGAGCCTGCCAAACTTCGTAAACAAAATTGAGTAAAAAGGCAAAGAGAAACAGGTTAGTTTCTGGTGCCGCTAGAATTTGGATGCTTTTCTTAGACACAAACCCTTGCTCCTCAACTACAGCAGAAAACGGGAAAACCAGAGGTAACACAGCCTGTTCTGATGTGCTTAATCATTCAAACGAATGCGACGTAACAACATGGCATTAATTGAAACAACTACCGTCGAAACGGCCATCAAAATTGCGCCTATTGCTGGTGTTAATAGAACGCCGAATGGGTAGCCAACTCCTGCCGCTAAGGGAATGGCAACAACGTTGTACCCACCTGCCCAAAACAAGTTCTGAGTCATTTTCATGTAGGTCGCTTTCGCAAGCTTAAGCGCATAGCTGGCATCCAGAGGATCGCTTTTAACCAAGATTAGATCGGCAGACTCGATCGCAACGTTGGTTCCCGCCCCGATAGCGAGTCCTAAATCCGACTCGGTTAAAGCAGGTGCATCATTGATGCCATCGCCCACAAAGGCGGTTGGCTTCTCAGCTTTGAGTTTATGAATCAGCGCTGCTTTATCTTGTGGTAAGACACGAGCATAGTAGCGATCAATCTTCAAATCCCCAGCAACAGCCTTAGCAACTGCTTCGGCATCGCCTGTAATCATGACCACCTGCACGTCCATCTTCTGTAATTTCACAACCGCTTCTCGTGCAGATGGTCGCACCTGGTCTGCTAACCCAAAGAGGGCGAGAACTTGCTTGTCGTCCATCAGGACGATCGCACTTTCACCACGAGATTCACGTTCTTGTAGTCCCTTTTCCAATGCTGGAGGAAACTGCAATTTCAATTCCTGAACCCATTCTGGTCTGCCTACGCGATAGTGCTGACCGTCTACTACGCCTTCAACGCCCTGACCGGGAACTGCTTTAAAATCACTGGCTTTAGAAAGCTCGATTTTGCGATGGCTGGCTTCTTCTACGATCGATTGTCCGAGGGGGTGTTCTGATAAAGATTCGAGGGAAGCAGAAATGCCCAAAGCTTTTGACTCATCTATACTATCCGTATAAATTCGTTGCACGCCAAAATGTCCTGTCGTCAATGTCCCCGTCTTATCGAATGCGATTGTTTTAATACTTTTGGCTCGTTCAAACGCTTCTCGGTTTCTCACCAGGATGCCATTTTTAGCAGACATTGCCGTAGCATTGACCAGCACTAGGGGAACCGCCAACCCTAACGCATGAGGACAAGCAATCACCAATACAGTAACCGCACGGCTCACTGCAAAGGTTAGATCATCTGGTTTAATCGATAGCCAAACGATGAATGCTAGGGTAGCGATCCCGATCGCGATGAATGTTAGCCAATAGGCAAGTCGATCGGCTAGTGATTGAAATTTACTTTTAGATGTCTGCGCTTCCTTAACCATACGCATAATCTGGCTCAAGGTTGTTTGATCGCCGGTACGAGTCACCTTGATTGTCAGCGCACCCTCTCCATTGATCGCTCCGGCGATCGCTTCATCAGGGGCTTTTTTGACCACCGGGCGCGACTCTCCCGTGAGAAAGGATTCATTGACATTGGAAGTACCCTCGACGATCTCACCATCGATCGGGACTTGTTCGCCAGGACGAATCAGAATGAGATCTCCCTCAACTAACGCGCTCACTTGGACATCTTCTGTCTTCCCATTCACCTGCTTGTGAGCGACAGAAGGCACTAACTTCGCAAGTTCTCCTAGAGCATTGCTGGCCCCCTTCACAGAAGCCATTTCCATCCAGTGACCGAGCAACATGATATCGACCAGGGTTGCCAGTTCCCAGTAGAAAGAGTCTCCCTTCAAGCCTAAAGTCACTGCCACACTGTAGACAAACGACACGGTGATGGCTAGAGCAACCAAAGTCATCATGCCAATTTTACTTTGGATTTCGTAATAGGCTCCCTTCAGAAAAACCCAGCCACCATAGAAATAAATAATCGTTGCGAAAATGGGAATCACCCACTTCGCACCTGGAAACTGGATAGCTTGATAATTCAACCAGGTCTGAAAGATTGGTGAAAAATAGAGAATGGGCAGCGTTAGCACCAAGCAGATAAAGAAACGTCGTTTGAAAATCTCTGGGCTGTGTCCAGCATGTTTATCGTGTCCAGCGTGTTCATCGTGCCCCGCGTGTTGATTGCGTCCCCCTTGGTTGCCGTGTGGATCAGAATCAGGCGGATTCTTTTTAACTTGCTTTCCGTGTTCATCGTGCCCAGCATTTTCCGGCTTGGGTTGCGTTTGCTGATGATTATGGCGATCGTGGTTCATAAATTAATCCTCCTAGTTTAATGTGATGCCCTGGTTGGCAGATTTACAGATAATGAAGCTAGGGCGAACTTGTGACATAAGTTTGTCCAAATTTTTCGATTTTCACTGACTGCTAACTCCATCAGTCGTGTGTCCGCTCATTTCACTGGGATGAATGCGATAGATTGCGATCGCCTCTGCACGTCCCCAGGCATCGATCCAGGTTCGATTGATCGCAGGCGAAAGTGTTGGATTCTGCGTTTTGACAAATTGCATCACGCGATCGATGTCTTGCTGCTCAGTGAGGCGTTCAGCGCGACCATTCACAACAACGCTGCGCCAGTGCAGCAGATCATCGTGAACTTCTTCGATCTGTAAGCAAACTTCTGGATTTGCATCCATGTACTCAGTCTTCATTCCGACCGTTGTGAAAATATATATTTCTGAGTTTCTGAGGTAATAGTGCATAGGCACAACATAGGGATGTCCTTCACCCACAAAACCTAAGTGCCCATATCCTACTTTGTGCAAGAGATCCATAATCTCTTTTGTGCTCATTTCATCGATATCTAACATAACTGTTCTCCATCGCAGGTTTAATCATCGACCGCCACTAAATTTATCTGATGCACAAAACCTTCCCGAATGCCAGAATGCGCGCGATTGAAGGTGATTGTATGGACAGTCCTTGCATACCCACTTTGGACTGTAAGACAACAATCTGAGAAACTTATGAGGAGGTGAGAAAAGTTTTAGTTTGAGAATTTTAATAATGAATTAAGACCTCGTTGGTCTGACAATACCCCTAGAGTCTCCCGCAGAAAAAATACAAGCACACCCAGCAATTTTAGACTGATGCAAGGCTTCGGATGCGGCTTGATAAAGAGAATGCAAATCCGTTCCATTATCTGGATATTGGGCAATGCCAGCGCTAAATGCGATCCGAAATTGAGTTTGATCGGGAGCAACAAATTGTCTGTGGTGGAGCGTTGCTAATAATTGAGTGAGTCTTTGAATACCATCTGCCTTAATCATGTTAGATAAGGCAACCACAAATTCATCGCTTTCCCAGCGAGCAACGACTGCATTTTGCCTAAAAGTCTGCCGGAGCAACTGTCCCCACTGACGCATCACCATGTCGCCAGTATTGTACCCGTGGCGATTGTTGATCTGTTTGAGATTGTCTAAGTCCAGAACTGCTAGACAGAGCGACTGATCCTGTTGATTTGCAAATTGAAGGTATTTGTTTAAGTCTTGGGTTGACTTATGGCGGTTAGAGAGTTTAGTCAAATAATCTGTCTCAGCAGCATTCTGAAGGAGTTTGAGCCGTTCTAGGCGATTGATGATGCGACTGACCAATTCTGGCCCCACGATCGGCTTGCTCACAAAGTCATCTGCACCCACTGAAAACATTTGATTGACGATCGCAGCATCGGTATGCGCCGTCAAAAAAATGATCGGCAAGCGCCCCCAGCGCGAATCGTTGCGGACAATCTGGCAAAGCTCAACACCGCTCAAAGTAGACATTTTTACATCTAGAATCAGCAGATCGGGTGAGCAGGATTCCAGCGTTTCCCAAAATTGTTGAGGATCGTTTAGCGTTGTTATGCTCAATCCCCAGGGTTCTAGGAACCACTTCAGAGTTGCGAGAATCTGGAGATCCTCATCGACGACCATCACCCGTTGCTTTGCTGTCTCTGCTTGTTGTGCCGCTTGTGCGATCGCTTTGAGCACATGAGCCGGGGGCAATGGTTTGTGTAAAAAACTATGTCCGCCGAGTTGGGCAACTTCTAGTCGATCGGTTAATCGATCGTGACTGGTTAAAACCAGAACTGGCACAGCAGGAGTTTGATGACTGAGCTTTGCCAGCAGTCTTAAACTATCTGTTGTGGGATGACTAATATCGGGATCGAGTAGCACAACGGTAGGCGCATCCTGCTCAAGTTTCGTTTCGGCTTCGGAAAGTGTCGTGGCGATCGCGCTCCGAAATCCCCAGTCCACGGCTTCATTCATCAACTGTTGGGCCAGTTGGCGATCGGCATCAACTATCAATAACAAAGGACGCTCATCCGCAAACAGAGACTCTTCCGGCTCGATTCGTTCTGTAGTTAAGTCGTTTGATGTGCGATCGATTTCTTGACGCTTGGATAAGGCGCTGAGGGTTTGTGGTTGAATCGGTTGAGTGGCTTCATCAGACGTGAGTTGATCCGTGCTGGTTGAATGGGCGATCGCTTCCAAAGGTTTAAGCCGATAACCCAGTCCATAAACCGTTTCAATCAAATCTGTGGGAGCGCCGACCCCTCTAAATTTCTGCCGTAGCCCCTTAATATGAGTTCTCACAGCATCTTGGCCGGGAGTCTCTTCATAGCCCCAGATTTGATCCAAAATTACGCTGTAGGTAAAGACTTGACGACCATTCCGCAAAAACAACTCTAGGATCGAAAACTCCTTGGGACTTAAGGATAGAAGTTGCCCTGCGTAAGTAACTTCACGACTTCTCGGATCGAGCCGCAAACTACCCTTCTCCAGCACAGATTGAAAAGCCGTTCCTGTGCGACGCAGCAAGGCTCGAATTCGAGCAGTCAATACCTCCTGATCGAGCGGTTTCACCATATACGAATCGGCACCTGCATCTAGCCCGATCGCTTGATCGTGACCACTGCCTCGCCCTGTTACCACCAGAATTGGCATTTTATAGTCGTGCGCTCTGACTCTACGACAGAGACTTATTCCGTCTAGACGAGGGAGAGTAATATCTATCAGCAGTAAATCATAGTTATAAACAACAATCAGTTCCCAAGCTGCCTCACCATCGTTAGCGACTTCAACCACATAATTTTGGTTGGAGAGAATGCAAGTAAGTAGGTCGGCAATTGCCTCATCATCTTCTACAACCAAAATTTTCATCAGTCTAACTCCTTACCGACTGGTTGCAGTGTCAGGTGGTCGGAATTCTCTAATTAATTATCGGAAATCATGAAATTAGCATGAAATGAAGTGCTCATCGCCAAAAATCTGGAAAAATCTTCCTAAAGACGTAAACCTTGAATCGCTCATAGGTTTCTCATAGTCTAAGCGTAGCTTGAGAGATATAAGAACTTAGTCATCTGAGGTGGAGTTATGAATAAGAAGTTTTTGGTTTACAGCTTAGTAGGGCTACTCAGTAGTGGTGCTGTGACCGGGTTTGTTCTTGTTAACAGCAAACAGGCTCAGTCATTACCTCCATCAGGAAATCCTCCACAACCCAGATCAGTCCGAGTCGATCAGCATTTTATCGAAATGATGATCCCTCATCACCAAGATGCGATCGCAATGGCTGATCTTGCTTTTAGTCGCGCCAAACGCCCAGAAGTTAAAAAATTAGCCCAAGCGATTAAAAAAGAGCAAACTCGTGAAATTCAAGAGATGCGTACCTGGTACAAACAGTGGTTCGGCAAAGAAGTCGCTGCACATTCAATGAATGATATGGGCATGATGGGAGACCACCACAACCAAGGGCAAGGCACAGGCTCAGGCATGATGGGTCAGGGTCAGGGCATGATGGGTCAGGGTCAGGGCATGATGGGTCAGGGCCAGGGCATGATGGGTCAGGGTCAGGGCATGATGAGCATGAAGACCGACCTCGACGCGGTCAAGAAA
>PVWI01000065.1 GCA_003003725.1 filamentous cyanobacterium Phorm 6 | reverse complement strand
AGGCTTTTTAGGAGATGTCTAAGGGTAATTTATCCGATCGGACAATCGTATATCTCAAAAATACTCAAAAGTTGAGCTTCAGCGCCCAAGTCAAAAGCCGGCGGTACTGATAAGAAAGTTGGTCTTTTTTGAGTTCAGTCTCATGCCCTTTTTCCTTAAACAAATAAGCCGCCATCATCGGAGTCACAGTGCGGGCGACTAACAGCGAAAATAACACCGACGCCGAAACCGTCACCCCAAAAGGCCGAAAAAACTGACCAGGAATTCCCGGCATAAATGCCACCGGTGCAAATACCGAAACAATCGTCATCGTCGTCGCCACCACAGCCAAACCAATTTCAGCAGAAGCATCCAAAGCAGCTTGATAAGGCGTTTTCCCCATCCCGACGTGCCGTTCGATATTTTCAATTTCGACGATCGCATCATCAACTAATATGCCAACCACCAGCGACAGCGCCAACAAAGTCATGCTATTAAGCGTATATCCCACCATCCTCAGCACAGTAAAAGTAGGAATCACCGACAGCGGCAAAGCCACAGCAGCAATCAAAGTTGCCCGCCAATCCCGCAGAAAAATAAAAATAGTAATAATCGCTAAAGCCGCCCCCAAAATTAAAGCATCCACAGAAGCTTGATAAGAATCTCGGATGTGGTCTGCTAAGGTATAAATAAGTTCCAGCTTCACATCCGGCGGCAAAGTTTTTTCCATTGTCTTGACAGCTTCCCGCACTGCTTCTTCCACAGTCACGAGAGTGCTGCCGGTGCTGCGGAGGATAGAAAAAGCCACCACGGGTTTGTTGTTTAGCCGCGCGCCCTGACGCGCTTCTGCATAGCCTTCGTCAACTTTTCCCAAACTAGAAAGCGGCACAAAACCGCCTTTCGGTAAAGTAATTTGATAAGCTTTCAACTGTTCGATAGTTTTGGCACTGCCGAGGGTGCGGACTGTTTGCTCGGAATTGCCGATTTCAGTTCTGCCACCGGGAAGATTGATATTAAAATTGCGAATTTGGTCGTTAACTTGCGTAGCTGTAATGCCGAGACTTTGCAGTAATTCCGGGTTCAAATCAACTCGAACATCCTTGTCTCTGCCTCCGATTCGCTGCACTTGAGCGACACCTTTAACGGATAGGAGGACGCGGCTGATGTTTTGGTCGATTAATTCGCTTAACTGTTCTACGGTTTGGCGATCGGAAACCACGGCGTAGGACATAATTGAACTGCCGGCAAATTCCACCCGCTTGACAACGGGATCATTAATATCTTGCGGCAAGTTTTGGCGAATTTGGGCGATCGCATTTCGGACATCATTCGTAGCGCGATCGCTATTTGTACCCAACAAAAAGTTAACTGTCGTATTAGAAGAACCATCATTAACAGTAGAAATAATGTGGTCAATATTCCCCAAGCCAGCCACAGCATCTTCTACTTTTTTCGTAACTTGAGATTCAAGTTCTGCTGGATCTGCCCCCGGTTGGCTGACAGATATCGAAACAGAAGGGATATCGATATTAGGTGAATCATCAATGCCTAAAACTGGAAATGATACCAAACCCCCGATTGTCAGAATTAAGAATAGAACAATGGTGGGGACAGGCTGTTTGATCGACCAAGCCGAAATATTGAAAGACATATTTAAACAGTTGATAGTTGACAGTTGACAATTGACAGTGGAAAGGGCTGTTATTAATAACTCTTGATTCTCTCTTTCTTCTCTTCTCTTTCTTCGGCATCTTACCCGCTCCAAATATGTAGTAACTAACTAATCGCAAGGTGCGTCAGGGGAAAATTATTAGTCTGTAGTTGTCAAATTCTAACCTGACGCACCCTACAATAAATAATGACAACTATCAACTGACAACTATCAACTGACTACTGACTACTGACTACTGACTGCCGACTTTTACCCGATCGCCATCCTTGAGATAACCAGCACCAGCAACCACCACTTTATCCCCCGCTTTCAGCCCTTTTTTAATCTGAACCTGAGCTTTCGTCAAATCGCCAACCGCGCCCCCAGTAATCTCCCCAACCACCACCGGCTGAGCCTGCACCTTGTCCTCGCCCACAAGTTTGTAAACAATAGAACTGCCGTCAGATTGCGGTAAAATAGCCTTAGCCGGGACTTTCAAACCTTGCGCCGTAGCCGTCGAAATCGAGGCGCGCAAAAACATTCCCGATCGCAAAAACTCACTTGCAGGCAAATCAATCTTCACCGTAGCCTGTCGATTTTGCGGGTCAACTAACGGCGAAATTTCTCGCACAGTTCCAGACAACTTAATCCGCTTGTCAGAATCCGAAGTAATGCTAACCGCCGTTCCCGGCTGCACTTGCGAAACCTGAGTTTCCGGCACTTTCAATTGCAGTTCCAGCTTGTTTCCCCGAATAATCGAAAATAGTTTTTGACTTCCCGCAGAAACATCACCAACTCGACCAATTCTTTCCGATACAATACCGCTGTCCGGCGCTCGAACGATTGTTTGTTCGAGTTGAGTTTGTAACTGTTGGACTTGTGCATTATTGCTGCGGACACCTGCTGCATTGTTCCCCACATTTGCTCTAGCGCTGCTGACAGTTGCGGCCGCCGTATTAACTTTAGCTCTCGCACTGGTGACAGCAGCTCGCGCTGTACTGATATTAGCTTCGGCATTAACTACTTTAGCTTGAGCCGATCGCACTTCTTCCGCCGCTTTGTTCTGTTCTTCTACAGCTTTATTCAAATCAGCCTTAGTTTTATTCACATCTTGAACAGCAGTTTCCTTCTCAGTCTTGCGCTTTTCCAAATCTTGCTGGCTAATCACTCCCTGCGTCGCCAAATTTTGGGTGCGATTTACCTCTCTTTGGGCTTGAGCTAATTTGGCCTGGGCGGAAGCAATGCCAGCTTTAGCTTGATTCACACCAGCTTTAGCTTGATTCACGCCAGCTTCAGCTTGGCCGACACCTGTTTTAACTTGCGCCAAATCAGCGATGGCTTTTTCAACGCCAGCGACGGCTTGAGCGACACCGGCTTCGGTTTCTTTTTGGGTAGATTGGGCTTGCTGCACCTGAGCTTGCGCTTGTTCTACCGTAGAATCTGCCGATTGTACTTTAGCAACTGCTTCGGCAATTTGCGATCGCAACACCGAATCATCCAAAATCGCCATTACCTGACCTTTTTCTACCGCATCCCCTTCCTTCACCAAAACCTGCTTAATTTGCAAACCGTTGGCTTGCGGCAACACCGGCAGCAAATCGTAGGGCGCCACAGTCCCCGTCGCTTCCAGAGTTTGAGCCACCTCGGCAGATTCCACAGCAGCCACTGTCACAGTTTGAGAAATCGGTGCTTGAGTTGCCAGTTTTGTTTGAGTGGGCGGAGGCGCATTTTTACCCGAAACCAAGTATACGCCCGCCAGTGTTGCAGCTACCCCAATTCCCACACCCGCCAACACCGCTGGCCACCTCAGTCCTTTACTGGGAAAAGATTCAGGCTCTTCTGCTTCCCAAACTGCTGATTGTTCCTCATCGATTTTTGGCACTAAAGAAGAAATTTCTGGTTCATCTTCCTCTGAGGCTAATTCTCGGTGAAACTCCTCTTGGACGGTACTTCCAGACAGGTTCGCTTCTGAATTGTTGCCACGCCCGTTTTGTGTGCGGTTAAGGGGTTGCGTTTCTTCCGCTTCTGAGATCACTTGATTTGTCACAGTAGTTCCTCCCGCCAGTTTGAGCCTTTGATTTTTGATGTTGTTAAGAAAGATTGCAGTCTTAAATCTTCAGATCATTGTAGCGGAGACCGTCAGCAATAGCGCGTCCTCCTTTTGGGTGAGTGTGGCGCAATTTCGATTCGCAGTGGTGCGGGATCTCAGTTAAGGAAGAAGCCCGATGGAAGAAACTTTGAAATACTAATTTTCTCCCCCGACAATCCTTTTCGATCCATGCCCTATCCCCTATGCCATATTCCTTATGCTTAGGGCTGTATAGGTTTTATCCGCAATTAACTTGATATAATCTATACTCTAATATGTGTTGTAGAATACGGCACAACGGCTAAAGAAATTGTACCAATTTAATTGACAAAAACCCTAATGAATAGTCTCTTTTCTCCCGTTCAACAGTTTTTAATCACTTGGCTGCTAGTGCTAGTGACGGGATGGTTTACCCTGACTGCTGTCAGTTATGTTGGGGAATTGGTCAGCATTTTAGTAACGGCAGGACTTATTGCATTTTTATTAAATTATGCAGTAATAAGACTACAAGTATTTTTGCCCCGGGGACTAGCTGCGGGGCTAGTTTATTTGACTGCGGGTTTGCTATTAGTAGTAATCGGTCTAACTATTGTGCCACCAGTATTCAGCCAAGCGAGACAGTTGGGGGTGAGATTCCCGGAATTGCTGGAGTCGGGGCGACAGCAGCTAGCTGAATTCCAGCTTTGGAGTGCCGATCGCAATTTACCATTTAACGTAGAAATTTTGGAGCAGCAACTATCTGCTAAAGTGCAAGAACAAGTACAGGCGATCGCAGGTACGAGTTTAGGCTTAGTTGTCGGCACTGTCAACTGGTTTCTCGACTTAATTTTTATCCTGGTAATTTCATTTTATATGCTCCTAGACGGACAAAGAGTATGGGGTGGTTTGACAAGTGTATTTTCCCCAGACATTCGCTACGTTTTAACCGACACTTTGCAGCGAAATCTCCAGCGATTTGTATCGGGACAGTTGCTGTTGGGACTATTTATGGCGATCGGACTAACTCTAGCTTTTTGGTGGCTGCGAGTGCCATTTTTTCTGTTATTTGCGGTATTTATCGGGTTGACAGAAATAGTTCCGTTTATCGGTGCAACGCTGGGAATCGGGGCGGTTAGTATAATTGTAGCCTTTATTGACTGGTGGCTGGCGTTACAAGTGTTGGCAGTTGCGATCGGACTTCAGCAAATCAAGGATAATTTAGTAGCACCCCGAATCATGGGCAATCTCACCGGATTAAGCCCGGTCATTATTTTTACAGCTTTACTCTTAGGAGGTAGAGTGGGAGGATTGTTGGGAGTTATCCTGGCAATTCCGCTAACTGGGGTTGTCAAAAGTATAGTAGAAATTGTACTCAATCCCAAACTGCCGCCGCAAACAGGTTCGTTTTTTTACAATCCCTTTAATGGCGAGGAATTGGGGAAAACAACCGAAAATGAAACTAGAATAATTTTGGTTCCCGATGAACAAAAATAGTCTCATGTTTGTAGTGAGGACTTTAGTCCTGAAAAGTTTATTAGTAAGCAATTAAGCCCTTACTACTGATTCCTTTAAGAAAGGACTAAAGTCCTTACTACGAACCTGGAAGGACTAAAGTCCTTACTACGAACCTGGAAGGACTAAAGTCCTTACTACGAACCTGGAAGGACTAAAGTCCTTACTACGAACCTGGAAGGACTAAAGTCCTTACTACGAACCTGGAAGGACTAAAGTCCTTACTACGAACCTGGAAGGACTAAAGTCCTTACTACGAACCTAATTAAAATCTCAAACCTAAAAACTTATGAAATGGTGGCAAAAGCTTAAAAATAATCCTCTAGCTCGGTTGGGAGCAGTGGTGCTGTTAATTTTTTATACAGTCGCATTTTTTGCCGAATTTGTGGCGCCTTACGACCCCTATGACTCTGAATTAAATGCTTCCTTGCTGCCGCCGACTCAGATTTATTTAAGCACCCGAGAAGGGCAATTTATCGGGCCCCACGTTTATCCGACTACTCAGGGGCCAGTAGATGCGAATACGGGTGCTCGCGAGGTAATTGTAGACTGGCAAAAACCCTCTGCTGTCGGTTTGTTTGTCAAAGGTTATCCCTATAAATTTTTAGGAATTTTACCTTTGGACAGGCACTTGGTTGGCACGACAGGAGAAGGCAAAATTAACATTTTAGGCACGGACGAACAAGCTCGCGATCAATTCAGCCGCTTAGTACACGGCAGTCGAATTAGCCTCAGTATCGGTTTAGTTGGTATAGCAATTTCTTTTCCATTGGGATTGTTAATCGGAGGAATATCCGGTTATTTCGGCAGTTGGATTGATAGTATTTTAATGCGCTTCGCTGAAGTATTGATGACGATTCCCGGTCTTTATTTATTAGTAGCGCTAGCTGCTCTGCTGCCCCCCGGATTGACAAGTGCTCAGCGATTTATGTTAATTGTGCTGATTACTTCATTTATCGGTTGGGCAGGTTTAGCACGGGTAATTCGCGGTCAGGTACTGTCAATTAAACAGCGAGAATTCGTGCAAGCGGCACGGGCAATGGGTGCTAATCCAATTTATATTATTGTCCGCCACGTTTTGCCACAAACTGCAACTTATGTAATTATTTCTGCTACTTTGGCGGTGCCGGGTTTTATCGTGGCGGAGTCGGTTTTGAGTTTAATTGGCTTGGGAATTCAACAGCCAGATCCTTCTTGGGGAAATTTGCTATCCCTGTCTACTAATGCTTCAATTTTAGTGTTGCAGCCTTGGTTAGTTTGGCCTCCGGCGACACTGATTATTTTGACTGTTTTGGCGTTCAATTTATTGGGGGATGGGTTGCGGGATGCTCTCGATCCGAGAAGCATTCAAAGGTAATTGGGAATTGGAAATTGGAAATTGGAAATTGGGAATTAAAATATTTGTAGGGGCGGGTTCACCCAAATTTATATCATCAAATCCCAGAACTAAAAACCCCGCCCCCACCCATCGCAGATACTCAAAAACTTGTTCCGCAATCAGGGTTAATTGGTTGGTGGGGGCGGGTTTATTAATATTTTGGATGTAAACCAAAGATTGTTGGTGAACCCGCCCCTACGAGATTTGGTAAGACAATTACCAATGACCAATGACTAATGACTAATGACCAATTATTGATTTAATTCTTCACAGGTAAGCGGATGGTAAAAGTAGAGCCAACACCGACTTGACTGTTTACTGAAATATTGCCACCCATCATGAGGCAAAAACGCTGGCTGATTGCTAGTCCCAAACCTGTGCCGCCGTACTTGCGCGTGGTAGAAGCGTCTGCTTGGATAAAGGGTTGGAAAATGTGCTGCAACTCGTCTGGATTCATGCCAATTCCTGTATCTGTACAATTAACTACTAAAAATTCTTTACTGGGATTTGAGGATGGAGAATTTACCGCAGGTTCAGAATTGTTTTCTGGTCTCGCTTCGCTGCTATCGTTGGCGATTTTTTCTCGGGTTGCGGTGAGAGTAATTGTGCCATTTTGAGTGAATTTGGCGGCATTGCTCAGCAAATTTAATAAAACTTGCCGCACTTTGGTAATGTCACCGTGCATAGTGCCGATGTTGCTAATTTGCTGTAAGTTTAATGTGTTATGATTTTTCTCAATTAGCGGCGTGGCGGTGTCGGCGACTTCTGCAATCAAGGCGGCGATGTCGAAGGTTTCTAAGTAGAGATCCATTCGACCAGCTTCGATTTTTGAAATGTCGAGAATGTCGTTAATTAGTGACAGCAAGTGTCTGCCGGAGGTGCGAATTTTGTCTAAGTCTGGGGTGAGTTCGTCATAGCCCAATTCTTCGGTTTCTTCTTGGAGCATTTCGCTGTAGCCGATGATGGCATTCAGAGGTGTTCGCAGTTCGTGGCTCATGTTTGCCAAAAATGCGCTTTTTGCGGTGGAGGCGGCTTCGGCTGCTTCTAGGGCGACTTGCAATGCGGTTTCAAAGACTTTGCGATCGCTAATATCCTCGATGCTGCCTTCATAGTAGAGTACCTCGCCGTCGGCGTCGCACACTACACGCGCGCTTTCGGAAATCCAAATTATACTGCCGTCAACGCGGTAAACTTCGGACTCAAATCCTGATATTTGTAAAAATTCTTGCATCACTTGCATAAACTTCTCGCGCTGCTTAGGATTGACGTAAGCTTGCTGTCTGATGTTTGTGAGATTTGATGTCAATTCTTCGGGAGTTGCGTAGCCGTAGATGCGGGCTAAAGCTGGGTTTACGCTTAAAAATCGGCCTTCTGGGGTTGTTTGAAAAATGCCTTCGACTGCATTTTCAAAGATGCTGCGGTATTTTTGTTCTGCTTGACGCAGTGCGGTTTGTGTCCGATCGCGATCGCTAGCTTCGATCGCCAATGATACCAAATCTGCCAGGGAAGCAGCAAAATTTTGCTCTTCTACTGTCCAGTTGCGAACACTTCCCACCTGTTCAATACAGATAACTCCGACTGTTTGGCCTCCCAGTCGCACCGGCGCATCTAAGGTGGATGTGGTGCCGTTTTCGGCAAAATAAGATGTCGCTAATTCTCTGGTTCTGATATCTGAGAGAGCGTTGTCGGCTGCGATCGTCCGGTCTTCTTCCAAAGCTTTAAAATAAGCTGGATAGTCTGCTGCTGCGAGTTCCACACCCTGGGAGTGCTGCTGGTTGCTGCACCAAAATTGGTCGAGACATTGCAGTTTCGAGCGGCCCTCATCGTACAACCAAGCTCCTGCTCCTTCTGCATTTAAGGTACGAGCCGCAGCTTCGGTGATTTGCCTCAAAGCTACTTGCAAATCGCCTCGATACAGCGCTTTATTTCTTGCCAATTCTAGCAAAACCGTATTTTGTTTGAGCAATTGTTTTTGCCTCATCCGCCGGAGGGATTCGGCTCGCTTATTTTCGGTAATGTCGCGGGCCACCAAAATTACGGATGCTTCTGAAAGCGGGGAAATGCTAGCGGCAAAACAAAAATCGCGGTCGTTAATAGTTAAATCGTACTCGATGCTAACAGTTTGCTGAGTATCTAAAGCTGCTCGGATGTGGTTGAGAAAATTGTCGGCTGTAGCTTGGGGAAATAGCTCTCCGACAGTTTTGCCAACTAATTCTGCGGCTGGTTTGTAGAGCGTGGAGATATTTGTGGGCGCGATTTTTAAGTAACGACCGTTTGAGTCCACAACTATAATTAATTCGTTCATTGCTGCAAACAAAGCCCGCAATTCTGCTTCGGCGGCTTCGAGTTCGGCAGTCCGCTCTGCTACTCGCTGTTCTAAACTGGAGTTAGTTTTTTCTAGGGCTACAAAAGATGCTCGCAATTGTCTCGCCATCTGGTTGAAAGACTGAGCTAGGAGACCGAGTTCGTTGACGCCTTGGACTGCGACTTCGCCACCTAATTCCGAGGAGGTGAAGTCGGAGGATTCGGACATTTTTGTTAATGCTTTGGAAGCTTCCAGCAATCGGGTAATCGGTTGGGCTACCCAGCGAGAGGTGAAAATTCCGAGGACGATCGCCAATATGAAGGCAAAAAAGCACAATAAGATAGTTGTGCGAGTGTTGGCGTTAATTTGCTCCATAAAGTCTGCTTCCGGGATAGCTACGACAATCAGCCAATCTAGGCCGCGGCCGTCTTGCAGGGGAGCCACCGTAATAAATTGACGTTTGCCGTCTAGATCGAAGCTAAACTGTCCTTGGCTGTCAATTTGTGCAAAACTGCCAAATCGTTTTTGCAAGTAGGTGGAGGCCGATCGAATTAGCAAATTTTTACTTTTAGTCGCCAACAGCCGTTTTTGTCCGTCTTTGTCGGTGACAAAGGGCAATTCATCTGTGGAACTGGCGACTATTTCGCCGCTGCGTTCGATCGCAAAAACTTGTCCCGACGGGCTAATTTTGATGTTTTTGAGAAAATCGCTGATTTGAGAAAGAGTGAGGTCAATTGCCAATACCCCCCGCAGTTTTCCTGTGTCAGTGTAAATAGGCATCACCGGAGTAATCCCCAGAACTGGCTGGGCTGTGAAGACGTAAATCGGAGACCAAGTGGCTTTTCCTGACTGTTTGGCAGTTGTGTACCAGGGTCTTATACGGGGGTCGTAGGGGGCGGTTTGGATGAGTTCTGTGCGATTTCCTTGGCTGTCGAGGCGATAAATTTGGCGATCGGGAGCGGTTGATTCGTCTCTGATGTATACTAAGTTTTCTGCTTCCCGTTTGAGCAAGAGAAATCTGCCCTGTTCGTCGCCGTAGTAGATGGTTGTAGTTCGATCGCTCAGCTTGGTCTGGTTCCACAAATAGCGCTCTAAGTTGGGGAAGTCTTCAGGGTCTAAGTTTCCCGAGGCGATCGCAGCAGTATTCATTTGCAGAAACAGGTGAGACACCTCTCCAAAACTGCGGAAATTTTCTTTAGTCCTGGCTGCGACTTCCAAGCTCAACCTGGTAGCAAGGTCATTGACGGCTTTCTGCCCGTTGCGAAACGACAGCCATCCAGTCACACCAACTGCTACGGAGATTTGCACCACTAGCGGTATCAACAAGACGAGGCTCAGTGACATCTTGGGCGAGCTTTTCATCAGATAACTGCTCAGACTTTTCAATAACATCAATATTCTTACAGATACTGGCTTTACGTATACTTCTTGATTTGTAGACTCCCTGAACCTAAGCTACCACTAATCTCGGCGCTGTCTCCGCGGCATTTGAGAAAACTTAGCAACTTGGTTGCTCAAAAAATACCACCGCTATTATTTTGTCAGTTAAGTTGAGGGTGGTGAGCGAGACAAATGTATTAACAGTCTTTAGAAAGTAGGTTGGATTTCGTGGCTCAACCCAACCTACTGTGAAAATACTGTGGTTTTTTTAAGATTGTGATGCGATAAATGTAAACAATTTGACAATCTTCCCTTTTGAAATTTGCTATTAATAAAATGAAACGGGCGAAATCTCGATCGCACGTCAACAGGGTAATTCAAGCATCTGCGATCGACCGAGAGCAGCAAAATAAACTGTTTTTGGCTTTTTTGGACAATGGCTGACGCCCCGCTACGCTACGACCTTTTGGCAAAATAATACTTCGGGAGGATGACATGAGCTATACATTTGAAATCCTGGGCGTATCTCCAACCATATCGTTTTTTAACCAACAGCAGCAATTGCTGCAACAACAGCAGCCGTCCGGTGTAGAATACTTGGGAAACCGGAAGTGTACTCTCGATGGATTTGTGGCATCCGTAGAGATAATTTCTCCTCACCGCGGCTGGGATGTCGATCGAGTCGTAGACACCGTGATTAGTTTCTGGATGAACAACTCTGATAGCATCCAATATTGGAAGCACAGGTTGCAGGATGCCGGCAACGAAAACTTGTTAGTAGCCAGAGTAGGTGATATCAAGTCTTTGCAAGCTGCATTTGAATCGCTGCTAGGTGAATAGGACTTACACAAAAAGTGTTTGGCGCGGTAGTTATGGGTAAGGTGCGCACTGCGCACCCATACCTGTCTGGCGTGTTAAAATCTGAGCCATATAAAAAGCATAAAACCGCTATTTCACGCTCCGATTTTTCAAAATTCAAGCAATAAAAATTGCTCTGAGAGCTTGGGTTCAAAATAAAAACACTGAAAATTAGTCAACCGGTGCGCATTGCGCACCCTACAAAGTCAACTAATAATTTCTTCCTTCTTCTTTCTTCCATCTTCCATCTTCCTTCTTCCTTCTTCCATCTTCCTTCGCAATCAAATCCTATGTCTCGTTCAAAAGCCCTGCAATCTTATATTTTTGTCCGCTTACTCCTCGCACCGCTGATGTTGTGGACAATCACCACAGCAGTATTTTTGCTGCTGCGGGCCACTCCGGGCGACCCCATAGATGCCATTCTCGGCTCGCGAGCACCCGCCGCCGCCAAAGCAGCAATGCGAACCCAACTCGGCCTCGATGCACCCCTGTGGCAACAATATCTCAAATACATGAAAGACTTGTTAGGCTTCGACTTAGGAACCTCCATCACCACTCGCGGACAAACCGTCTGGCAAATTATCGGAGACTATTTTCCCGCCACAGTCGAATTAGCAGTTTGTAGCATGGCCATAGCTTTAATTGTCGGCATCAGTATCGGTTCCCTAGCAGCATCCCGCCCCAACACTATTTTCGATGCAGCAGGCCGTTTATTTGGGATTATTACTTACTCGCTGCCGGCTTTTTGGGCTGGTATGGTTTTGCAGTTGATTTTCTCGGTGCAGTTGGGCTGGTTTCCCTTGGGAACTCGCTTTCCCGTGACATTTCCAGCCCCCGAAGGCTACACTGGACTGTACACTGTAGATAGCCTGCTGAGCGCTAACCCTGGTCAGTTTCTCACAAGTTTGCATTATTTGGCACTCCCAAGTTTGACGCTGGGTATTCTGTTGAGCGGCATTTTCGAGCGAATTGTGAGGGTGAATCTCAAGCAAACTTTGCAAGCAGATTATGTCGAAGCAGCTAGAGCTCGCGGAATTCACGAATTGCAGATTTTATGGGCTCACGCTCTCAAAAATGCGCTAATTCCGGTGATTACTGTCTTAGGATTAACTTTTGCTGCACTGTTGGGCGGTGCTATTTTAACCGAGGTTACTTTTTCTTGGCCGGGGCTGGCAAATCGCCTTTACGAAGCGATTAGTTTGCGGGATTATCCCACTGTTCAAGGTATTGTGGTATTTTTTGCGGGAATTGTCGTAATTGCTAGTATCGCAATTGATGTTTTGAATGCTTACATTGACCCGCGAATTCGATATTAAATTAAGGAACTGTTGACTGTTGACTGTTGACTGTTGACATAAAAAAATAATGAAGAATGAAGAAGCAAAAATGAAGATTTTTGCCCTCTCCTGCTCTCCCATTCTCTCGCTATCTCTCTCGCTCCCCCGCTATTTTATGCTTTTATATTGGTGGAATATGATCAGGTGCGATCGACTAAAATATTCAACTCACAACAAGTAAAATTAGTTGCCGGAGTGATTGTCAAAAAAGTGAAAACACAGGGAACCGGTTATGCTACAGCGATCGTACTTATTCAGAAATTGCTGGAAAAGCTGTTAGGAGATGACGTTTTGGTGCGGACTCAGCTACCAATTCAGTTAGGCGATGCACAACCAAAACCGTCGATCGCCATTGTGATACCAGACGTGGTACGCTATGCCGATCGCCATCCCATCGCCTCAGAAATATATCTGCTGATCGAAATAGCCGACAATAATGGCTGCGAGATTCAAGGACAAGTATATGCTCGATCGCACATTGACGATTTTTGGGTGCTAAATATCAACAAACGCCAACTTCACGTATTTCGAGAACCATCAGAGGACGGATACGGGAGTCAAATGATTTTACCAGAAGAGGCGAATGTGGCGCTCTCGGCTTTTTCAACCTGTACTTTTTCCGTGCGCGAAATGTTGCAGCCAGCGGCGGCTCTGTAGAAGCATTGCTCAAAAATATCGGCTTTTAGACTCAGGACACTTTGCAGTTTATAGGCAATACTGGAGCAAATAAAATGCAAAATTTGAGGAAACGCTGATGAGATTATTACACCTGACAGTCGCTCTATCGGCTGCTTTGACCCCACTAATGGCTGAAGCTGCCTTTAGCCGCCCGATGGTAGACGCAGGCGACTTTCCCAGAGCCTCCAACCCCAGAGTAAACGTGCCAGTTTGCTTCATCGAAACCCCAAGCGGCACAACTTTTGATTTAGTCAGATTGTGCGGCACCAATGCCGAGTCCCAAAAGACGGCTCCCGCAGTCGGCAACCCCGCCAATGCTCCTGCAAATAACCCCAATGCAGCCAATCCGGGTGCTGCTCCGAACCCCAACAGCGTCACCAGAGACGCTGCCGGCACCCCGATAACTACTCCTGCGGGTACGAATCCCAACAATCTCAACAATCCCAACAATCCCAACAATCCCAACAATCTGAATCCGGGAACTTCGCCGAATACCACTCCGAATAATCTCAATCCGGGAACTTCGCCGAATATCACTCCCAACAATCTGAATCCAGGAACTTCGCCGAATATCACTCCCAACAATCTGAATCCAGGAACTTCGCCGAATATCACTCCCAACAATCTGAATCCGGGAACTTCGCCGAATACCACTCCCAACAATCTGAATCCGGGAACTTCGCCGAATATCACTCCCAACAATCTGAATCCGGGAAATTAGCCGAATACCACTCCGAATAATCTGAATCCGGGAAATTAGCCGAATACCACTCCCAGCAACAATTTGTCTCTCAACAATCGAACTGGCAACGAGACGGGAACTTTTTGAACTGCCACGGATCAGTTAAGCTAAGACATTGAAGTACCGATTCCCTACCCTTCGGGAACCCTTCGGGAACGGGATAGCTTCGCTCGCGCGCACTTGAGGAGGACATAAGAGTGTCAAACTTAGTTCAACGCTTAGAAATAACCGCTCATCCGCAACTCGAAAAATCCCTCGGCTATCGAGGAGACAGTCGCTGGGTAGCTTGGCGGTGGGAACCTGATATCGACCAACTTGTTTCCAGCGACGGCAAAACAATCTCGACTGGCAATAACATGGCTTGGCTAGTGTTTTTGCAACACGATTTAGTTCAGCCTACCCTACAAGAGTACAATCTCGGCGAGGGCGATCGACATTCGCTACTTTTGGACAGACACAGTAGAAACCTCTACATTGGCGAAGAGACAGAAATTCAAAATCTACTAGAACAGCCAGAAAGTTTAGTCTTATTGACTTGTCTCGATCGCAAATTTGGCGAAACTTGGCAACAAAAGCTAGTTAAAACCACCAAATCCGACCATTTTCGCCACTTCATAAATCTAATTCCCGTCAGTATCGTAGCAACCTTAATTGGTGCTCTGGGAGTAGGAACAGGAATGTGGATAGTACCGACGGCGCAGCAGAAACTCGCCCAAAAAACAGCTACAAATTCCACCGTGAATTTTGAAGCTAACTGCTATCTTGGTAGTTCCTACAAATTTTCATCCCATGTCGGTTCCTTAACAGGAAACAAAGAACTACACTTAATAGCCGCTTACGAAGCTACATCGCCCCAGGACAATGGAAATCCATCCAAAAATACAATTGAAGTCAAAATACAACGCAAAAACAAACCAATAATTCTCGCACTTTCAGCCTACGCACCCATCAACTGGAACGTCACCATAGAACCGGGCGCTGTCATCGAAAAAATCATTATTAACGGATACGACAAGCAAACTATTTCTGGAGTTAGTGGAATTCCCATCGAAGAATATAACCAAGAAATGGGAAACAGCCTCAGCGAAGGTAACTTTATGTACCAGTGGGATTCCACTACCGATAGTAGCAATAGCTCATCAATCGTCACCAAATTAGAACAAATAAGTCAAACAAATTTAAGTTCTTTTCAAGGATGTTATAGAGGTACGAGTTTTGTGATTAAGTGAAGGTTAAAAGTATCCGTGGCGACAGACACCGACAGATTAAAACCATCGCCCGAAAACCCGAAAACCAGTCAAAATATATTTTTTTAATTAAGAGTTAAAATTATTGAACTTTTTATGATATGATCTGGCGTGGTATAAATAATATCAATTGATGTGAGTTTTACCCAAATTAATATGAAATACTGGTATGAAACCCTAGCTGTAGCGCAGCGCATTTTAATTGAACTGTTCCGGCGAAAACGCAGCTTAATCTTGTGGAGTATCTTCCCACTTTCTATCTTACTAATCAACGGAGCGATTTTACAAGAACGCGCGAACCTAACAACAGCAAAAGCCTTTGAAAGTGCCGCACCTGCAAGCTTAGTCGGAGCCGCCTTATTTTTTAGCTGTCTCGGCGGGAGTGTCGCCACAGTCGTAGCAGAGCGAGAACAACACACACTCAAACGCTTATTTATTTCTCCCCTAAGTGGCACTTCCTACTTTTTAGGGATTTTTCTGGCTCACAGTGCGATCGGCATCGGTCAAGTAATCTTAGTATACACGATCGCCTCTTTTTTTGGAGCACAATTCCAAGGCTCTGTCCTGCTAGGAATTACAATTATTCTCCTCAGCATTATATCCTATGTAGGTGTAGGCTTTATTCTGGGTACACAATTCGCAAGACGCACAGAAGATGTCAACTCCCTAGTCGCAGCTTTCGGAGTACCATTATTAATTTTAGGCGGTGCATTTTTGCCAACAGCGCTGTTTCCCAAAAACCTGCTAGAACTTGCCAAATACAATCCGATTTATCACATGAATGAAGCCCTAATCCAAGTTTCAGCTAACGGTAAAAGCTTCGACGATATTTCCGAACACTTCTGGTTTCTATTCATATTTTCTATAGCAATGATTTTAGGTGGATGGCTTTCTTACCGCAGAATGTTGAGAGTAGAAAGAAGACTTTAGAACAACCTCACCATCTCAAAAATATTCATCACTCTCCTCTGCGCCCTCTGCGCTCTCTGCGGTTAAAAAAATCCAAAAAATCGTAAATTATCCAACTCCTATTATACAAAAAACACGGAGAATTCAAGTAGTGCTGCAAATAGAAAAGCTAAATAAGTCCTACGGCGAGCGTTCAGTGCTGAAAGATTTAACACTGCACATTAAATCTGGAGAAATTTACGGTTTACTCGGACAAAACGGTGCTGGCAAAACTACCACGATCAATATTTTATGCAATTTGCTCAATGCCGACAGCGGCAAAGTCACCCTCAATGGCGAATCAGTATCCGACTCAACAAAACCCTTAATCGGTGTAGCTCCCCAAGAAAATTTGCTTTACAAAAGCCTAAGTTGTGAAGAAAATCTCAACTTTTTTGCGCAAATTTATGGTTTAGATAAAAAACAGCGCCGCTATCAAATAGAGCAATGTTTAAAAGCAGTAAATTTAACAGATAGAGCTAAAAGTCCCGTAGAAACTTTGAGCGGGGGAATGCAGCGCCGATTGAATATTGCTGTAGCTTTGGTGCACCAACCTAAATTAGTAATTTTAGACGAACCGACAACGGGTTTGGATATTGAGGCCCGCTATGAAATTTGGGACTTAATTCAGCAATTACAATCTCAGGGAATTACAATTTTGCTGACAACCCACTTGTTGGATGAAGCAGAACGTCTTTGTCAGAGAATTGGGATTTTAAAGAGTGGGAGTATTGTCGCAGAAGGTAGTTTGGAAGAGTTGCGAAAACTGATTCCAGCTCAAGAGATTATTGTTGTCAAAACCTCCGAAGAAGCTGAAGTCATCGCCCGCGCCCAAAAATATAATTTCATTCCCCGTCGTTACGGTAGCGATTTAGCATTTTGGTTGCCCGAAGCCTTAGAATTAAAAGAGATTATTTTGCGGTTTGATGGAATTTCTATTGATTCAATTGCGCGGTATCCGGTGCGGTTAGAACATATTTATGTCGAGGTGACAAAACAAAGCGAACTAGGTTCGTAGAAGACCAGGCAGTTGATTATATATAAGCAGGGCTATTTCATTCTGTGTAGGGGCAATCCCCCCGTGGTTGCCCTCCTGGACAAGGGAGGGTCGGCACGGGGGCACGACCGCTACAAAATCCTAATTTTAACTGGTAACGAGTAATTTGCAATTCTCAAGTATCAGTTTACACAGCTTTTGCCCACTCAATCCAAGTTTCTATCGGGCGGAAACCGACTGATTGATAAAGCTTTGTCGCCCCTGTCAAACTGTCAGCATCGACGCTGAGTTTTGCAGTATTTGCGCCTGCGGCTTTTAAGGAGTGCAAGCCAGCCAGTAACATCGCTTTTCCTAAACCCATTTTCCGATAGTCGCGCCGCGTACCTAATAATTCAATCCAGCCCTCTTTTGTACTGCTATTGGGGTTTTTTTGTGCTTTGATTTGACAGTCGCAGAATGCTGCAAATTTACGTGAAGCGAAGCTATCCCGCAGGGAATCGCCCGAAACAGCAATCAAGTCTAATTCCGGCTGATAATTCTCGTCTTGCATCCAGTATCGCACGGTTTCGGCAGTTACATCATGGTGATTCCAGTGATCGATGAATGACTGGTTAAACATCTCTACCCACGGTTGGATGTCTTTTTCTCCTGATACGTGTGTCAGTGCAAAGTCTGCGGGGAATTCCGGTGCGGGAATGGGCTCAGATAGCGATCGGGCCATTGTCCAAAAATAGCGATCGACTGCAAAGCCCTGTTTCTCTAACAGCCGCATCTCATCGGCTTTGTCCTGGCGGCTGTAGGTACGCAATTTTGCTGGTAAATTCTGTGCTTTTCCTACTTCACGCAGTCGTGTTTCTCCCCATTTAATTATGTCTTTTTCTAAGCTTTCACCCCGGACATTTGGATGTACATAAAACCAGAGACAAGCGTCTATTTCGTCCTGGGAATCGGGCATATCTAGGAGTGCTAAGCCGATGAGTTTGTAGTTGCCATCTTCCCATAATTGCACGTCGCGGGCTTTGTCGAGTTTGGGTGCATCTAGGATTAGCTTCAGTTCAGTTGCTGAGACTTCTTCGCCGAGTCGATCGATTGCTTCGCAGATGTCGATCAAATCTGCGATCGCGCACCAGTCAGTTTCGCCCCCGTAGGAGCGTGTTGTCAAGATATTCATAAAAAACTTTGCAATCCGTAATTTCGGACTGTTCCTCTTAATGGGTATTGGCAAACAAGTATGTAGGGTGCGCATTGCGCACCTTACGACTAATTACGGTTAATCATGTAGGGTGCGCAATGCGCACCTTACGGCTAATAATGCAGATGTGATTTGGTGTTGATAAAACTCAGAAACCTGTTTATATCAGCCAGGCTTTCAGGTTTTATCTCATGGCGCAATCATAAAAATTGGTTTGCCCTTTTGGGCTAGTTTTGGATGTGAGTTTATGGCTGAATGTCGATGAGCCGCGCTCTCTGGCGTTACCAAGCTTGGTGCTTAAATAACTATTATTCCAATAAAGTTTCTACAGCTAAGTAAAGAAGTTGTCACCCCCAGTGGGTAGTTGATTTTTACTTTTGCACTCTATTTCAACTATAACTGCTCAGGTTATTTTTGGCAAGTTTGAGATGAAGGGAATCTTGCTAGTATTAACGAGGCTGGTATTTGAGGGCTGAACCGATCGCACGCTTATAAGCGTGCCATAACTATAGTTTACTTCGCTGTGTAAGCGACAATTGAGGGTAAAATTTATCCAAACGTTAAACGAACGTTAAACTAAAATTTTTGATTGGTAGAAAACAAATATGCTTGACAACCTCGATTTAGATATTTCGCTGGATAAAGAAACCTATGAGGCCAAAATAGAAGTTTTAATGCAGCAGTTGCGATCGCTCCAACTGGCTTGCTGGGAAAAAAAACTGCCCACCATCATTGTCCTCGAAGGCTGGGCCGCCGCCGGCAAAGGCGCCCTAGTCAAAAAAATGGTGGGTTACATGGACCCGCGCGGCTTTACGGTTCATCCGATTTGGCCGCCGTCAGAGGCAGAAATGGACTATCCTTTTCTGTGGCGGTTTTGGCAGAAACTCCCAGCCCGCGGTCGGATTGGCTTTTTTTATCATAGTTGGTACACTCATGTTTTAGAAGACCGGTTGTTCGAGAGAGTCTCCGAGGCCGAAGTACCGACAGTCATCAGACAAATCAACGCCTTCGAGCGCCAGATGGTAAACGACGGCGCGGCAATTGCCAAATTTTGGATTCACCTGAGCAAAAAAGAACTCAAACATCGGCTCAAAAAACTAGAAGATGATACCTTACAAGCTTGGCGAGTGCGGCCGGAAGATTGGAAACAAGCCAAAAAATATCAAGAATACACAACTTTGGCCGAAGAAATGATCACTCAAACCGGCACCGGCCCGGCACCTTGGACGCTAGTAGAAGGCGACTGTCAGCGCTGGGCGAGAGTCAAAGTTTTAACGCAAATGGCAGCCAAAATTACAGAAGCCCTAGACACACAGCCAGCGCAATCTGCACCCCTGAAACTGCCGCCTCAAGAAAAGTTGCAACCCACCGAACCAGACTTGCTCGCCCAAGTAGATTTAACTCTATCCTTGTCGCCAGACGACTACAAACACGAACTTCGCGAAGCACAAACGAGTTTTGGCCAACTGCAACAAAGTATCCACGAAAAGGAAATCCCCGTGTTAGTGATGTTTGAAGGTTGGGATGCGGCCGGTAAAGGAGGAGCGATCAAACGTTTGACGGACATCCTAGACCCCCGCAGCTATACCGTTAATGCCTTTGCGGCCCCGACGGACGAAGAAAAAGCTCACCACTATCTCTGGCGCTTCTGGCGGGAGTTGCCGACTGCTGGTAAAATCAGCATTTACGATCGCAGTTGGTATGGTAGAGTGCTCGTCGAACGAGTCGAAGGATTTGCCACCGAACTCGAATGGCGTCGAGCTTACCAGGAAATCAACGAATTTGAGGAGCAACTCACCAGTTTCGGTTGTGTCTTAGTTAAATTCTGGCTGCACATCAGTCCCGACGAGGAACTAAAGCGGTTTACAGACCGAGAAAATAATCCATTTAAACAATACAAACTCACTCAAGAAGATTGGCGGAATCGCCAAAAGTGGAATTTTTATGAAGTGGCGGTGAATCAAATGATTCAGCGCACCAGCACGCCGACTGCTCCCTGGACGCCAATTGCGGCCGATAACAAGTATTATGCTCGTGTTAAAGTAATTCAAACGGTAACGCAGGCAATTCGGAATCAACTGAAACGCCGATAAATGGGGATTGGTGAATGGGTAACAGGGAATGGGAAAAATAGCAGGTACCAGAAAGCAGGCTTGAATTGCCAATTTCACCGGCCTCCGGCTCGATCCATTATCAATTACCAGTTATCAATTACCAGTTATCAATTACCAATTAACTGTCAGCAATCTGTGATTGGAAGTAGCGGGCTGATTCGCCTGTAACCAAGAGTCGATCGCTGACCGGAATCGAGCATTTCTGATAAGTGCGATCGGACTGCGTTATTGGCGAAAGTTAAAAACCAGCCAATGCCCGTATCTCCTCCGGCAGCCAAATTCGCGCTCGTTTCCAAACTTCTGTACTAATTTATGAACACACAGAATATTGCAAGATGCCAGAACTATTAGCTCGCATTCTATTTCTATTCCTCCTCTTCTCACTGCTCAAATCGTGGTGGGATACATCAGGAGGCAAAGACAATCCGTTATTAGACCGGCTGCGCGTTTTGTTGCTGATCAGCCTTTTGTTCCTGGCCTTTTTTGCGCCAGACACAGAAGTCGGAGCAGCAATTTTTGGCTTAATAGCCTTCTTCTTTACGCCGTTAGGTTTTTCGATCACGCTGCTGGTAATTGCATCGGCGCTGATCACGAACGGGGGCATCCGCAACCCGGCGCCGAGAATGATCCTAGCAGCGCTGCTAGTTTTGATCTTGTCGAGTCTGCCAGTTGTCGCTTACTGGTTCGCTGACCAAGCAGAACGAGACGCTGCTGCACGCACCACAGTTTGCTGCGACGAAACTGCTGCGGCGATCGTCCTGCTGGGCAAGGGAACCACTTCGCCTCACATCCCCAACCGAGGGGCAATTCAACTGACAGATGCAGGCAATCGCCTGCCCTATGCTGCTGTGCTTTACAAAAAGCAACTAGCACCTTTACTGATCGTTACGGCTGGGCCGAGACCGGAGTTGGAAGGCTCTGTTGGCGAAGCTAAGGATATCGAAACTTTGCTAGCAAACAACATGGGCGTGCCACGCAACAGTATTGTTCTGGACGATAACGGCCGGAATATACGCACCAGCGCCCAAGAAGTAAGAAAGATACTCGACAGCCGCGGTGTCGGGCGCAAAGTAATCCTGGTAACATCTGCGATTCAGATGCGCCGTGCCAGCCTAGCATTTGCAAATATGGGAATTCAGGTAATTCCCAGAGCTACCGACTTCTACACTTACCAGCCCACCGCAGGAGGGAGAACTAGACTCCGCTTAGACGCAGGGAAGTTTTTGCCTAGTGCAGAAGCCTTGGTAACTACGACGAAAGTATTCGATGAATATTTCGGGTCTTTTTATTACTATTTGCGTGGCTGGCAGAGTCCTCGGGCCTAAAGCGCAGTCTAACGGTGACGATCGCGAAGTCAACCGTCACTGAGCGAAGCCGAAGTGTTCTTAGGCAACAGCGACTGCTCCCCAGATTGGTTTAACATCTGCTGATGAGAATGAGACCTTTGTGGGGAGCTGTATTTTTTTCTCATGCCGGCGGGGTCGCCGACGATCAAGTTTGCCATGAATGCAAACAATACCCAAAAGATCACTGGCTCCCACTCGGATTTTTTTGGGGCTGGCGCTTCTTTAGCTTTGGCGGAGGTGACGATGACTTTGAGGTCTAGTTTGCCTTCAATTTCTTTGCCTTTGAGAATTCCTTCGCTGCATACACCTTTAAAAACTAGCGGATCTGGTTTCGCTTCGTCTGACATTTTTTTATCCTGATTTTGGTAGATTCGGTTGGGTAGTAAATTCTCAGAGGTTCGGGGGGTATCCGGAAAGGATTGCGAATTTCTCCCTTGAGAATTAAGTTACAGACGCACCCTGCCCCGTTCTTGGGGATTTAAAATCACGATCGGAACGCATTTCCAGCTAGTGCTGGTTGTTTTCGGGGAAACAACTTTGCCTTGAAGCTGCTACTTATGTATCTATCTGACGAAATAGCAGGTTTTTATGCAAAGTAATTTTTTTTCTTAGATTTATTCTAAAATCGGGCATAGAAAAGTTTGTGATCTCGATCGGGCGATCCTCTTCGAGGGCTTCGCTAACGCACTTGAGATTAGATTAAAAAAATAAGTTATCAAATTTGAAAATATCCACAAACAAGCTATCTCATCTGCAACCAGAACAACTGGATGCTTGGGCAACAGAGGCAATTAATCGCAGTAAATCAGGTCAAATCCCCACGTACATACCTCTCCTTGCGCAAGCCTACAGACAAGTGTTTTCAGTGCAAATTCGGGCAATTGACGGTCAAATTTTGAGCTGGGGCAGCACTGCTCAAACATTCCCACTGATGAGCGTAGTCAAACCCTTCGTCCTGCTTTATCTGCTGTGTACGTTGGGCGAAAAAGCGGTATTTGACTGTGTTGGCTGCGAGCCTTCGGAAATGCCTTTTAATTCCCTGACTCAACTGGAAACAGATAAAGGGAAGCCGAGAAATCCGATGATTAATAGCGGGGCGATCGCCCTTGCGTCTTTGATTCCCGGTGAAAATGCGGTGGCGCGCTGTCAAAATTTGCAAACTTGGCTGAATCAACAAGTAAACAGTCAGTTATTTGTTGATGAGTTAATGCTCGATTCAGTGAATGCAATGCCGAATCAAAAAAATTGGGATCTTGCCTTAGCAATGGTAGAATCGGGTTATCTTGAAAACTCGGAAATTGCGTTAGAAACCTACAATCGCGTTTGCTGTTTGTCGGGAACTGTCGAAGATTTGGCGAAGCTGGGAATGGTGTTGGTAAATGGTGGTGAAGCGATCGGGGAAAACTGCCGCACTGTCAAAGCACTGATGGCTACTTGCGGTTTGTATGAGGCATCTGCCCGCTTGGCGCTGCGGGTGGGATTGCCGGCTAAGTCGGGTGTGAGCGGGGCAATGCTTTCGGTAATTCCGGGTGAAGGGGCGATCGCATCTTATAGTCCGCCCCTGAATAAAGAGGGAAATTCTGTAGGCGGTTTGTTTCTGTTAGAACAAATAGCGAAAACTCTGCGGCTGAGTGTATTTGATTAGATTAGACTTATTGCATAAATCTGCGATCGATATCGTGTCCGTTAAATTACTACAATTAGATTGGTTTGTAGTGAGGACTTTAGTCCTCTGATTTATGCGGACTAAAGTCCTCACTACAAACCTTTTCTCGACTGTCCTCTGATTTATGCGGACTAAAGTCCTCACTACAAACCTTTTCTCAACTGTCCTCTGATTTATGCGGACTAAAGTCCTCACTACAAACCTTTTCTCAACTGTCCACTTATATCATAACTGATGCCCACTGACTATTACTTTTCGCCCAAAATAGCATAAACCACAGTCTCTTCTTTTTTGCCGCGCAATTGAATTGCTCCTACTTTTTGGCCTTCGTAGCGATCGCGCACATAGGCAAAAGTCCTCCCCGTCACCAACAAATTAAAAGGACTATCAGACACAATTTCCTTATTCATCGCTTCCAATCTAGCAGCAACGTTGACAGCATCGCCGATTACAGAATAATTTAAGCGCCGGGAACCGCCGACAGTACCAGCAACTAACTGTCCAGTATGCAAACCAATACCAAACTTAATTAAAGGTTTGCGGTCAATTCTAAGCTGCTGATTAATTTCGTGCAGCTTGTCGTGCATGGCAAGGCAAGCCGCAACTGCATTCAAGGCATCTTGTTGAATTTCTGCATATTCGCTGTGGCAAAAAGGCACACCAAAAACTGCCATAATTGCATCGCCGATGTATTTATCGACAACACCGCCGTGATCCATAATACAGTCGGTCATTGCTTCCAAATAATTGTTCAGCCAGTTGAGCAAATCTCGCGGTGGCATTTTTTCGGAAATCGAAGTAAAACTGCGAATATCCATAAACAGCACAGTTGCTGTAAGTTCTTGAGGTTCGAGTTCTCCTTGTTCAAATATCTCAGCTTTGCGTGCCCAAATAAGCTGAGCAGTCTCGGGTGCGACGTGCTGTTCAAATAACCTCATTAACTGTTGCTTTTCGTATTGTTCCCGCAGTTGCAAAGCAGTACCAGATAAAATGAGAGTGCCAATGGGCGCAGCAATCGGAATCCACCAAAAATAAAAGCTAAATAACAAAGCAGCAGCCAGAATCCAAACAACAGGCAAACCGAGAGCGATCGCAATTCTTGCTTTGACACCTCGCTTGGACAGAATCCAAGAAGTAAGCGGGCCAATTCCCAACAATAACAAAATTTCTAGCAGTATCGGCAGCCGCCGCAGCAAGCGTTGATTGAGCAAATTGTCAACCAACGCTGCATATAAATAAACCCCAGCCGTAGTCTTGTTGAGAGGTGATGATATCTGGTCAAAACCAGTAGCAACTAGGCCGACTAAGACTAATTTATTCGCTAAAGCATTTTCAGGAATTCTACCTTCTACAACATCGACAAAAGCATAGGTGGGTACATTTTCTGTGTTCCCTGGCCAGTTAATCCAGACTTTTTGTTCCTGCATATTTTCTGGCTGCGGCAACAATACAGGGTTTTGTGGGTTAGCAGCATTGTATCTCTGAGTCATTGCTAAACCGAAGTTAGGAATTCCGGCCCGAAAGATTTTTGACTCGCGACTAACGCCGTCGCTGTCGGGTTCGTGGATGATGTGTCCGACACCTGCGGCGACTGCTTTAAAAGATGCTATGGGTTCTTCTTTGGTGGTTCTAGGGAGTACAACTTTGCCGTTGGCGGCGATCGCACCGGCTAACATTTCATCTTTCGGACTCGGATCGAGGAAGAGAATGTCGAAACCAACTGCTGTGGGGGGAGATTTTTTGAGGGCTGACAGTAACTCGGCGTAGCGATTGCGTGGCCAAGGAAACATACCGTATTCCTTTAAGCTTTGCGGCTCGATCGCAATTACGGCAATTCTGTCATCCCATCCCGGATTTGGCAACATTCCCGATTCTCGAATTTGAAATAAGGTTTTGTATCCCAAATATTCAAGAGGTTTCCACATTCCCAAGTGCAGCATCGCTACAGACAGGATACCTGCGGCGGCGCCTGTCATCCAGGGAGGATTTGTGGTGATATATTGCCGGATGCCGATCAGTTGATTTTGTTTGAGATGCTCAATCAATTCTTTGAACTTCATGCAATTAATTTCACGCAATAATTGACCTTCGATTCCGACTCTTAGATAGGTTGTTTAGGGAACTGCGAGAGTGTAATGCCTTTCTGTGACTGACGGGCCTCGGACTACGATGTTGAGACGGCGACTTGGAGGTAAAATTCCTTGGATTTTGAATTTGCCCTCTCGATCGATCTTAATTGCTTCGTTGTTCACATAAATTGTGTTGATCGGGTTAATTTGACCGCTGAGGCGATAGATATCGCCGCTGAGTCTCAACAAACTGCGGACTTTGAGTTGAGCTAGGCGAGGGCTTGCTGAGGGTGCCAGGGGCGGGCTTTGAGAGAAAATTGTCGTGGCATTGCCACGGTTGACAACTACTTCCGAGTCGGTGCTTCCCGATACTCCGACAGCACCCTCAATGGTTTCGACTGAGGTTTTGCCGTCGCCGACGCTGACACCAAATGAGGTGCCACGGACTCCGGCCACGCCTTCGGGGGTTTCTACCCTGACTGGGGCGGTTCTGGGAGATTTTTTTTGTTGGGCAATTTGACTGGTTTCGGCAATTCCGCTGAAGGTATTGAGG
>PVWI01000316.1 GCA_003003725.1 filamentous cyanobacterium Phorm 6 | reverse complement strand
CTCTGATACTATATTAGCAAGTGGGGGTGGAACTACCTCACTATAAAAAGCCTTTGAAAAAAAGGAAAAAGAAGCCTGCGGTCTAACTGTACTCAGTTGACCGTCAGGTTTGTTCACTAAATGGACATATTCTCGATCGTAAACTGTCACGAGCCTTAACGAAATACATTTTTGGGGCGGGCTGTTCGGCCCGCCCCACAGCAGTTTCGCAATTTATGAAGATGCAAGTTCAATTATTGACAGTTGGCTATCTGACGCCTACTTTTTCGGGGGCGGCGGCTGTTGCAGTTGTGGCAGATCCTTGCAAATGGGCTTCTAGGAACCACAAACGCTTGTCAATTGCTCGCGAAATTTCGGTGTAGAGATCCGCTGTATCCGCGTCGCCGAGTTCCGATGCTTTGTCTATAGCGACTCGCAGGTGTTGGGCGTAGGGTGCGTAGCGATCGGCCAAAGCGGTCACGTATTCTTTGCCGTCTACAATGTCGAAAGGAAATTCTGGCAAAATCGAATCTGCGGCGGCTGTGCGGGCGGTTCCTACAGCTAAACCGCCCAAAGCTGTGACTCGTTCGGCAACCGTATCGACGTATTCTTCTAGTTCTCCCGCCATTTCGTCAAATAACAAGTGCAACTGGTAGAAGTCCATGCCTTTGACGTTCCAGTGAGCTTGCTTGACTTGAGTTTTTAAGTCCAGAGTCGTGGCTAGCGTGGCGTTGAGCAGCCCGACTATTTGAGTGCGGGTGGCGACTGACATATCGATGCGCGTCGGGTACAGATGTTGTTTGTGGTTGTTGGTAGTCATAGATTTTTAGGTTGTGAGTGGTGATTGTCGATCGAACTTCTGAGAGAGGTTTGACAGTTTTGGGCGATCGAATGTTTGCCTGTCGTGAATTTCAGTTGAGAGGCTCAGGCTAAGTGCATCTGCAACACGGCACGGGGAGCTCGGCGTACATTACAGCGGATAGTTTCTAAACCGAGACGCTGGCAAGCTTCGTAGCGGTGGCAGCCGGAAAATCCGTAATACTGGCCATCTACTTCTAGCACGTCGATCGGTTCGTTTAAACCTACCTCGCGGATGGAATCCATGAGGGCGGCTACTTTAGTTTGGTCGTTGACTCGCGGCAGGGGGCGGCGAATCTGGTTGAGGGGTATGGCTTCGATCCTCATGGCGGCTCTCTTTTTTGCTTCTTATTAAATCATACTCGTAATGACTTCGACTTGGCAAGCAAAATGTCGGGAAATTTTGAGATTGGGAGAACGGGGCGTGCGATCGGCGGTTGGCTGTACTGTCGGGGGATGGAGGGCGATCGAATGCGGGTGGGAAAATCAGCATTAAAATTTGCTTCAGATAACCTTTCCAGGCTTTCGTCCGCTCCACTGACCTGTTAGACTGATTTACGAATATCCTTGAGTCATATTTGAGATAAAGGCTTCAAATTCACCTACAGAATATTGCGTTAACCTCTCGGTATACAGGTAATTCGTGAAAGCGGTAGATATATGAGCAAAGCGAAATGTTGGTTTATAATTTCGTTCTAAGTCTTTCCGTTTCTTTTTACGCTGGGCCTTCGATAGATTGTATGTCTCGCTACGAAACTTTAGGAACTGATACTCATACTCCGCCTCTGACTGAATGAGCATATTTGAATCTCGCCGCAATTGCTCAGTAAACCTGAATTTGTTTTGAAATAGTTGGTCTTGCACCCGCGCATCATCTCCAATAAATTCAGATAGCACATCGATAACTGCCCATCGAGTCATGTAAACCTGGCTAGTCGTCATAGACTCAAGAAATGCCCAGAAGTTTTCGGTTCCGAGCCAACCCATCTCACCAATTAGTCTCGGCAACAGGATGGGGTCAATGTCTCGCAATGCGCTGAAGGCTTGATTCAACATCGGGAGACTGCCATAGCTGTAAGTCTTGCCCAATGTATAAACTACTTCCTTACGAATAAAATGGTTCGGAGAAAAAAGAAGCTGCTCAAGAGTTTTGACGATCGAAGACTCTGAATAACCTTGACAGAACTTCTCACAATCAGGATTCTGAGAGCCAAAAAGAACTAAATCTCGAATAAAGAGACAAGTTGAACTAACTGTTTCATAGTTCTCTGATTGCAAAAGTCCATTGATGATATTGTCAAGTTCTACGGAAGATACCGACTTAACAATCGCAGCTAAATAATCAAGATTTTGAACGTAATCAAGATAGTGCAAAATGCTAGTTGCTATCATTTATGTTTCTCTTTCTATTGCGCTGTGAAAAATTGGGAGATCGAGCTGAATTTATTTCGTAACCCCAACCGTTTCATTTACCGCTGCTACTGAATCCTATCAACTCAATCCCGCAATAATATTGACACTCATAGCCAGAATAGCGGTGTTGAAAAAGAACGACAGCACGCTGTGAAACAGGACGAGATACCTGGTGGAACGAGAAGTTATCTGCACGTCTGCAACTTGGCAAGTCATGCCAATCCCAAAGGAGAAATATAAAAAATCTTTGTAGTCTGGTTCCTCGTCGCCGGGAAAATTCAAACCCCCCGCCTGCAAGTAACTGCCGTGCTGCTTGCTGCGGTTTCCGTAGTAGCCACGGGCATAGTGCAGGGTGAAGATAGTGTGCACCTGCATCCAAGATCCAACTATTGTCAGGACAGAAAGTCCCAAGTGCAGAAATAGCAAATTGGGGGAGAGGCCTTTGGTATCGCGCAGCAGGAAGAAGATGGCTAAAAAGCTAGCAAAAGCTGCTCCCACGATCGAGCTTAAGATTGCCAAGCGGCCAGCGTCCAACTGCTGAGCGTTGTGGCGCATCAGTTCGGGAGTGCCTTGCAGCATCAGCATCCAAGTCAAAATCAGGAAATTGACAGCGCCTGCATTCCATATACACAGTGCCCGAGTCAGGGGGAGATACTCGCGCGGCAGGAAAACAGCAACTGCTATGGCGAACAGAATAGATGCAAACAGGCGGTGCCGGACGCTCCACACCCAGTGCATTTGAGATTTGGAAACATTTCTCACATTCATCTAGCCTAAGTTAGGCACAGTAAGGGTTACTAGAAAATCCTAACAACTGCTATTTTGCCAGGAACTCCCCAAAAATAGCTATGAATTGGTAACACGCGGCACGGACAGGATTTTTCATGCCTTTTGATAGATCGATCGACCTCAACGTTCTAGGTACAGTAGAAAAAAAGATAAATTGTGGTTTGACACTATGGCATCCTCCCAACCCCTCAAAGGCATTGAATTGATCGACTGCGCCAAAGCCAACGCCCAACAAGGAATCACCCCAGCCGCCGAGCTTTGCGGCTACGGGAGCGACCTCGACACATTCGAGCGGGAACTGAAACTGGCTTGCCAAAACATCGGCGTTGAAGTCAAGGAATTGAGCGACTTGATTACGGATCAACAGATAATCATCAAACAAGGAATGGGCATTGAAATCGCTCCAGATACTCCCTCAGAACTCTAGGTTCGATCTCTGAGGGTAGGAGTTTTGGCTCTCCCGCCCACCGCAACAGCACCAGTATTTTCAGTCTGTTAGCTGAGGCAGGCTAGAATATTTTGCATGGAAGCTTCCGACTTTGGGCAGGAATAAGTCGCGTTTCCTCCCGCGCACAGGGTGCTTTCTGGAGGGTGCTGAGATTGTTAGGAGGACTGTCGTGTCAGATCAGCAAGACCGAATTATGCGTTTGTTTATAGAGGAGGCTAAGGAGCACCTCGATACTCTAGAAAATGGTTTAGTGGACTTGAAGTCCACGATGAAAGACCCCGAAAGCCTCCAAGAGATGTTCCGAGCCGCCCATTCCGTGAAAGGAGGGGCGGCTATGCTCAGCTTGGATAGTATTAGAACAACTGCTCACCGCTTGGAAGATTGTTTTAAGGTGCTCAAGGACGGGCCAGTTAAGCAGGTTGACCAAAAGGTAGAATCCCTATTTTTAAAGGGGGTTGATACGCTGAAGGACTTACTGGCGCGATTGGAGGGGCCTTTCGGCTTGAGGAATGAAGAGGGAGAAAAACTCGTGCAACAGGTGATGCCAGTTTTTGCTCAACTGGAAACTCACCTGAAAAACTTGGCGTCTGGCAAAGCTGTGGCGGTTGCTGCTGCTGGATCTCGTGCCCCCGCAGCAGCTCAAACAGCGCCCGGGGGGCAGCCTAGTTTTGCTGTTCAAGTGATGGTTTTACTTAAAGAGATGTTGCAGGTGTTCAAGCAGAAAGAATCGGCTGCTAGTCGCCAGGAGTTGACGGCTGTGTGCGTTCGCCTTTATAAGTTGGGAGGTAAAATTGAAACTTGGCAAAATTTAGTTAAAACTGCTAGGGGGGCGATCGTTAATCCCAAAAACTCTTATAAAGTTTTAGCTCCGCTGATTATCAAAGAGCTCAAGGATGCTGGGGATTTGGTGCAAGGCCCGAAAGTCAAGACGATCGCTCCGAGCAAAAATTTGCTACTTTTGGCAGCAACCCCAAAAGCAGCAGCAGCCCCAGCGACAGCTCCAGCGGCAGCAGCAACAGTGTTGAAGGAAGTAGCACTTCCTGCCGAACCAAAGGCGGTAGTAAAGCTTTTGCTCAAAACTTTCAACAAAAAGCAACTCTCGGAAATCGCCAAGTTACTGGTTCACGCCATTAAATCCTCTTCCTAGAATTTGTTGCAGTACAAGATAGATTGATACTCCCCAGTCCGATCGGGACGGGGATTCTTGATTAATCCAGTTCTGTATTTTCAATCGTTGCTATCCGATCGCCTGCACGCTCAAAATAACTAAACTCTTCCGCATTTAAATGGTATATTTGGAACGGCGTCGAAGCCCATTCCACTGATTGTTTAATTGATAATTTGCACAGAATTTAAATGTAGAACAGCTTACCAGTAATTTTTTATATTGCAATTGTGCTTGCTTTTATTTTTTCAATGCTTTCAAAGTGGATAGAAATTGCTGCTATTGGTATCCCGATACTGCCATTAATTGTCCTTTCAATGTTCAGAATCTAAGCTTGATATTTCGGTTGCTGGGATTGCTCGCGATCGCAGATATTTCAATAGCTAATTGATTGTTTTTATCTCAATTTCGGTGGCACCGGAATTAATATTACCCGAAATGAGGAGACTGCACGTGCCTTTACGGTGATTAATGTAATGCAGGGAGACGGCACTGCCATCTCCTCGCTGATCATTCCGATGAAGAGAGGATTTGATATTAGTTGCTGCACTTGTTTTACCATAGGCATCGCCACGCACTCGCTTGGTTGGTGGTGGGGCGCTACCGACTTATCCTCATACCTGAATTCACCAAAAAACGAGAGGGAAGCCCCTGGCTTTAGACTTATGGAGGAACTCGGTAGCGGTTGAAACCGCCTTCAACATTTATTTACGCAATTGAGCGAAAGATTTGTTATAATTAGATTAGCAAGTAAAACAACCATCTACGTGTTGAAATACGCCTTGTATCGGAGAAATCCCGGCACAGTGAGCCACCACACTCTTTAAGGAGTAGTAAGCCTGTATAACTGACAAATAATGGCAGAGTGTGAAGCGTACCTATCTGGCGTTGTGATGGACTATGAAAGCAAACACAATTTAAAAGTAAGCGCAATTGCAATACCTTTTGTAGTGGTAGTTGTTTTGAGCGTCTAGAGGTGACTTGATAACACCTTTGAGAGTTTTTGGATTCATTCAAGAATCCCCGTGGCTTCAGCCCTGGGGAGTATCAAGGGCTGGTGTCTTGTTCTGAGATCACAGCAATATTTTTGAGGCGGGAAATTTTCTGGTGTCTGCTGGTAGCCTGAGCTCGGCAGTAACCAGAAAAAATTCACTTTTTTGAGATTTTTGGCCTCTACCTTCTACTGTTTGGCAACCCTGGGTTAGAATTAGTAAATATGGGATGAGCGTGCAACGTTGTACCAGAATTAAAAATCGAGCAGGCTTTAGTAGGCGGTAGCTGTGAAACCAATTCGTTCATTAGAAGATGCTTTAAACCGCTGTCAGGCGATGGGAATGCGCTTGAGCCGCCAGCGTCGATTTATTCTAGAACTTCTGTGGGAGGCAAAAGAACACCTCTCGGCTCGCGAAATTTACGATCGCCTGAACCGACAAGCGGATTCGATCGGGCATACTTCGGTTTATCAAAATCTAGAAGCTTTGTCGAGAGAAGGGATTATTGAATGTCTGGATCGATCGGAGGGACGCTTGTACGGCAATGTCAGCGACTCTCATTCTCACGTCAATTGTCTGGATACGGCTCAGATTCTGGACGTTCATGTGGAACTGCCGATCGAGCTGATCGAACAAATCCAACAGCAAACTGGTGTCAAAATTGTAGACTACCGGATAGATTTCTACGGATATAAATCGCCAGAGTCCTCCACAGAAGGATCGAGTGCCAGCGATCAGCAAAAAGCTTTGTAACCAATTTAGTCGCCGCTGTGCGAAGCAACACTGATGTTTTTGTTACGGCAATCAGTGGTATAAAATGATTTAAATATTTAGCGGTGGTCGATCGGGTTTTTGGCGATCGCGCGCCGGAATTTGGCATAATACGGGAAAAAAATGAAACTCGATCGCAAGTGTGGCGATCGGGAATAAAATTCACGACTCAACCCAACAAGTCAGATCAATTCCGGTTGCACCGGAATAATATAGAGGACACGGCAGTGCCGTGTCCCTACCGCGATTAATTGTAGGGACACGGCACTGCCCAAGGAGTGTCAACTTAAGCCTGAAACCCTGATAAATGTCGCTTTTAGGCAAAGTCTAGATCCCCC
>PVWI01000315.1 GCA_003003725.1 filamentous cyanobacterium Phorm 6 | reverse complement strand
TCGAATAATAGAAGAAAATCCGGCGGTTTCAACCGCCAGAAAGTCAAACGATGTCCGCCTCTGCGGACTAAAGAAAACAATGTAATTTTTACCGCCATTTTTACCGCCTATTCTTCAACCTGCGGAGGCGGGTTTTGCCTGCATAGACGCGGTTTCAACCGCCGGGTTTTCTTGGGGTTTTTTCTATTACACTCGCTGCAACTTAGCCGTCCTCGGATCGATGATTTTGCGGCCCAAACCTTTAAACTTAATTGCCAGATTAGTTTTATCGCCCACTCCCAAAACGTGGGTAATTTCTCCAACTCCAAAAGCATGATGAAAAACTCGTTCGCCCGTTTTCCATTCTGATGGAGAACTCCCAGAATCGGCTGCTGAATTATTAGTTTTTCCCTGGGATGCAGCCGTTTTACCAGTCTTAGTTTTCTTCGCACTTCCAGCTAGCAAATGTGTCGGTAATTCGCCCAAGAATAGCGAAGGCGTGCAGTGTTCGCGGTATCCTCCCCAGAGGCGGCGTTCGCGAGTGTGGCTGAGAAATAGCAATTCCTGGGCGCGAGTGATGCCGACATAGCACAAACGGCGTTCTTCTTCAACTGCTTTCGGGTCATCTAAACTGCGAAAATTGGGAAATAAACCCTGTTCCATTCCGACTAGAAATACTACGGGGAATTCTAACCCTTTGGCTGAGTGCAGCGTCATCAGCGACACGCGGGAATCGTCTTCTTTCAAATCATCTAAATCGGATGCTAAAGATGCTTTTGCTAAAAATGATGTTAGCGTCGGTTCTTCGTTTTGTTCTTCAAATTGCAGCACTGCGTTGTACAATTCTCTGACGTTTTCGATGCGATTTTCGGCTTCTTCGGTTCCTTGGTTTTTCAAATCGTCAATGTAACCAGAATCTTCGATAATTCCTTGGACAATTTGCGACGCGGGCGTAGTTTCAAGTTTTTGTTGCCAATTACCAATCATGGCGGCAAACTTAATTATAGCTTTTGCCGATCGCCCTGCGAGAGTATTTACAGAAGATTCGTCTCTGAGAATTTCCCACAACGGAATACCTAATTGAGTTGCAGCGTCTTCGATTTTACCAAATGTCGTGTCGCCAATGCCGCGGCGGGGAGTGTTGATGATGCGTTTGAGGCTGACGCTATCGTCGGGATTGGCGATCGTCCGCAGGTATGCTAGGATATCTTTGATTTCTTTGCGATCGTAAAACTTCAGGCCGCCGACAATATTATAGGGAATATCCAAGTACATTAACGCTTCTTCAAAGGAGCGAGATTGAGCGTTGGTGCGGTACAGAATCGCAAAGTTACTCCCGTGTTCGTATTCGGAATTTTGGCGCTTCAGGGACTGAATTTGCCCCGCTACAAATTGCGCTTCATCTATTTCGTTGTCGGCGCGCCATACCACAATCGGAGCTCCGGGTTCGCGAGTCGGGCGCAGAACTTTCTCGATGCGTTCGGTATTGTGTTCGATCAAGTGGTTGGCGGCTTGCAGGATGTTTTCGCGCGATCGATAATTTTCCTCTAATTTGACCATCGTCTGAGTTTTTGCATCCGACAAACCATCGCCAAAATCGTCTTGAAATTCCAGCAAAATGGTATAATCAGCCATCCGAAAACTGTAAATAGATTGATCCACATCGCCCACCACAAAAATCGAGCGATTTTGCCATTTATCAAACTCTTTCGGGTCGCTGTTATTTGTCACCAACATCCGAATCAAATCGTATTGAGTGCGGTTGGTATCCTGATATTCGTCAACTAAAATATGGCAAAACTTTTTATGCCAATAACTTAAAACTTGCTCGTTTTGGCGCAGAAGTTTAACCGGAACTAGAATTAAATCGTCAAAATCTAAACCGTTGTTGGCCGCTAAAGCATCTTGGTAACGGCTGTAAACATCCGCAATTACCCGCCCTCGGTAATCCGGTTCTGCTGCGAGGAATTCTTGAGGAGACCAACCTTTATTTTTAGCATTGCTGATGGCATAGCGGACTTTACGCGGGTCAAATTTCTTATCGTCTAAATTGAGGACTTTGGTAACAATTTGTTTGACGAGAGTTTGAGCATCTGACTCGTCAAAAATCGAAAAGTTTTTCTTCCACTGACGACCTTTTTCGTCTTGGTATTTTTCTATATCGTAGCGGAGAATGCGGCCGCACAAAGAGTGAAAAGTCCCCATCCAAATGTGTTTGGTAATTCTCTGGTAAATTTGCGATCGCAATTTGGTTTGCACATCCGGCGCTAAATCTGCCAAAGGTTTCCCATATTCCGCTTCAGCTTGCTGAGTAGCCAGCAATTTTTCAATTCTTTCTTTCATCTCTCTAGCGGCTTTATTCGTAAATGTCACCGCCAGAATATTTTCGGGATCGACTCGGTTGGTGCGAACTAAGTTTGCTACGCGGTAAGTTAGTGCTCGGGTTTTCCCGGAACCAGCCCCCGCTACTACTAACAGCGGCCCGTTGTAATGGACGACTGCTTGGCGCTGGGATGGGTTGAGGTGGCTGAGGTGATCGGTAGTAGTTTGAGTCATAGGTAGAAAGTTAGTTTAATTTTTTAAGGGGTAAATAATACTTGGTATCGGATAACGTGAGTTTTTTTAAGGTAATGAGCGATCGCCCTACAATATAATATCATGAAGATCCGACGGCGGTTGAAACCGCCAGAAAGTCAAACGATGTCCGCCTCCGCAGACGAAGAGAGAATAAGGTAAAACATAATTTTCACCGCCTATTATTCAACCCACGTCGGCGGGTTTTGTCTGTATAGCCGCGGTTTCAACCGCCAGGTATTCTAACGTTTCAATATTTGTTTGAGCAAAATTGCGGCTAATATTCCAAATCCAATCCAAATGGCAATAATTACAGCAGCAGCAGCCCGATTTATCGGTTTTCCTCCCTCTATTTTGGCGGCGGCTTTTTCCCGACACTCGGCTAAAACCTGTGGCGGAATCATTTTTAATGCCAGCCAAATTCCTAAAGGTACAATTATCAAATCATCCAAGTAGCCGAGAATCGGTATGAAGTCAGGAATTAAGTCGATCGGACTAAAGGCATACGCAACCGTAACACCCGCTAAAATTCTCGCGTACCAAGGTACTCTCTGGTCTATACTGGCTAAATAAACAGCGTAAGTTTCTTTTTTGAGTCGGCGGGCCACTTGTTTTAAGGATTGCATATAATAGTGACTAATAACTAATGACTAATGACTAATGACTAATATTTTTTTTAGTTGCTAAAAATGTAACAGGCTGGAGATTTAGCAATTCCAGTGCGAAGGTAAAGTATAGCATCTTTTGTACGTGAGGAGAATCGAGTTTATGAATTCAAATTTGCGGCGCGGTACTAGAATTAATTTCCGCAGTCTGTTAACAGCGTTGTGTTTAACGTTAACTTTCGTGAGTTTTGTGAGGTTAGATCCGGCGGTTGCTCAAGAACAGCGGATCAGAGCGCTGACTGTTACTGGGCGGGGTATTGAAGTGATTCCGACAACTCAAACGCAAGTGCGATTGGGTGTTGAGGTACAGGGGAAAACGGCGGCCCAGGTGCAGCAGGAAGCGGCGAGACGATCGTCCGCTGTGGTAGAGTTGCTGCGATCGCGCCAAGTAGAAAAACTCGAAACTGCCGGCATTACCCTCAGCCCGAATTACAGCTACGAAAACAACCAGCAGCGGCTGACAGGGTATACTGCTACGAATACCGTCAGTTTTCGGATTAATACTGAATCTGCAGGCACTTTGCTCGACGATGCGGTGAACGCCGGAGCAACGCGCATTCAAGGTGTGAGTTTTGTGGCCGCCGAAAGCGCGATCGAACAAGCTCAAAAACAAGCACTCAAAAAAGCCACTCAAGACGCTCAATCGCAAGCGGATGCAGTCTTGAGCGCGCTCAACCTCAAGCGCGGCGAGATTCAGGGAATTCAAGTCAACGGTGCGATCGCGCCAGCTCCCGTGTACCGCCAATTTGCTGCTGCTAGGGCTGATGCTAATGCTGCAACGCCTGTGGTGGGAGGGGAACAGCAGATTGAAGCTTCTGTGACTTTGCAAATTGCCTATTGATTGCAGCCTGCATTTTCAAGGAACTTGACACTCCCCGGCCTAAAGGCGCGAGGATTCTTGGATCATCCAGTTGATTTGCTCGTTGGTGTCGCCACCAGCGAGTAGAGATCGGTCTGTCCCCCAGCGTGAATTCCGGTGTGCCCCACCGTATTTAAATCAATCCCTGTATGAGCTTTCAAACCTTTAGCTAGAATATTTAACGCGGCATTATGATCGCGATCTAATATCGTTCCGCAACCGCAAATATGCGTTCGGATCGATAAAGTCTTCTTAACAATATCGCCACAGTTTGAACACTTTTGAGATGTGTATTGTGGCGGAACAGCAATAACTGTTTTTCCATACACCTTCCCAAAATACTCCAGCCACTCAGCGAACTGTGACCACGCAGCATCGCTGATTGATTTAGCAAGCTTGTGGTTCTTGACCATGTTACGCACTTGAAGGTCTTCGTAGGCTACGAAATCGTTAGATTTCACCACGCCGGACGCCGTTTTAATGGCGAAGTCTTTGCGCTGCCGACTAACCTTTAAATGCTTTCTTCCTAACTTGTTGATTGCCTTTTTCCGGCTTTTAGAGCCTCTCTTTTTCCGAGAAACTCGCTTCTGCAATCTCTTTAAAGCTTTTTCGCTTTTGCGGAGACACCGAGTATTTGGAACTGTTTCACCATCGCTGTTGGTATAGAAGTGGTTTAATCCCACATCTATGCCGATAGCTTTACCCGTGAGTACAACCTTCTCGGTGCGTTCAATGTTGATGCAGAATTGAGCATAATAGCCGTCTGCGCGACGAACTATCCTAATTCTTTTAATCTCATCGGGCGCATAGAAATGCAAATCTCTACTGCCGAGCAATCTAAATGTTCCAGCGGCAAAGCCATCGGTGAAAGTCAGGCATCTTTTGTCGGCAGAAAGCTTCCATCCTGATGTCTTGTACTCTACAGATCGACTGTGTTTCTTGAATTGTGGATAGCCTTTTTTTCCTGGCTTTTTAGCTTTGCAATTGGCAAAGAAACGTTGAATACCAAAAATGGCACGTTCAGCCGAAGCCTGACGCGCCATTGAGTTAAGTTTGCCTGCCCATTCAAACTCTTTCGCCATGATGGCGCATTGTTTGTACAGATCGACTAACTTGACTTCCTGATTATCTACCCAATACCTTAGAGTTTTGTTTCGGACGAACTGCGCTGTACGAATCATCTCGTCGATGATTCGATACTGGTTCGCTTTGCCCTTTAACTTGAACTCTAAGGTTATCATTGGAATAGTTTATCACTTTTGTTAGAGTTTTTGCCTACAAGGATGTATGCTTAACGAATCTTAATGCTTTGCGGGATTGAAGCCGTCCTATAAGGACGGGGCTTTAGACCCAATTTTTTGGTAAAATGCGATATCTGTTAGATACCCGACTTCTTGAAAAAGTCGGGTATCTGAGTGTTTGATAGTTTTATGTTTGTCTGCTGGTTGTCAGATAAAACATCTTAAATATCTGACAGCAACATGATAAACTTAAATCATAAAATATGAAAGTAAATTTTTATGACGCGATTTATTCACGATCGCTTTGCCAAAGACTTGTTGACAGAACTGCTGTCTCCCATCGGGACGGTGAATATCGGGCATGATGTTACTGCCGAAGTCCGAGAAATCGATGTTTATTTCATTCCCAGCACTGTAATTCCCGAATACTCAGCAACTTTAGGATTGTTGGGAAAAATGGCTGATACGGCGGCAATTTTTGAACCGTTTCGCAATGCAGCAACTGTCGGCGAAGTCATTAGCTGTATGAGTAAGTTATGGGATTTGCGGGGTGAATTGGAGCGGCAAGCCCGAAGAGAAAATACTCGCTACGACGATGCTAAGCTGCCCTTATTGTGGATTTTGACACCTACAGCGTCGAAAGCACTGCTGGAGGGTTTTGGTGCGGTACCCAAGCCGGAGGATTGGCTCGATGGCATTTATTTTTTGCCGAGGCATTTGAAATCGGCAATGGTGGTGATTCACCAATTGCCCGAAACTCCCGAAACGTTGTGGTTGAGGATTTTAGGCAAAGGAAAAGTGCAGCAAAGGGCGATCGCCGAACTGAGATATTTAGCAACCGACGATCCGTTACGGATTATCGCGCTAGAATTGCTGTATCAGTTGCAGTCAAACTTAGTAACCGATACCGAACAAGAGTTACAGCCAGAAGAGCGGGAGTTAATTATGGCGATCCCATCACTTTTTAGAGAACAGTTAGAAGCCGCACAACAACAAGGATTAGAACAAGGCAGGCAAACACAACAGCGCTTAATTTTAGAGAATTTTCTGCAAGTGCGATTTGGAGAAGTCAACTCGAAAATGACAGTTGTTTTATCTCCAATATCAAAGTTGCCCGCTGCGGAATTTACGGTGCTGTTGCTGGCAATATCCATGCTAACAGTCGATGAAGCAGGAAGAGAACAAGCGGTGAGATTATTAGCAGAAAATGTCTTGAGAACCCGCCAAAATGAATTGGAGGATATTCTGCCTACTGCCCTTACCAACTTACTAGCAATGCCTGTCGATGAATTGACATTGTTTGTCGAACAATTGCCTCAGTTGTCGGCTGATGAAGTAAGAGCAAGGTTGGAATAAAAACCGCGATAAGATTTGTTCGGGCAGTCATAAAGTCTACCCGAATTTCCCGCCATCCCGTGCCAGTCATCCGAAAAATCTATTTCGATCGCGCCCCTTCCACTCCCAACCC